>JBBQIR010000083.1:0-8180 GCA_038325105.1 Coriobacteriia bacterium
TCTTACACCGAGCGCACGCCCGGCGTCATCGCAGTCACATCGTTCCCCGAGGAGTCCGAGGAGAAGACGGTCGTCCTCACACACACTAGTGGCCACCTCTCCCAGGCTGAAATCGAGGGCTACGCGCCTTCCGGTCCCGCCCCCGTGTGGAACGTCGTCTATGTCTCCGACAAGCTCTCGTCACTCTGGCTCCCCGGTGGCACCGCTGACTCTGCCCGACGCGTCGACGTCGCATACACGAGCACGTCGGGCACATTGACGCGCTACGGGACCGTCGAGGGCGTCAGCGGCACTGCCGTCCTTTCGCGCTCCACCTGGAACCCGACCGGCACGACCGCGACGATGACCGATCCCTACGCCTCCGGCACCACCCCGGCGACCTGGACCTACGCCTACAACCCCGCGAACGAACCCGTCTTAGAGACCGCGCCGACAGGCGCGACCGTCTCGCGCACGATGGACTCGCGCGGCAACACGCTCGCCGAGGTCGACGAGGAGGGACACCGCACCACCTACGTGTTCGACGCGCTCGACCGCTGCATCCGCGAGACCGACCCGCGCGGCGCGACGACGTACCGCACGTACGCCTCCACCGGCTTCGAGAGCGCAGGCCCTGTGCTGGCCGAGGAGCGCCAACTCAACGCTGCCGAGCGCGGCCGCACCGAGTACTCCTCCAACGCCTCCGGCACCGTCACGCAGGAGAAGCAGAAGCTGAACGCTACCGACTGGGCGACCACAACGTACACCGACTTCGCGCTTTCCGGCGAGGCCGGCACGACAACACGTGAGGACGTGCTCCTGGAGACCGGTGGGACCCCCGTCGACCTCGTCGAGCACGCGACCTTCGACGCGTTCGGGGACACCCTCACGCGCACGGACGCCGCTGGCGTCACGGCCGAGGAGAGCACTTACGACCTCGCCGGTCGCGTGCTCACGACCGAGGACGCCACCGGCACCGTGACGCATCACGCATACGACATCGTCGGCGGCGAGACGCTCACGTACCGCGAGGCGACGGACGGCACCTGGTGCGACCGCGCCGCGACCGACTATAACGCCGACGGCAACGCGCTCACCGTGACCCGCTATCTGGCCGATGCATCCGGTGACCCCGTCGCCGACGGCACGGTCACTCGCACCGTCGACGCTATGGGTCGTGAGACCGCGTCTGACGACAACAGGGTCACCGGGAGCGCAATTACGATATACGACACCCGAGGCAACGCGAGGAAGTCCTGGACGGAGGGCTCCGACACCGCTGAAGATATGGCAGCGAGAAGAACCACGTACGACGACTACGGCCGCGTCACGACTGAGACGGCGCCCGGCGCCACTACTGCTTCGACCGTGACCACATACTTCCCAGATGGTCGGGTCAAGAAGACCACCAACCCCGATGGCACCTACACGGAGTCCACCTACGACGAGAGCGGCAACACGATCTCGGAGACCACGCCCGCAGAAGGCGGCGGCACCATTGTCACGAGCCGCGCCTACGACACCGGCGGGCGCATGGTGGCCGTGATCTCGCCAGAGGAATCGACAACGACGGCGACATTCGACCTCGCCGGTCGCCAGACCGCCGCGGCGGCTCAAGGCGCACCTCCGACCGTGACCACGTACAACCGCCTTGGCTGGAGGCTCTCCGAGACGGACTCCGACGGCGTGTCGAAGTCCTGGGTCTACGACGTATGCGGCCGCACTCTCGCCGAGACGACCGCAGGAGAGACGACCGAGAGCACGTATGACGAGTCCGGCAACACTGTCGAGCAGCTCAACCCGGATGGAAGTTCTGTCACTCGGGAATACGACGAGTTCGGCCGCGAGGAGGCCTCGACCCAGGTCGCCACCGACGATACGGTGGTCTCCGAAGTCGTCATCGACTACGACGCTCAAGGCCGGCCCATTGAGATCGTCGACGCCGCTCCTGACAGTACGGTCACTCTCGCCTACACGACCGACGGCATTGTGACGAACGTGCGCGAACTCGCGGGCGTCGTCACCAGCACCACGACCGACTCGCTCGGACTCCGGCAGGCCCAAGCTGCCCAGACCGTATCCGGCGAGACGATTGCCCGTAGTCTGACGACCACCGACGTGGCACTCAGGCCGACCGGGTGGAGCATCGCGGGAACCGAAATCGAGGTTGAGTATGATCAGGCTGGGCGTGTAAGAGCGCAGGAGTACATCGGCACGGCATACGTCCCTGAGAGTGAGGAGACAAGTGATGGTGTTGTCGGGGGTGTCTCACCGTGCCTGACGCCGCGCGTCGTGCAGTACTCGTTCGATGAGGACACAGGCCGCAAGGTCCATGACGGTTTCGGCTTCACGTACGGGCTAGGCAGCGAGGACACTACCTATACCTACACATCGGCGGGTCGTATCGCCTCGGTGGTCAAAGACCTCGCGACCACGACCTACGCCTTCGACCTCTTCGGCAACTTCATCGGCGTGCGTCGCCCCTCAGAGACCACGACGACCCTCACCTACGGCTCGGGCAACCGGCTCGCCACGATGAGCGGGCCCGCCGGCAGCTGGGCCTACGGCTGGGACGCCGCCAAGGGCTGGCGCACGAGCGCGAAGCGCTCAGGCGAGAGCTCGGTCACGTACTCGTACACAGCAGGGCGCCTCACGTCTTTTGCCGACCCGAATGCCTCGACTACTGCGACCTTCGCCTACGATGCCATGGGCCAGCGGGTGAGGAGCGTCGTCACAGCGGGCAGCCTCATGACGACCTCGACCTACTTGTACGAAGGCCTCCTGCTCCAGCGCACCGCTTCCGAGCGGAGTGACGGCACGACCTTGTCTGTCAGTTACCTCTTCGACGAGCAGGATGACCCGTACGCCGCCATCTACGAGAGCGGCGAGGCTACCCCCGTCGTCTTCACGATCATCAGCACCGACCGCGGTGACGTTCGCGAGCTCCTTGATCCTGACGGCACAGCGTTCGCGTTCTATGCGTACGACGCCTTCGGCAGGCCGACCGAGACCACGACCACCGCAACGGGGAGCCTCGACGCGACCACGGCGGCGACGATCGCTGAGGCTAACCTGCTCCGCTACGCCGGATACTGCTACGATGGCTTCTCCGGCCTCTACTACTGCTCCCAGCGCTACTACGACCCGACGACCGCGCAGTTCGTCACGAAGGACCCCGCCAAGGCCGACGGTGAGGAGAGCGCGTACCAGTACTGCGGCGGGGACCCCGTGGGGAAGGTTGACCCGAGCGGAGAAGCCTACACCATTCCGTCTTGGCCGTCCGTCGGCGGGAATGGGTACAACTGCGTCAAAGTCGCCGTTCGGGGTGCCATTGGAGCTGTTAAGGGTACCATGCCTACTTGGGCGAGTCTGTCGTGGGTTAGCGCGAGCATCGCGTGGCCGATGCCCGAGTTGAACTGCACCAACTTGTCGAACAAGCACAAGGTGACTAGCGAACACCTGCACCGCAGAGTGAGCTTCAACGAGTGCGTGGCGGAGATCGTCAACAACCGTCCGGTGATCGCCTACGGTCAAGTGAAGTCTGGTAGTGGCAGTTGGGGATTCCACACGTTTGCGTTCTATGGGTGGAGAACGAGCGGTGGCAAGAATCAGTTGAAAGTCTGGTCATGGAACTGGGGAGCATGGGTGAACTACGACGACCTGACGTCAACCAACGGAGCGTCCTGCACCATGAATGGGGTCACGGTGCGCTTCAAGCGGACCGTCGACCTCACTTGGTGGTACTTCAAGAACAAGTAGACGTCCCGCGTCGAGGGGCGCTGCTCTGCGAAGCTGGAGTCAAGTCCGCTTGTGTCAGTCTGGCCTGGACCTGCTTCGGCAGCTGTAATGGAACTCGACGTGCTTTCAACCCAGTCGAGAGGGAGATGTGATGTCCAGGAGAACGCGAAATGCTTTCCGCCCCACGATTCTGGGCGTGCTCGCTATCGCGACGAGTATGTACGGCTCCATTCCAGGATGGGGCACCTTCACCCGGACATTCTGGCTTGACGGGCCAAGAACCGGGACGGTGTTGTTGCTTGCATGCTGGTTCTGTCTGGGGCTGGGGGCCGGTCACGCCACTAGTGCTGTCGTGCGACGGGCTTCGACTATCGCGCTGTATGTCGGTGCAGTTGCTGGATCGCTTCTCGCGCATGCATGGCTTGTGCCCAGTCCACCGGAATCCGGCGTCATACTGGGAGCCATTACGCTCGGACTGACCGACCTCGGCGAAGCGCGTCGATTGGGGGCGGTGGATCCGCTGTGGCTACGCGCAGCCGGTGCCTCGGTCTTGCTCGCGACGGTTGCGCTGGGTGTTTACGCGGGGTACCGGTTCTGTGGTCGAGCGGGCTCTCAGGGCAACGGCGAATGACGCGGGTCGCAGTTGACGGAAATCGAAAGAGGTTACTCTCTTCGCAACGCGTGCACGTCGCCCCTTGCTCGTAGGGCAATCTCCACATCGGACACTTGTTGGTTGATACCGGTTCCTCTTGCTCGTCGGTTAGATCCATCTGTGCGCTCGAGAACGTGCATGCGCAGCGACGATGATTGTCGTTCGAAAGGTGGAGACGAACAAGCCCGGTCGGCTCCAAGGTCCTCGTGGAGCGGCACCGTTGGGGCTGTTCGCAATCCCACCGGCAGTGGTTTGCGCGCCTTCGTTGACGACCTCAACGAGCGGATCGCGCCCTTGGCTAGCTCCAACTCCTGTGCTCAGGGTTCTGAATCATCACTGGTCGTAGGTCAGCTCCGATTGCTCCTCACGCACCCGCTGGCTATACTAGCCGTTGCGCTTCGAGCTGCCTCTGTGCGGCTCGCGCCCCTGCGGAGGGGTGGCAGAGTGGTTGAATGCGGCAGTCTCGAAAACCGCTTAGCGGGTATCCCTGATGTGGAAGGGCGAGACCCGCGGTGCCATTCCGGGTGAACTCAGGCAGGAGTGGGAGGACGCGGTCGTTGGGATTGGTGACGACGAGTTCTGGCTTGAAGAGATCTTAGGGAGCAGCCCGGCGATGGCTGTCCGATGGCTTGAGGCGCGCCTTGAGAATGATGACTGTCGCGCGCTTTGGAATCGAAAGAACGTGCAAGCAGCAGCTTCGATCATGGATGATGACCAGCGCTCGGACATGCTTAGGCGCCGGCCCGAGCACTTCTACCTCGACGACGTCACTACAAACCTGATTGGTGATTCGGACGATGTCTATCGGCAGGTTCTTCGCGACCCGTCCTTGAACGGCTGCTGGGGTGACCCGCTGAAGCGGAGTGCCGATGACAAATGGCGACGGCGTGCCGTAATCGCACTGGACGAGGGGCGTTCGCCTCAGCAGGTGGCAAGCGCGTCTATGCTTAGCTCAGACGGTCGGTCTGGCCCCGAGTCGACGCATCTACAGGCGCAAATCGACGAGTTCGCTTGCTGGCTTGAAGATCCGGACAGCGCTGGGGGACGAACGCCGAGAAGCTATTGAGGGGTTCCGATAGGTCTGTGATGCAGGCGTGAATCCATCCAGATGGCCACCACCTGAGAGCAGAATGTCCGCCGACCTGATGCGAAGCCGACCGGTTGCACTGGCCACCGACAAGCGTCCCGATTTGTAGCCCAAGTACATGGCACTTGGTCGCTCTCGCCTCCCAGTGTGCCATCACGCGGTGATTCCGCACGGCTCGATCCTATTGGGGTCGTTCGCGACGCGGATGTCTTTGAAGCCGGGATTAGTAATCGCCATGGCGCGCGTCGAAGTCAGTTTGCGCACTTTCACCTTCTTTGAGAGCAAGTCACGGTATGGCACTTCGAATGGAGTAGGCGCACCGGTGCGCCTACGCAAGGGGAGGAAATGGGCGTATTGCTCATTGGCCTCGATGATGTCGCACTCGACATCGCCGGGTCTGGCGGCGCTATCTGGTAGGAGGCCCTCTGGCATCTGACCTCCGAAGGAGACAATTACTCGTGAGGCGCGCTCAAGCTGTCTTCGGACACGGTCCCTGGCAATCTCTTCGGCCCGGATCTCAGTGGCAGAACGGTAAAACGCCTCAAGCTTCTCTTCGGTGAACGCCGGATTCGCTCTGGTTTCGTCGGCAAGCGCCTGATTGAAGTCATCTGCCCCGGTCAGCGTCTGCCAGTACCGGTCGAGCAGTTGTTCGGCAGCTGCTCGACCAACCGGCCGGGAGTGCTCTTCGAGGTACTCCTTGCCCAGCCGCGTGAGAGAGCAGTGCTTCTGCCTGCCGATCGCGGCGCACGTTATGACACCCGCTTCACTCGCCTGTTTCAGTACGTATGTGAGGTTGTTTGGCTTGAGCGAGAGTCGTCGCGCAATCTCCGTGGGCGTGAGCGATGCTTTCGACTGACCCAGAGTCACGACAAGCCGCAGCATATGCTTGCTGCCCTTCACCCGTTCGTGGACCTCCATGATTGCGTTGTTACTAGCTGAAAGAGAGAACGCGAGGTCACCCAGGCACCTGGTGTATACGGCGAAGTACACGCGCGGCGAGACTTCCTGGTTGCGTAGCAGGCGATGAGAGATTGCAGTGCACTTGTCCGCGAGCCACGCGAGCGTGTGCCGGTCCTGTCGCTCAAACGCGCGAGCGGCAGCAGAGAAGACCACATCGAGTCGCGATTTCATCACGGTTCTGGTGAACTCGGGCGTAGTGCCGAAGTCCCAGGTGAACTCGATTGCTTCTTCGAGAACACTCTGGCGAGCAGCCAATGCTGAGTGGCCTCGAGCGACCATGGTGTCTGTCATGGAAGTACCTCCAGAGGAAACGCGAAAACGCGGGGAACGTGGTTTCGTGGACGGTTGATTGTTCAAAGATACTTCAAACAATGCCCACATAGTACGAATGCATAACTAAGACGTCAAGCGGAGGGCGCTGGCGAGAACGGCACTGTGTGAACGACAGGACCATAAGTGAGGTCGAACTCCTGGACAATCCGCCCCCGGCTTCCTCTGCGCGGGAACACGCCGAGGGAGGCCGCTTCGTTGGCAAGAGGAACGCTCGCCTGACAGCTTGCATTGGCGACGAAGGTGCCTGCCTTGATTGCCCGCACATTCTCAAATGCTCGGTCCCCGAAGTCCGTGGTTCGTCGTGTCATCGCGGGAACTAGGAAGCATCCGACCGACAGTCCGTGGGCTAGCGCTTGGACATTTTCGGCGAGATAGTCAAGGCAGATTGTGACGATCGTTCGGCCGATCCACAGGTCGCAAACGTGCAGCACCCTGTCGCTTGTGTCGAGTGCCTCTTGATACTTGGGTTTGCCATCCGGCCACGCGTACGGGCTCAACTTGTCCTGGGTCCAGAGTTCGGAGCCGTCAGCTGCGAAGACGCGAGAGACGTTCCGCACTCTGGTGCTCGTGACCGGTTCGTGGGATGAGCCCGCGACGAGGAGGCGCAGGCTCGACTCGCCGCGAGCGGCGTCGTAGCTGTCTTGCAGCGCCGTCCTAGCCACCTCGACCAGTTCGGGCAGCATGCTCAACTCCGGCATGACGCCAACGTGCACCCCGTGCGCTTGCATCATCTCGATAGTCTCGCGTACGCGCCGGGCTGCGCCAGCGGCCGGCTCGACATGCACCTGGGAGTACGATATGCCCTTCGCCTCGTGCAAGACGGTCCACGTGAGTTTGTCTCGGTCGCAACAGTAGTCGGCGATCCCAATCTTCAGCTCGGTCCGCGGAACGCCTAGTCGAGCGATGCCGGGATCCTCGAACTCAATGCGGATATCGGTCGGCTCCGCGGGTACGATTGAGAAGTCAGGGAGCGTCGCTGGCGGCCAGACGGCGAACGGGTCAGGCGGCTGGAACTCAAGACCCCTCGGCGCCAGATTCACAAGTGGCGCAAGATAGACGCAGGCAATCTCCCGAAACTCCGCGTTCAGTGGACCAGGTGTCACGCGATGAATGTCGTTGGCCCGTTCGCAGATCTTCGACAGCAAGCGCGTCAGTACGCGAGTCGGCTCGAACTGGGAGAGTGTCTTTCGTAGGACGGTGCGGACGCCGTCATCGATCAGTTTGTTGCCAGCGAGACTCGGGCTGCGACTCCAGGCGTGGCAAACGGCGTCGTGGAATTGCGATTCCGTAGCGGCAGCTTCGATGTTCTCGCGCTCCCCAAGCTGCTCCATCGTCGTTCGGATTGGACCCTCGCACCCCTTGACCTCGCGCCACACTAGCCTCGATCTTTCACGAACCATCTGAGATTCACGCCTGAAATAGGCGACGGTG
>JBBQIR010000084.1:0-7874 GCA_038325105.1 Coriobacteriia bacterium
AGCATCGCAGATGGATCCCGCTTGAGAACCTCCGCAAACACGTCAATCAAGAACGAATGGTTCTTCTGGTTGGTAAAACGCCCGACGTGTCCAAGAACGAAACGTCCACAGAGCCCCAGCTCTTGCCTTACTCGGTCGCGAACATCCTCACGGTATGAGAACCTATCAAGTTCGACTGCATTGGGCAACACGCTGACGTCGTGACGCCGGACCGCGCTTGCACCGAACAGCCACTTCCCTGCCCGCTCCGAGCATGCCAAGTAGTGTGTCGCGAATACCCTGGAGAATGATCTTAGCGAGTACTTCAGGGCATTTCTCAGCAACTCGCCGCCGCCAGCAGTGCTTTGACTGTGAGCGATGCGAACAGGTACACCGGCAATCGTTGCTGCAAGCAGTGGAAAGACACTGAGCGCATTGAGGTGCGAATGCACGATTTGATACTTGTTCTCGCCGAAGATTGAGACTAGTGCTGGGATGTACTCCGTAAGTCGCTGATACGGCGGCACAACAATCACCCGCCCGCCTAGCGCCTCGATCTCAGCTCGAGGAACAGCCGTGGAATCTCGGTCAACGAGGAAGTCGAACTGAATCTGCTCACGATCGACGTGCCTGTAGTAGTTCATTACGACGGCCTCAACGCCTCCGCCCACCATCTTCCCAACGACATGGGCGACTCGGATTGGGTGGTCTTGGCTAGAGACGTCGGTTGATGAACGCGCTTCGTTCATAACAGGCACAAAGGTCCCCAACACAATCAGTTCCCCACGAGACCCGACGCAGCGCGCACGAGGCCCCACCCAAAGTACCCATCCAGCAAGTACGCCACCACGGCAGCAATCGCCACAATCAGCAGGAACGCCAGCATCCCCGTCAGCACCTTGCCCAGCACTCGCGCGAACTTGCGCCCGCCACTCTCCTCGGGCACCCAGCGCGGCGCGGCGGCGTCGGTACCCACCCCCACGGCCTGGGCGCCGTTGTCGTGCATGCCACTGCGGCGGCCCGTGGCAGGCGTCATCGCATAGTAGCTGGCGTAGTAGTAGCCGCTCGAGTAGCCGTACCCGGCCGAACCGGAACTGGTCTGATCGAAGCCCCAAACCACAACACCCGTGATCTTGGCACCCACCTTGCCCAGCAGCTCAACGGCCTTCTTGCCGGCCTCACGCGTAGAGACACCCGCCTGCGTCACCATCAGCACACCGTCAGTCCAACGGGCGACTGCGGCAGCGTCCGCCACTGCCAACAACGGAGGCGTGTCGATGATGATCCAGTCGCCCCACTCCTGGAGCGACTTCACAACCTCCTGCATCTTGGTCGATCCCAGCAACTCTGAGGGGTTCGGCGGCATCTTGCCGGCGGTCAGTACCAACAGCTGTTCGTCCCCGGGGCGCTGAAGCGCGGCCTTGAGCGAGTGGGTTCCAATCAGCACGTCTGACAGGCCGATCATGTTGTTCACGTTGAAGAACTGCTCGGTGGTTGGTCTGCGAAAGTCCACGGACACCAGAACCACCTTGTTGCCCGCTTGAGCGAGCGCCGCAGCGAGGTTTGCCGCGACGGTGGACTTGCCTTCACCCGGAGCGGCGGACGTGACCATGATCGATCGCATGTCGTGCTGGAAGTTGATGAAGTCAAGTGAGTTGCGCAGCACGCGGTACGCCTCAGCCGCAGCCGAGCCCGGCGCCTGGACAATGGTGAGACGGCGCTTCTGCCCCTTCTCCATCGCGTCCATGGGCACGGTTCCAAGCACCGGCGCCCCGAATAGCTTCTCGGACTCCTCAGTGGACTTGATCGTGTTGTCCAGATAATCATAGAGGACCGCCATACCCACACCGAACACCAGGCCCACGGCCAGACCGAGCACCGCGTTGCGCAGCGGGTTTGGCGAGACCACGCTCACGTCGACCACCGCGGCGCTGACCACGCGACCGGGTCCGCTCTCGAGTCGCTCGTTGATGCGGAGCTGCTCGAGCTTCTCGGCCAGTGTGGTGTAGGTTCCGGTCGCGATTTGCAGCTCTGCGGTGAGCTGATCGGACTTGCCGGACTCACTCACGCGCTTGCCCAGGTCGAGGATGTCTGCCTCTGCCTGGTCCAGGCGCTTCTGTACCTCGTCGGCGGCGTCGGCCAGGCTCGCACGCTGAGCAGCACGGGAGCTGTCCACGTACTCTTCGGCCATGGTGTTGGCGATGAGTGCGGCCTGTTTGGCATCAGCGCCGGTCACGGTGATCTTCACGAGGTTCGTCTGACCGATTGCCGCCACGGTGACCGTCTTGAGGAGTGCGTCGGGTGCGGTCTGCAGGTCGAGCTTCTTGATGGTGGCTTCGGCGATGGGCCGAATCTGCATCAACTGGACCTGCGTCTGCATGGCGCGCTCCGGCTGAGCGGAGAGCTGCGGAAGCAGGTCACCGAAGACAGAGGCTGACGAGCCCTTCTCGGAGATGAGAACCAGCGCGGTTCCCTCGTACGTCTTGGGCTGAAGGAACGACACCGCGAGCGCCGTGAGCGTGACAATGACCACGGCCTGGATGATGACCCACTTGCGCGCCCTGATCACGTTGAGATAGTCGCGAAGCTCCATGTGCTACATCCTTCGTACACAGGCCGGCATGATCGAACCCTACACGCGCCGAAGCCGGCGCGGCGCGCCGGCTTCGATGAGATGCTGCAGTGACATCGACTACTTCGCCACGAATCGAGCGATGAACCAGTACGTGGTCGATCCGTCGTTCTTAGAGAAGCACACAAACGGTCCGTTCCGGGGAGCGCTGGTGCCGCCACTGAGCGCTACGTTGATTGTGGCCGTACCAGAACCCTTTGAGACACTGGTGATGACCGCCTTCTTGAAGCCGCCACCCAATATGCCGTTCACGATCATCGATTGATTCGCTCGCGTTGTCTGCTGTCGAACGATTGTCTGAACGACCGACGAGTCGATGGTTCCAGGGTTACCGGTTTCCGGCCCGCCATCAGTGACCAATCCGGCAAAGTACCAACGTGAGTTGTACTTGCGCAGCGTCATGGTGCCACCAAGCGTCGTCCCGTCCCGTTGGGTCACAACAAGCGGAACCGTGGCAACCGTGGCCGACTTGCGCGGGACACCCAGCCGCATGCTCGCCATCTGGTTATTTACCAGTTTGCCAATGGGGGTCTGCGAGCGAAGCTGCCCGCGGTACATGGCGGAACGCGCACTGGCGGGTAGACCCGGGTCGCGGACTACCTTCTTGGCGGAAGAGCCGCTGGAAGCAGCCGGCTTGGCCGTGCCAGCCGCCGCATCGCCTGCGGTCGCGGATGTGCCACCGCTGGCCGTGGAGGTTGACTCCTCGGCGGTTCCGGTGGTCGCGCCGGATACGGGCGCACCAGCTGGCTTGTTGCCACCAGACACCGATCCAAGGTTTCCCCCGCTGTTCCCAAGCGAGCCGATACCGGCGAGCTTCAGCGCGGAATCAAGCCCGCCTGAGTAGACGACTGCAGCGCCAAAAGCTGCGGTCGCCACCAGAAGTACAAGCACCCAAACAATCACCGGAACCGAGTGCTTGGTTGCGGTCTTGGCCGGATGGAATGGCTGAGCTACTTCGTCCGTCATCAAAATCCCCTGATATGCGTGCGTGTGCTCGGATTGTCCCCAAGCTGCTTACAGCAATGTACTGGGCATTCTATCACCGCGAAGTGCAGGAATGCCACCAAAGAGAACTTCTACTGATTGGTATCGGCAGGAACCGATGCCGTCTGCAGTGTGGAGACCAGGATCGCAAGCTCTTCTGCGGTGAGATTGGTCTCAATACCGGCGTCCGCCCGCAGGCCTTTGCGAGCAATCGCGGTCACGAGCGCGTCACCCACCGCTTCGCGAAGGATGGCCCGCTTCTCGGCTGACAGAAACGCCGCGCCACTCATTACCTGAGCGACTTCTGCGGCAGGAATCGAAGACGCGCTCTGGGCATACGAGTACAGTTGCCGACCGTCAAACACCTCGATGTCTGCGGGCACCACAACCGGAATCTCGCGTCCGTCCGTAAGCGCGGACCATGCCTTTGGCTCGACGACGACCCAGACGGGCGGGGTGCCACCCTTGTTCTCCGTGTACGCCTTAGCGAGACCATCGCCGCCGCCAAACGCGTACGCCTCGGCCATTGTGGTGGCACTGGTACCGGGAACCGTCGCTGAGGTGAGCGGGTCGACGGGCGACATACGCATGGCGTCTCCTGCGCGCTTGAACACGCTCACGACGCGGACTTCATGGGCACCATCGGCGTTTGGCAGGACAAGCGCCACAAGAATCGGACCCTCAGCCGCTTGGACTGCATGATCGTGACGGCCGGGAACAACGCCCGACATAACCACCGACACCCCAATGGCAACAACCAAGATCCCCAACACCGAGCCAATGAGCACCGCACGCCACAGTCCAGTCATCAACGCTCCGTCTTCAGATACTTCATGGCGCCGGCCGCGATCCCCTCGGCGAGCTTGTCCTGGTAGTGCGGGCTTGCAAGGAGCTTGTCCTCGACGCGGTTCGACATGAAGCCGGCCTCGACCAGCACGCTGGGTACGGTTGCCCAGTTGAAGCCGGTCAGATCACTTCGCTTCACAGCGCCACGGTCAACCGCGCCGGTGCTCAGAATCATCGCCCTCTGCACACTGACTGCGGCGGACTTGCTCTGGCCGGCAAACGATCGTGTCCACTTGTTCGAAGCTGGGTAGAGCGTTGAGATACCAACGACCGAAGAGTCGGGACTTCCGTCGGCGTGGATGCGGATGAAGAGGTCGGCCTTGGCCTTGTTGGCGATCGCCGCACGCTTGCTGTTGACGATGTCGACGTCGTTGACGGTGCGCGTCATGACGACCTTCACGCCCTGTGCCTCGAGCCGCTTCTTGAGGTTCATGGCGATCTGAAGCGCGATCTCATACTCCGGAATGCCGGTTGAGACACCCGTGGCACCGCCGCTGACGGAAGGTTTGGTCTGCTTGGATCCCGGCCCAATAGGTTCCGGAGTCGGGTTGGAGTGCGCCTGGTGTCCGGGGTCGATGCACACGACGTAACCGTCGCCCGAGGACTTTTTGGCAGCAGCGGGCTTCTTCGCGGCAGCAACCGATGCGGGTGGCAAGACCAGCCGCACACTGTCGCCTGGTGCGGCGAGCTGACCGGCGGAGGGCTCCTGGGAGGTGACGGTCGCCGTCTGGCCCTTAGCGACGGGCGCGCCGGCCTCGCGGGAGATCACGATCAGACCTGCGGCTTCCAGCACCAACTTGGCCTCCGTGAGTCCAAGCCCTGCGACGGACGGAACCTCGACCATCTGCGAGTTGACGGGCGCCGACGCAGCCGCGGACGCAGCCACCGCTGCGGCACGGAGCGCGTCGGAGCTCACTGTGTCAGCCGCGATGTCGGGCACCGCAGCCGTGGCCGACGCCCTCCCCTTGCCGATCGCAAGCGCGCCAACAACGAGCAGCAGGATCCCGATGACCGCCAGGGTGCCCACCAGCCACAGGCGACCGTTGCCTCTCGGCAAGGTGCGCGTGCGCCTTCGTGAACCGCGAGGGGCGTTCTCAGAGCGTCTGAACTGCATCAGCAACCTGTCTTGGTGGGCCCGGTAAGCAAACACACTACCGTCATGCCTCCGGACCGACAATGTGAGGCATGCGCATCGAGTAAGAATGACCCGTTACAAGACGACTCGCAAGCACACGGTGATAGTCAACCCGCGAGTGGGGCCGGGCGGGGTTGGCGCTACGCGCCCAGGATTTCGTTCAGGCCCTCGATGACCCGAAGCACGTCCTCAGGTGAGGCCACACCAAGTTTACGACCTATCCTTTGGGCGGAAAACGTTCGAATCTGGCTGATCTTGACCCAGGATTGCTCGGGCAGGCCAGTCATTTCGAGTTCAAGCGACAAGGGAAAACCGGCACGTTGCGGCTGGCTCGTCAACCCAACGGCAATCACGGTACCGGAGCGCTCATTGAAGACGTCGGCGCTCAGAACGAGAACCGGTCGAAGTCCAGACTGCGCGTGCCCGCGGGTGGGATCCAAGTCCGCCCAGCGCGCCCAGCGGACTTCGCCCCTCAAAGTTCACGTCGAGCTTCGCGCACTCGCGGGCCAGGCGGTTCTGCGAGAGTCTGCCGGCCCGGCCATGAGCGTGCGCGAACCGAGCATGCGGCATCAGTAGATGCACGCGTCCAAAACCGAAAGGACTTCTTCGAGAACAGACGCAGGCGCGCTACCAATCTCCCTCATGCCGCGCATTCTGAAATCAAGTGACTTCACCTGTTCGGCCATCACGACACCGGTCACAGATTCGCCATCAATGGCACATCGATACCGCCGTCGTCCCGTTCGGCCGCGCTAAGCTGGATTGCGTCAGAGGCGAGCGAGAAGTATGCGCGAACTTGCTGATCGACGATCAATGTGGTGCGTTGGTGGGCCCGGTAGGATTCGAACCTACAACCAAGAGATTATGAGTCTCCTGCTCCAACCATTGAGCTACGGGCCCGTTAGAGAACATCAGACGACATGGTACATCAGAATCGCGGTCTCCGGCTGCCGTCCCCTGTCTGCTTTGCTCATGATTCCGTGCTCTGTTTCTCAGCATACAGCGAGATCGCGGTCGAAAGCATCGAGTCGATTCGCGCAGCGGCATCCTCCTGCATACCGGACAGCACATCCGTGTAGATGTCCATCGTGAACGCGGTCGATGCATGCCCTAGGCGCTCGGAAACCACCTTCATCGGAACCCCAACCTTAATGAGCTGCGACCCGTGCGAACGTCGGAGATCGTGGAAGCGTCCGCGAAGGTCTTCTCGGCGAATGAAATCGCGGTAGGCGCTCGAGAAGCTGTCGGGCCACCATGGAGTGCCTCCCGGCATGTGGATCACGAGGTCGCCGTAGGCGGTGCGTGGAAGAGTCGAGCCGATCACGCGATTGCGAAGCTGCCCGTCGCGATGTGCGCGCAATGCATCGACCGTGATCGACGGCATCACCACCACCCTGCGTGACCGTCTCGTCTTGGGCTCCTTGAGTTCGTAGCCGTCGTTCGTGAGCGACCACGCACGATTCACGCTGATGGTTGCCCTCTCCAGGTCCACGTCGGCCCACGTGAGCGCCAGCATCTCCCCGCGACGCAAACCAGTGGTTACCGCTAGCAGTACCGGCAGGTAGAGGCGGTTGCCCCAGAGGCGTGCGAGCAGAGCGGCCGTCTCGTTCTCGTCGAGCGCGATCATCTGCCTGTAGCGGATCCGCGGGCGCTCTACGCCCTGCGCCCGGTCAGCCGGGTTGGATTCAATCCTGCGCAGGGCCACCGCCTTGGTCAGCGCTTGATGCAATACGACATGCACCTGCAGCACGGTCCGCGACGACAATGGCTCGCCTGACCTGCTGGCACCGGGTTGTTGAAGCGTGCGGTAGAAGCCTTGAACCATGTCCGGGCGCAGTTCATCAAGTGGCACGGCCCCCAGATGCGGAACGATGTAGCGCCTGACCACACCCTGATAACCGCGCAAGGTCGCTCCGCACACTCGCATCTGGGCGTAGTCAGTCAGCCAAGCGTTGATCCACTCCCCCACACTCGGACACTCGGACATAGGAATACTTCCGTGAACGCGGCGACCGGGACGATGCAAGCATCGGCCACGAACCACACCGATTTCCGAACGGAACCTTACCCCTAGAGCCAGCGCCGGAAGTTGCACCTCGCCAAAAGACGCTCGTCAACGCTCGCCAACTCGCAATTCGTCTTGCAAACCCTGCTGCGCGTTCGTATACTTCCATTCGCGCCGCACGCTGGGTGCACACAGATTCCTCGGTAGCTCAATGGTAGAGCGTTCGGCTGTTAACCGAAATGTTGCAGGTTCGAGTCCTGCCCGGGGAGCCAGAAATGACAGAGGGCCTCGCA
>JBBQIR010000085.1:0-7804 GCA_038325105.1 Coriobacteriia bacterium
GCAGCGTCCCCGCCGGTGTCATAGGAGTAATCCTGCGCGAACGCCGGAGCGGCGGCCATGAGGGCCATGATTCCGGTTGCGAGCGGGGCGGCAAACTTGAGGGACTGCTTCATTACGTGTCACCCCCTCCCGGTAAGCAGCCGCATACGTAACGCTTGAGCGGCACGAGAGTAACGTGTCGCTTACAGTATGTAGTGTGCCCTATTCGACGGACGTTTTGCCAGAGATTGCCGAATCAGTTCTCTCGAATATCAGATCAGTCAGGAGCAGGCTCATGTTGACCCGCGTCGAACGAGGCGGAGTGGCCGCTCATACGGATGAGCAACTGCGGTCTCGCTCCGGGATCGTCGTCGCATTCAGCGAGCGCGGCGGCGGCGTGAGCGATGCGCCGTACGCGAGTCTGAATCTTGCGAGGCACGTTGGAGACGACCCTGCTGCGGTCGATGAGAACAGGCACCGGTTCCTCGATGCTATGGAGGTCGGTCACCACGCGGCAGCGCTGACGACCGCCGAGCAGGTACACGGCGACGTTCTTGTCGAAATCACGGCATCGCTCGTCGGCAGCGGAGCACGTGCGGCGGGGGAGCGTGTGCCCGTTCCCGGAGCGGACGCGCTCTGGACACGGGAAGTCGGCGTGCCGCTCATGCTCTTCTTTGCTGACTGTGTGCCGGTCGTGCTTGTGAGTGAATCTCCGCGCGCGATTGCGGTGGTTCATGCGGGGTGGCGCGGAGCACTGGCGGGCATTGTCGGGACGAGCGTGGCGGCACTCGGTAAGGCGGTTGGTGGCACCAGCGAGCTAAGCGCCTACGTGGGTCCGCACATCGGCGAATGTTGTTACGAAGTCAGTCCGGAAATCGTGTCGCAATTCGGTAACATGTTTGTTACGATACCTCGGGCTTCTGGCCGCCTCGATTTGGGAGCGGTCGTGGCCGAGGACCTGGACCGTGTGGGAATCTCGAGAGAGAACCAGTGGCACCTCGGAATCTGCACCGCACACAACACGGAAAGCTACTTCTCCTACCGGGCCGAGGGTCGCAGTGGGCGTCACGCCGCATTCGCGATGCTCGAACCACGGTTACGCTCCTGACTCTTCTGACCCTCCTCGTCGTTCCGCTCACGGGCTGTTCCGAGGGGTCAACGGCAGACCGCCAGTTGATCGTTACGGGCTCCACGACGATCCTGCCTATTGCCGAGGTCGCCGCCGAGGACTACCATACCGCGCACCCAGACCAGGACGTGCTCGTGAGCGGCGTCGGTTCCTCGGCCGGAATCGAGAACGTGTCGTCGGGGACGAGTGACATCGGTACGTCTTCGCGTGAACTCAAGGATGAAGAGCTCGATCTGGGGCTCGTGGACACGCCGGTCGCCTACGATGCGATCGCGGTAATCGTGAACCCTTCTAATCCCGTGAAATCGCTCACCACCGCGCAGGTCAAGGCGATCTTCCAAGGCAAGATCACCAACTGGAGCGAGGTCGGCGGTCCGGATCTGGCCATCGGGCTCGTGAACCGCGACGAGGCTTCCGGCACGCGCGAGGCGTTCAGCAAGATCGTCCTCGACAAGGAGCGCTTCGATCCGACCGCGGTCATCCTACCCGGCACCGGCCAGGTTCGCTCCGTGGTGGCGCAGGAACCTCGTGCAATCGGCTACATTTCGCTCGGCTTCGTCAACGACAGCGTGAAGGCCCTGATGGTGGACGGCGTTGTGGCATCTGAGAAGACCGTCGTCAACGGCGAGTATCCCATCCAGCGCATCTTGCACATGTTCACGAAGGGCGCGCCGAGCGGCCTGGCGAAGACGTACATGGACTTCGTGCTGTCGGCCGATATTCAGGAGAGCGTGGTTCGCGACGCGGGCTTCATCCCGATCACGGCGCGGGAGGTGTCCGGTGACTGAGTCCTCGGATCTCGACATTCGCGATGACGCGCAGGATGGTGCGATGCCGCTCGTTCGCGGCGACTTGAGCAACCTCAAGCTCGTTTCGCGAGCGACGTACATCAAAGAGGCGGCGCTTCAGAACCTCTTTCTGCTGTGCGCGTTGCTCGCGGTTGCCGGCGTCGCGCTCATATTCGTGTTCGTCGGGTATCGCGGATGGCCGGTCTTCATCGAGGTCGGTTTCAAGGACTTCCTGTTCGGTATGGAGTGGCTGCCTTCTGAGGGCCTCTTCGGCATACTGCCGCTCTTCGTCGGTTCGATCGTGGTGACGATCGGTGCACTCCTGCTTGGGACGCCGATTGCTGTCGGGGCAGCGGTGTTCCTCTCGGAAATCGCGCCCCCGAAGGTGCGTTCCATCGTGCGGCCGGCGATCGAGCTGCTCGCAGGCGTGCCGTCGGTCGTGTACGGCTTCTTCGGGCTACTCATCCTGCGCCCGATCGTGGCGGACCTCACCGGTGGCCTCGGATTCGGACCGCTGACCGCGTGGATCATTCTCGCAATCATGATCGTGCCAACGATCGCCACGCTCACCGAGGACGCGCTCCACTCCATCCCCAACGGCGTGCGCGAGGCATCGTATGCGATGGGTGCGACGACATGGCAGACGATCTCGCGGGTGCTCCTGCCTGCGGCGAAGATCGGCATCGTCGATGCGGTCATCCTCGGCATGGGACGCGCGATCGGCGAGACCATGGCGGTTCTCATGGTCGTGGGCAATGCGCCCGGGTTCTTCCGCGGTATGGGTGCGCCGCTCTCAACGCTCACGAGCCAGATCGTCATGGACATGCCGTACGCGTCGGGAATGCACCGAACGGCGCTCTTCGGGATGGCGATCATATTGTTCCTCGTCTCCATGGGTCTCGTGGCCACAGTGCGGTTGCTGTCGCGGTTGCGTGAGGAGGGTTCGTGAGAGACGCCAAGCACATCACGAACACCATCGCGCTTGCGGTGTTCTGGATCGCGGGCCTGACGACGGTCGTCGTTCTTGGCGCGGTCATCCTCTACGTGTTCGTGAACGGCATCGGGCACATCAGCCCGGAGTTCATCTTCAGTCGGCCGCACGGCGTCAACGCCGAGGGTGGCATCTGGCCGATGATCGTTGCGACGATGTACGTCACGGGTCTGGCGATGCTCATCGTCACGCCGATCGCCGTGCTTGCAGCGGTCTACCTTGCCGAGTACGCGGTGCAGGGCCGACTTGTTCGTATGATCCGGTTCGCGGCTGACACACTTGCCGGCGTCCCGTCGATCGTCATGGGTCTGTTCGGCCTCGCATTCTTTGTGGAGGGTCTTGGGATCGGGTTCTCGGTCCTCTCGGGCGCTCTCGCGCTCTCCTTCCTCATGCTCCCGATCGTGATGCGCACCACCGAGGAAGCGATCCGCTCGGTTCCCAAGTACATCAGGTGGGGTTCGTACGGCCTCGGCGCGACGAAGTGGCAGACTGTCAGCCGGATCGTCATCCCGGCTGCCATGTCGCGCATCATCACCGGCATCATCCTTGCGACGGGGCGGGCGGTCGGTGAAACCGCCGTCGTGATCTTCACGATGGGCACGATGATCTTTACCCCGGTGCTGCCCACCGATCCCGGTCGATCGATGACCGTGCACCTGTACCAGATGGCCATGGAAGGCATCAACCTGCCGGCCGCATTCGGAACGGCGCTGCTCCTCATGGTGATGATCTTGTTCTTCAACCTTTCGGCCCGATGGCTGCTCCGCAGAAACAGGAGGATGCAGGGATGAACCACACCCTCGCAGAACATCAGCCCGGCTACGTGCCGGCTGCCGAACCGTCCGTGAAGATCGCCGTTCGCGGCCTGAACTTCTTCTACGGCGACTTTCAGGCGCTGTCGGATATCACCTGTGATATCAACGACAACGCGGTGACAGCGTTCATCGGCCCATCCGGGTGCGGCAAGTCGACCTTCCTGCGGTGCTTCAACCGCATGAACGACCTCATCATCGGCACGAAGGTCGAAGGGTTGATCACGCTTGACGGCCAGGACATCTACGCTCAGGGCGTCGATCCGGTCGACCTCCGTCGTCGCATCGGCATGATCTTCCAGCAGCCGAACCCGTTCCCGATGTCGATCTACGACAACGTCGCCTACGGGCCGCGGCTGCACGGGATGAAGAAGAAGGCCGACCTCGACGAGGTCGTCGAGAAATCGCTCAAGCGAGCAAACGTGTGGAAAGAGGTCAAGGACATCCTCGGCAGGGGCGGGCTTACGCTCTCGGGCGGACAGCAACAGCGCCTCTGCATCGCACGCGTGCTGGCGGTGCAGCCCGACGTGCTTCTCATGGACGAGCCGTGCTCGGCGATCGACCCCACGAGCGTCCAGAAGATCGAGGACCTCATGGCCGAGCTCAAGAGTTCGGTCACGATCATCATCGTGACCCACAACATGCAGCAGGCTGCCCGTGTGAGCGACGAGACGGCGTTCTTCTTGCAGGAGGTAATGGGGGAGCCGGCCGTCCTCGTCGAGTTCGGACGGACTGCCGAGATATTCACCAGTCCCAAAGATAAGCGAACTGAGGACTACATCACGGGGCGCTTCGGGTAGGGAGCGGCTATAATCGGGTCAATACCGATCCATACCGAAGTGGAGTCCCCAGATGCGTGAGAATTTCCGGCAAGAGATGAGGGACCTCAAGGGCAGCGTGCTTGAGATAGGCCGCTCGATCGTCGACGTCACTAAGCAGGCGGTGAAGGCACTCGTCGACGGGGATGTCGATCTTGCCGAGCAGGTCATCGCGAACGACGACGACATCGATGTCCGCTGTCTCGCGATCGAGGAGCACTCGCTCGAGATCATCGCCACGCAGTTCCCGGTCGCACGTGACCTGCGGCTACTGCACTCCCTCGGCTACATAGCGATGCACTTCGAACGCATGGGCGACCTCGGCGTGAACATCTCGAAGGCAGCCCGCCGCACCGCAAGCAGGCGCGGGCCGCAGACGCTCTACGATCTCATCCAGGCGCAAGGCAATCTCGTGCACCGCGTGCTTGAAGCGATGCTCGAGGCGCTTGAGAAGAACGACCTCGAGCTTGCCCGTAAGCTGCAGGATCTCGACGAGCCGATCGACCATCTCTTCAAGCAGTTCTTCCGCGAACTGGCGCGGCTGCAGGAAGAGGAAGATATCGAGTGGGCGAGTTCTATGGTGCTCGCATCCCGGTATCTCGAGCGCATCGCGGATCACGCCGTCGATATCGGCGATCGCATCACCTACATGGTCACCGGACAGTTCGAAGCGCCTGCCGAAGAGGAAGAGGCGTAAGCGACCCTTGAGCGCGATTGCCGAGCGATACGCGGCCGCGCGTCGGTCGGTGCATGATGCCGCCGATGCAGCCGGACGCGACCCCGACGACATCACGATCGTCGCCGTGACTAAGCACGTGGGCGTCGTCGAAGTTCGCCAGGCGATCTCTGCGGGGTGCGTCGACTTCGGCGAGAACCGCGTTCAGGAGTTCCTCGGCAAGTACGGCTTGTTCCCGGATGTGAACTGGCATTTCATCGGCACGCTGCAGACGAACAAGGCGAAGGACGTCGTCGGCCGCGCGCGGCTCATTCACTCGGTGGACAGTCTGAGGCTGCTCGAGCACATCGATCGCGTGGCCGAGACGCACGGAGTCGTGCAGGACGTTTTGCTGCAGGTGAACGTCTCGGGAGAGGCGAGCAAGCACGGCATGACCGCCGAGGAGGCAGAGGAGGCGCTGCGCGCGTCGCTCGAGTTACCTGCGGTCAACGTGACCGGTCTCATGACGATAGCGCCGTACGCGCGTCCTGAGGACATCAGGTGGGTATTCCGCGACACGGCGCGGCTCTTTGCCTCGCTTGCCGCGATGCGCTTCAATGACATAGAACTGAGCGAACTCTCGATGGGCATGACAAATGACTACAAAGTCGCCATCGAGGAAGGTTCGACGATCATTCGAATCGGGACCGCGATTTTCGGCCGATGACAAACGCGTAGGCGAGGAGACGACTGTGAGCCTCTGGCAGGACCTGAAAGCCCGTCTCGGATTCGGCGACGACTACGAGGACTATGACGACTACGACGAGGCTGGCGGCGACGTCGACGGCTTCGAGCCGCAACCCGCGTACCGGAGCCCGTACGACACCGGCGATCCCTCGCCCGTGCGCCGCGTGAACCGCGAGCCCGACATCGAGCGAGCGCACCGCGCCGCACCGCGTGCGACGTACGTGGAACCGACGCCGGGACCCGGCATGCAGGCGGTTCCTCAGGTCAAGATGCACATCGTGGAGCCGCGGTCTTTCTCGGAAGCACAGGCCATCGCGGATCGGTTCAAACTCGGGATTCCCGTGATTATGAACCTCACCATGAGCGACGCTGAGCTATCGCGCCGTCTCATCGACTTCGCCAGCGGCCTGTCATACGGCCTCAACGGCGGCCTTCAGAAGGTATCCGAGAAGGTCTTCATGCTCACCCCCGCGAACGTCGACGTCTCTGCCGAACAGCGCCGTGCGCTGCGCGACAAGGGCCTGTTCGACCCGAACGCGTGATGTGGTCATGAGGGGCGAACGCATCGCGGTCATCGGTGGCGGCAAGATGGGCGAGGCGATCGTTGCCGGACTCATTTCGGCCGGGTGCTCCGATGCCGAGGACATCATCGTCGCAGACCCGAACTCCGAGCGCGCAGACGTCTTCGCGGCCCACGGGGTCGCGGTCGTCACAGACGGTCAAGAGGCAGTCTCCGGCGCCGACTACGTGATTATCGCGGTGAAGCCGCAGGTCATCGATGCGGTCGTCGCGCACATCGCCGACGACATGCCGTCCGGAGCGATCGCCATCTCGATAGCGGCGGGCATCAGCACTGCACGGCTCGAGTCGCTTCTTCCGTCTGGTACGGCGGTCGTGCGGGTCATGCCGAACACCCCGGCGATGGTGGGCGAGGGGATGAGCGTGGTCTCCGGTGGCAGCGAGGCAAGCGCGGCGCAGGTCGAGTCGGTGCGCGCGATCTTCGAGGCGCTCGGACGCGCCATCGTCCTCGATGAGCGTCACCAGGACGCGGCCACCGCGATCTCGGGTTCCGGGCCGGCGTACGTTGCGCTCTTCCTCGACGCGCTCGCTCGCGCGGGGGTTCGTCAGGGGCTACCCCGCGACATCGCTCAGGCGCTCGCAATGCAGACGATGCGCGGGACGGTCGAGCTCATCGAGCGGACCGGAACGCATCCCGAGGCGATCATCGACGCGGTCTCAAGTCCCGGCGGCACGACCATTGCTGCTATCGAAGCGCTCGAAGCGAGCGGTCTCCGCTCGGGACTATTCGACGCTGTCGCGGCCGCTGTGCGCCGCTCGAAGGAGTTGGGTTCCTAGATGTCAGCCGTTCGTGTTCTCTCGGGTCTCATCACCTTCTACGAATACTGCATTCTTGCGTACGTTCTCATGTCGTGGTTCCGCCCGTCGGGCATCCTCTATGACATCTACAAGATACTTGGCCAGATATGTGAGCCGTATGTGGGTATCTTCCGAAGGATTATGCCGGCGACGGGCGGCATCGACTTCTCGCCGGTGGTAGCGATGCTCGTCTTGCAGTTACTCAATTGGGCCATTATTGGTTAGACTAGTCGGCATAACAGGACTCTGACGGTCTGGAAGGACTTGACCGATGAAACTCACGCCCCTCGATATCCACCACAAGGAATTCGGCCGCTCGATCCGCGGCTACAACGAGGCCGAGGTCGACGCATTCCTCGACCAGGTCGCAGACGAACTCGAACGACTCTTCAAGGAGAACATCGACCTTTCCGAGCGCAACGAGGCGATCGAAGAGAAGATCAAGGGCTACCAGGACATGGAGCGCACGCTTCACAACACCATGGTAAGCGCCCAGAAATCTGCCGAG
>JBBQIR010000086.1:0-7490 GCA_038325105.1 Coriobacteriia bacterium
GGACATACGCCGCAGCGGTGCTCTGGAATCGAATCGACCCCCTCCTGCACAGCTACTACGGAGACGTTCCGCTCGAGGACCAGCGGTACATGCTGAGCACGATTGCCCTTGTTGAGTGGCTGTCTCCGACATTCGCACCGGCGTACTACGTCGGTCCGTGGATCCTAGTCCGCAACGATCGTGTGGGCGAAGGCATGACTATGGCGAAGCGGGGAGTGGAGCGAATCCCTGAATCGGGCATGTGTCGTGCGTCTTACGCCCAGCTGCTGCTCATTGAGAAGCATGACATCGCGGGTGCAGTGGAACAGGGGAAGGCCGCACTCGCTAAGAGGATGGTCTGGACGGACGCTACCGAGCAGATGAACGCGTATGCTTCAATCGCGCAGATATTCAGGCAGGCTGGTGAGACGGAGTTGGCCGACTATGTCGCGGCCGAGATCGACCGGATCGACGCGACCGTCGACAACAGCGCATCCGAAGATATCCACGACCACGACGGTGACGGCAAACCCGACCACTAACTCTGGAGCCGCATGTCCCTTCTCTCGCCGGACTACTATGTCACCGACGTGCACGCCATCGATCTCGATGCGCTCAGGCAGCGCGGCGTGAGGGGTCTGTTCCTCGACCTCGATAACACGATTTTGCCGAGAGACACGAACGAGGTGCCCGAGTCGCTGCGCGCGTGGGCGACAGATCTGGCCGAGCATGGCTTCAGGGTCTGCCTTGTCTCGAACAACTGGCATGAACGAGTGCGAATCGTTGCGGGCAATCTCGGGTTCGAGCTCGTGGCAAAGGCCATGAAGCCGTTCCCGTTTGCTTTTTGGAAGGCAGCTGCACGTATGAGCCTGCGGTCCCGCGTTTGTGCCGCGGTGGGCGATCAGTTCTTCACGTACGTGCTCGGTGGGAAGATTGTCGGCGCCGCGACGGTACTGGTCTGCCCGCTGTCTTCGACGGATCTTCCGCACACACTTTTGCTGCGCCGCCTTGAGGCGAGGATAATGCAGGGTGCCAAGCCGGAAAGACCGCCGACCCGAGGAGCTGACCCGACGTGATGATCGACGGTCGCACGCGCCCGGCCGGTGTCGTTGGTTGGCCTGTTGAACACTCCCTCTCCCCGGCGATGCACAACGCCGCATACGAGAGTCTCGGCCTAAACTGGGTCTATCTGGGCTTCCCGGCACCCGATCAAAACGCGTTGCTCCATCTCGCGGATGCCGCACGTTCCCTCCCTTTTGTCGGTTTCAATGTCACCATGCCGCACAAGCAGGCCATGCTCGAACTCTGCGATGAGGTGGCGATGCTCGCTCAGATGGCTGGTGCCGTGAACACGGTGCACTGTGTTGGCGGCCGGCTCGTCGGCTACAACACCGATAGCCGGGGACTTCTCGAGTCGATAGAGGCAGAGGCACATTTCAGCTCCGAGGGGCGGCGCGTGGCGATCATCGGTGCGGGTGGCGCCGCAGGCGCCGCAGTGGCGGGTTTCATACTCGGAAAGGCGGCCCACCTCACGATCGTGAACCGGGACATGTCCCGGTCGGAGCAGCTTCTGGCCCGCGTCGAGCGCTACCTTCGTGGCATTGAAGTGCATCTGGATACGATCGAATCAGGAGCCGAGCAGGCGGTCCGCGAGGCGGATCTCATCATCAACGCAACTCCGCTCGGCATGAAGGCCGAGGATCCGAGTCCGGTTCCGGTTGAGTGGTTGCGATCCGGGCAGGTTGTTTACGACATGGTCTACATGCCCTCGGACACGGCGCTTCAGCGGGGTGCGCGCGCCGCCGGCGCGACCGCGCTCGGCGGCCTTGGCATGCTTGTCGCGCAGGGCGCCCTCGCAATCGACATCTGGACTGAGAATCCCAGCCAAAGGGCGCCGCGAGACGTGATGTGGGCCGCCGCAGAGGACGCCCTAGTCCGCCAGTCGCAGGACGGCGGGGCGTCGTGACGGCGGCGAGTGGAAAGCGCCTCGGCAAGGTCCTCGTTCGGGCGGGTCTCATCACGGACGAGCAGCTCGAGACAGCCCTGGGGTTGTCGGTCGATGGCCGCTCGCTTACTGCGGTACTCGTTGATGAGGGGATTACCAACGACGTCAAGATCGCGCAGGTTGTTGCCGAGAGCATGGGTCTCGCTTTTGTGGATATTGCGGCGTACGAAGTCGATCCCAACGCGGCGATGCTGCTAGCTAGCGATCTGTCACGTCGCCATCACGTACTGCCCATCAAGATCCAGGATGACGAACTCATAGTCGCCATGGCAGATCCCGCTAACATTTTCGCCATCGACGATCTAAGAATCGTCACGGGCTACGAGATCCGACCGGTCGTTGCGACCGAGAGCGATCTGGCCGCGGCAATCGACAAGTTCGCGACCATGAACCAGAACGTCGACCAGATGGTTGGCGACATCGAGGACGTCGGCGGAACAACTGAGGCCGAAGCTGACGCCGGCACGGACGACGAGGCACCCGTCGCGAAACTGATGAACATCATCATCACCGAGGCCATCCGTCAGGGTGCCGGCGACATTTACATCGAGCCGCTCGAGAACGAGTTGCGCGTTCGCTATCGGATTGACGGCGTCTGCCAGGAAGTGATGCGGAGCCCGAAGAAGCTGCACCGACAACTCCTGAGCAGGCTGAAGATCGCTTCAGGCATGGACATTGCCGAGAAGCGAATCCCGCAGGATGGTCGTTTCGGCGTCGTTCTCGACGGGAAGACGGTCGACTTCCGTGTTGCGGTGCTGCCGGCCGTAAACGGCGAGATGTCGGTCTTGAGACTCCTCCGTAAAGACTCGATCATGCTGTCGCTGGAGGATCTCGGGTTCCTCGAGGAGCCCATCGGCAGGCTTCTGGATGCGCTCGACAGGCCGTACGGCTGTATTCTCGTCACCGGTCCCACCGGTTCCGGCAAGTCGACGACGCTCTACGCGGCAATCAACAAGACAACCAAGCCGACCGTTAACCTGATCACCGTCGAGGACCCGGTCGAGTACCGCCTCGAGGGATTGTCCCAGGTCCACGTGAACGAGAAAGCAGGACTCACTTTCGCAGCAGCACTGAGGTCGATCCTGCGTCAGGATCCCGACGTGGTCATGATCGGCGAAATCCGCGACAAGGAGACGGCGACCATTGCCATTGAGGCTGCCCTCACCGGTCACCTCGTCCTCTCGACGCTGCACACGAACGACGCGCCGTCCGCTCTCACACGATTGACCGAGATGGGTGTCGAGCCGTTCCTCTCGGCATCAGCCATCAACTGCGTCCTGGCCCAGCGCCTCGGCCGACGCCTCTGTCCTGAGTGTAAAGAGGCCTACGTGCCGACCGAAGAAGCGCTTCAAAGAATCGGATTCCCGTATGAACCCGGGAAGTTGCCGACGCTGTACCGCGCGGTGGGCTGCAAGCGGTGCAACGACATCGGCTATAAGGGCCGGATGGGCATTCATGAGGTCATGACGGTGAGTGAAGACATCGAGCGCGCGTGCGTGAACCATGCGTCAGGTGACGAGATCAAACGCATCGCCGTCGCGGGGGGCATGCGAACGCTGCGCGATGACGGGTTTGCGAAGGCGCTCTCTGGCGTTACGTCCATCGAGGAGATTCTCCGCGTGGTCGTGTAATCAAGCGCGGCTGTCGTTGATGCGCGCAACCTGCGGGTTTGCGTGTTGTGCGGTATCGGGCGACGTGCGAAACTGAAGACGCCTGCCCCGCCAGGGGCATTGTTCTTGCGTGCCGTCAGGGTGCGCGTTTCTGACGCCATGGGAGGCGACGATCGATGGTGGACAAAGGTATCGGTGACTACTTCATATCTGACGCCGATGAAGACTCGCTCGACGATGAGGTGCTTGCTGCTCCTGTAGTGATCTCCGTGGCCCCCGCAGCGGCCCCGGTCGCCTCTCCGGTCGTATCCACGCCAGCTCCCGTTGTTGCCGCGCCCGTGCAGCAGCCGGTCGCTGCTGCCCCGGTTGCTCCTGCACCGGTCGTTCAGCCGTCGACCGTATATGCACCCCCGCAGGCCACGGCGCGCGTCGCCACTCGTGAGGAACTGCTGGCTGCGGCGCTCGATCGCCTCATGCAAGAAGACCAGGACATCCAGGCTGCCGCGCTTGTGAGTCTCGACGGGTTCACTATGGCTTCGGCATTACCGGAAGGTATGCAGCCGGATCGCGTCGGCGCCATGTCAGCAGCGATTTTGGGACTCGGAGAACGTGCGGCGACGGAGCTTGGGAGGGGTCATCTCTCGCAGGTGTTCATCCAAGGAGATACCGGCTACGTGCTACTGATGTCCGCCGGCGATCGAGCTGTCCTTACAGCGATAGCCGACTCGAACGCAAAGCTGGGACTAGTGCTCTATGACATGCGGGCCGTGGCCGATGATATCGCCGGTATCCTCGGCTGACACCCGGGTACCGGGGGAAAGGCAACACTGAGCCGATGGCACTTCGCGGCAACCTCAAGGACTTTTCGCTGCCCGATGTCTTTCAGCTGGTTCAACTCAGCGGGAAGACAGGGGTGCTGCGCATAAAGAGCACAGATGCCGAGGGAAGCATCTGGTTCCGCGCGGGCGAAGTCTTCTTCGCGCAATCGAACTGGCACCGCGATCCGCTCGGTCAGCGACTCGTAACCACCGGCCGAATCACGCCGAGTGCGCTTCTGAAGGCCCTCGACATTCAGAAGCACGAGCCTTCCGAGGGACGCAGGCTGGGCCAGATTCTCGTAGACGAGGGCTTTCTTACCGAGAAGGTCCTCGAAACCTTCGTCCAGGAGCAGATTCAGGACACGATTTTCGATCTCATGCGCTGGGACGAAGGTGATTTTGACTTCCAGCTGCTTCCTGAAGTGGTGGATGAGGACATCGGACTCTCCGTCTCCATCGAGAACGTTGTGATGGAGGGTAGCCGTCGCCTTGAGGAGTGGAACCGCATCAAGAAGAAGGTCCCGTCGACCGAGATGGTCTTCAAGATGGCGACCGCCCCCGGCGAAGGTACGTTTGAGATATCCCTCAAGCCAAGCGAATGGGCGCTGCTCCTCCTCGTCGACGGCAGCCGCAGCATCGCGGAACTCGCCGTCGACATGAACAAGACCGACTTCGAGGTCGCGCGTGTTATCTACGGGCTGTTCTCGGCAGGACTCCTGGAGGTACCCACGGATGACGAGGTTGAGCGTCTCCGCGCGGAGAGATCGCAGCGCGATGACAAGCGTGCCGTGCTGGATGCGGCACGGCGCGCACAAGACGAGGCTGCGGCTCTTGAAGCCATTGAACTCGAGTCCAGGCTTGTAGCAGAAGCTGAGACGCTCCACAGGGCCGAGCAGGATGTGCTCGATCAGGTGCGAGCGGTTTCGGAGGCTCCAGCAGAGGGGCACGAGACCGAATCGGAAGCCCCGCACGAGGAGCCGGAGTTCCTGTCGGTCGCAACCGCAAAGCCAAGCGTTGAGGATATGGCCGTTTTTGAGGCGATGATGGGAGCGGTGCTCGAGCATCCACTTCCCGAACCCGAACCCGAACCCGAACCCGAACCCGAACCCGAACCAGAACCAGAACCAGAACCCGAACCCGAGCCCGAGCCCGAGCCGGAGCCCGAACCGGAGCCCGAGCCGGAGCCCGAAGCGGAGCCCGAGCCGGAGCCCGAACCGGAGCCCGAGCCGGAGCCGGAACCGGAGCCGGAACCCGAGCCCGAACCCGAGCCGGAACCCGAGCCCGAGCCCGAACCCGAGCCGGAACCTGTCGAGTCGTCGTCGCTGCTCACCGGCATCGACCTCGAGGAGGCGCTTTTCGGGGCGCTGACTTCGGCCGAGGCAGCCGAGATTCCGGCACCTCCGGTTGCCGAGGAGGTCGTTGGTGACTTCGTCGACGCGATTCCGGAGTCCGGAACAAGGCCGCTGACGGGCGATCTTGAGGCAGACCTGCGGGCACTCGGCCTAGGCGAGGCGCCCGTCGAGCTGATCGAGTCAGTTCAGGGGATGCCCGAGGCGGTCGGCGATGAGTCGGGTGCCGCACACGACGACCAGTATCTCAGCCTTCTGCCAGTGGAGCTTGAGTCTGTCGACGCGTCGGAGACTGTCGAGGATGCGACTGAGGGCATAGGCGACCTGGATGAGCTTCTGCGCTCTCTTGGCGGGGGTGCGGATGATCTCGATGCCGCCTCGGCTTTCGAGTCACTCGATACCGGTGAGGCACCGACGACTGGCGTCATCTCGACAGACGCGTACCTTGCGGAGTTTCAAGACGATGTTGGACTCAGTAGCGGGCTCAGCGACGAGATCACCGCACTGACCGGCGGGGGAGTCGGCGCGCGAAGCCGGCCGGTTGCGACCGTGAGCAAGATTCCCGAGTCGGGGGAGAGTCATGTACTCCGCCGAGACCAGCTCGTCGATCGCGATCTTGTCATGAAGATCATTGAAGGCATCGAGAAGCTCTAAAGGACGGAGTCCGAGGCTATGCAGTCAGTCAAGGTCGTCGTGACCGGTCCGTTCAACGCCGGCAAGACGACGTTCATCAAGTCCGTGAGTGAAATCACCGTCTTGTCGACGGAGCGTCAGGTCAGTGACGTATCCAGCGAGGGCGGCGGCGAAACCACGGTCGCTATGGACTTTGGGCGGATTACTATCTCGGACGACGTGGTCCTCTATCTCTTCGGCACGCCCGGTCAGGAGAGATTCTCCTTCATGTGGGAGACGCTTTCCGAGGGTATGCTCGGGTTCGTTCTCATGGTCGACGTCACCAACGCCGACTCGATGAATGACGCTGCTTCGATGATCCAGTTCTTCACGGGGATGTCGGACGTCCCCTTTGTCGTGGCGGCGAACAAGGTTGATTCCGATGATCGCGTTGCGCTTTCAGCAACCCGGACGGCACTTGGCCTTGCAGATGAGGTGCCGCTGCTGCCGTGCAACGCAAAGGACAAGGATAGCGTCAAAGCGGTTCTCCTCGGGCTTCTCTACCGAATCCTTGAAAGCATGAGATGACTGCGGTGGACCCTCGGCTCTACATTCTCGGTGGGCTTCTTGTTCTGGCTGTCGTCGTGCTCGCGTACCTCGTCGGAGCGCTGCTGCGCTACCGGAGACTCCTTCGTGAAGCCGCGCGAACGGCGCCCGAGGAGATGCCTCAGTATGTCTCGGATGCGTCGAGCGGTGTCCTCGACCGATCTGGAGACGACGTGTTTTCGGCAACTTGGGGTCCGAACGATGACCTTCTGGGGGGCCCGCTGCGGACAGGCGCCTGGAGGCCGGACGGAGTGTCGTCTACGCCTGCCCCAGGACCGCACGAGTCCCTATTCGCAGAAGAAGAGCTCGTCCCCGTTCAAGCCAACGGTCCGGAGCTTCTTGAGAGCGAGCGGGACGAACCCGTTGTCGTCCGCGCGCCGATACCCGAGGTCATACCAGCGCCCGCACCGGCACCCTCACCCGAGCCCATCCCTGAGCCCGCACCGGCACCCTCACCCGAGCCCATCCCTGAGCCCGAGCCCGCACCGGCACCCTCACCCGAGCCCATCCC
>JBBQIR010000087.1:0-7383 GCA_038325105.1 Coriobacteriia bacterium
ACGGGTCGCGCGTACGACCAGGTGCGCAACACCGTCTGCTACGCGGGGCTCAACGTGAAGCTGTGCCCCACGCACTCCGGCATCACCGTGGGACCCGACGGCGGCAGCCACCAGATGGTCGAGGACATCGCGCTCATGCGCGTACTCCCTGGCATGCGGGTGCTCGTTCCCGCCGACGCGCGTGCCGCGGCCGCAGCTATCCGCGTCGCCGCTACAACCCCCGGGCCGTTCTACGTCCGCCTCGGCCGCGCAGCCGTGCCGGTCATCTACGACGAAGGCTTCGAGTTCGAGCTTGGCCGCGCGTACGTCCTGCGGGAGGGTACCGACGTCACGATCGCCTCGTGTGGCGTGATGGTCGAGCGTGCGCTCGCCGCTGCGGAACTGCTTGCCGCCGGGGGTATCTCGGCCGAAGTGCTCGACGTCGCGACCATCAAGCCGATCGACGTCGACACAATCGTCGCATCCGTCTCCAAGACCGGCGCTGTCGTGACCGCCGAGGAGCACTCGATCATCGGCGGACTCGGGTCGGCGGTTGCGGAGGTCATCGGGGAGAACGTACCCGCCCCGCTGCGGCGAGTGGGCGTCAAGGACGTGTTCGGAACGTCGGGCGACCCTGAAGAACTCATGGCCCATTACGGCCTCACGGCGACCGATATTGCCGCTGCCGCCCGCGAAGTGATGGCCGCCCGCGTGTGATGTTCGTGTGAAGGTAAGGCAACGCGGAACGGTCGCGGGCATCACCGCGGCAGCCGTTTTGCTAGAATGGCCCGGGAATCGTTATCAACAGATGGAGCACCCATGATCTCAATGCGGAACGTCAGCAAGGTATACGGTGCTGACAAACCCGCTCTCAGCGACGTGAACGTGGAGATCGAGCAAGGCGAGTTCGTCTTCCTCGTTGGACATTCCGGTTCTGGAAAGTCCACATTCATACGGCTGCTGCAGCGCGAACTACTTCCAAGCACCGGCGCAATCGTTGTAGCCGGGCAGGATCTTACAAAGATGAAGAACTGGAAAGTCCCGTTCCTGCGCCGCAACATCGGGTGCGTGTTTCAGGACTTCAAGCTTCTCCCGAACAAGACCACGTACGAGAACGTCGCTTTTGCGCTCGAGGTCATCGGTCGCAGCAAGCACGTCATCCGTACGCAGGTTCCCGAGGTGCTTCGCCTTGTCGGCCTCGAGGACAAGATCAACAGTTACCCCGATGAGCTCTCCGGTGGCGAGCAGCAGCGCGTGAGCATCGCGCGTGCATTCGTGAACCGCCCGCCGCTCCTTCTTGCCGACGAACCGACCGGTAACCTCGACCCGGCAACGTCGCTCGGCATCATGAGTCTGTTCAGCCGCATCAACAAGACCGGGACGACCGTTCTGGTAGCCACCCACGATAGAGAGATGGTTGACTCGATGCGCAAGCGCGTTATTGCTCTCGAGAATGGCCGCGTCATCCGCGACCAGGATCGTGGGGTGTACGGCTATGGCGATTAACTTCGGATATTTCGTCAAGGAATCCGTCCAGAGCTTCCGCCGTAACTGGGTCATGAGTCTCGGCGCGGTCATCACGATCTACCTCTCGCTTCTGCTCGTCGGCGCATCCGTCGGCGGCTCCATGATTGTGTCTCAGGTCGTGCGCTCTGTGGAGGAGAAGGTCTCGATCCGGGTCTTCCTTAAAGACGGCGCCGCACCCGCGGATGTCGACGCGCTTCAGGCGGCGCTCGTGGCCGATGCGCGCGTGAAGAACGTCAAGTACACGTCGAAGGAAGAGGCGCTCAAGGAACTCACGGAGACAATGACCGAGAGCCCCGAGATCGTGGAGCAGCTCGAGGTCAACCCGCTGCCGGCTTCGCTCGATGTCGACCTGAAGACGCCGCAGGACGTGACTGTCGTAGTCGCGTCGATCAAGGCCAATCCGACATTCCTCAAGGTAGCCGAGAGTCCCGACAAGCCCGATAAGTCGCTCAAGTACGGTAAGCAGACCGTCGAAAAGCTCTTCGCGTTCACGCGAGTGCTGCGCGCGATTGGTGCCGTCTTCATCGTCATGCTCGCGCTCATCAGCCTCATCTTCATCAACAACACGATCAGGCTGGCCATCTACGCGCGGCGCAAGGAGATCGGCATCATGCGTCTCGTTGGCGCTTCCAACTGGTTCATTCGCACGCCGTTCCTGCTCGAAGGAACCCTGCAGAGCCTGCTCGGCGCGCTGCTGGCGCTGCTCACGCTCGGTTCTGTGCAGTGGTTCGTCTGGCCGAAGGTGCGCGAGATGGTCTCATTCCTGCCGGTAGCTCTTTCTGGTACCGCCGTTGCGCAGATATCCGCGATCCTGATCCTGAGCGGTGTCGTCATCGGCCTTGCGGGCTCTGCGGTCGCACTCCGACGTTACCTCAAGGTCTAGTTTCATGAACAAAGCGTTGAAGTTCATCCTCGCTGCCGTTGTCGCGCTCCTGATCGCCATCACGGGGTTTGCGGCCGGTGTGGTCGTCGATCGCATGATCACGCTGCCCGCCGGACTACCTGGTGTGAACGAGGTCGCCGCGACGCCGGAGCAGGCCGCTCGCGAGCTTCGCAACATCATCTCCACGAAAGCGCTCTCGCCGAGCGACGATGCTTCGATGGCTGCCGGTGCCGCACGAGGGATGATCGAGTCGCTCGATGACTCGTACGCGGTGTACTTCGACCGCGAGCACTACGCATACTTCAACGAGCAGACAACCGGTGAGTTCTACGGAATCGGCATCACCATCTCAGACAAAGACGGCAAGCCTACAGTGGTCACGGTCATCAAGGGCACGCCCGCCGAGGCATCGAAGCTCAATCCCGGCGACGTCATCGTTTCCATCGACGGCGTCACGCGCGAGAAATGGGATCTCGACGAGGTCGTCAAGCGCGTGCGCGGCCCGGAGGGAACGAAGGTCAAGCTCCAGATCGCCCGAGAGGGATCTGCCAAGCTGCTCGACTTCACCATCACCCGAGCCAAGATCGACGTTCCGAACGTCGACCAGGAGCTCGTCAACGGGAACATCGGGTACATCCGCCTCTACACGTTCAACCAGCGCTCGGGGGACGACCTCCGCGAGGCCATTAAGGCGCTCGAGAAGCAGGGCGCCAAGGGGTACGTTCTCGATCTCCGCGACAACCCCGGCGGGCTCCTCGGCGCATCGGTCGACGTGCTTTCGCTCTTCGTGAGCGACGGGGTGGCGGTGAGCGTGGACGGTCGCGTTGACTCGATGGACGAGACGTATCGTGTCTCGGGCGACACCGCTACAAAAGCACCGCTCGTGCTGCTCGTGAATGAGAACTCCGCCTCGGCAAGCGAGATCGTTGCCGGTGCGCTCCAGGACTACGACCGGGCGACAATCGTGGGCGTGACGTCGTTCGGCAAGGGGAGCGTCCAGCAGATCGAGGAGCTCAGCTTTGGCGGCGCCGTGAAGCTCACAATCGCGCACTACCTCACGCCGAAAGGCAGGGTCATCGACAAGTTGGGCGTCGTGCCCGAGGTTGTTGTGAAGATGGAGCCGGAGAAACAGGCCGACAAGAAGACCGACACCCAGTACGAGCGGGCGATCGCCGAGTTGAAGAAACTCTTCTAGTCTTCGTCTTCTTCGTCGTCGAGAGTGACATACGATCCGGCGTCGAACGCCGGGTCCTCCATGAACCGCATCACGGGGCGGCTTTCGCGTGACTCGGGATCGTCTACGGGCTTGAGTTCCAAGACGACGCCGTCGCCATAGAGCTCGATGGCGGTCTTGCCATCATCGGCGGTGGCGAAGTTGAGGTAGCGGAAGCTCGCGACGTTCAGAAACAGGCAGCCGTTCACCAGCAGCGTGGACGAGTCTGGATCAGCCATGATCTTCACGAGCGTGGCGCGACCCGAGGCGATACCCTCGCCATCGACGTTGTAGCGGTAGTCGAACGCTTCGACAGTCTCCATCGCGCGGACCATGTCGCGCAGACCGGTAACGGTTCCAGTGCCGATGAGGCACGGTGTGAGGTCTCGAGATAGCTGCATATGTTTCTCCGAACGCTCAGGTGTAGAGTTGCACCATACAGAGATTGTAGCTTCGGGGCAAGCGATGGCGGGTCACGCCGGCCGGCTCAGCAGACACGTGCAGAGGTTCGTGGGGGAGGATTCGTGCGCCCGGAGAAACTTGTCGTCAAAGCGCTTCGCGCTCGCAGTAACACGCCGCTGTCCGCTGCCGAGGTGGCCGCGGCACTCGAGCAAGAGGGCATGACCGAGGACCGCGCCGCGAACGTCTTGCGGGGACTCGTACGTGCCGGCTCGGTCGCGGAACTCCCGGGGGAGAAATACATCGCGCTCAAGGAGCGCAGTCTGCTCGTCGGTCGCCTGAGTATGAACCGCCGCGGCTTCGGCTTCGTCTCCACGCCCGCAGGCGAGATTTACATCGGCCGGCGCGACAACGCGGGCGCCATGCACGGCGACACCGTCGCGGTCCGCCTCAACTCGCAGCGCTCGAAAGAGGGACGCTCGGGCGAGGTCGTGCAGGTTGTCGAGCGGAAGCTCACCTCGATCGTCGGCATCTTCCAGCGCCACGGCGGCCTCGGGATTGTGACGCCCACAGACGCGCGCGTGCGCTCCGATGTCTTCGTCGACCTGAAGCACGGCCCGCAGCCGAAGCAGGGCGACGCTGTTTTCGTGCGCATCACGCGATATCCGACCGCTCACGACTCCATGCAGGGTGTCATCGAGGAAATTCTCGGCAATCCGGGCGCACCGGGCGTGGACGTGGAGATCGTTATCCGCGAGCACTCGCTGCCAAGCAAGTTCCCCGAGGAGGTCGACGCGGTCGCCAACGCGCTTGGCCAGGACGTGGAGGGCGAGCTCGCGCGCGGACGCGTGGACGTGCGCGACGTCTTTACGATCACCATTGACCCGACGGATGCCAAGGACTTCGACGACGCGATCTCGGTCGTGCGCAAAGACGGCGGCTTCCGCATGTGGGTGCACATCGCCGACGTGAGCCACTACGTCCCCTGGGGCAGCACGATCGACGAGGAGGCACGCAAGCGGGCTACGTCGGTCTACCTCGTGGACCGCGTCATCCCGATGCTGCCAGAGCATCTCAGCAACGGCATCTGCTCGCTCAACCCTGCCGAGGACCGCCTCACGTTCACGGTCGAGATGGATCTCGACAAGACGGGCCTCGTGGAGAGCTCGCGGCTCTACCCCTCGGTCATGAGGAGCGACCACCGGCTCGACTACGACAGCGTCGACCGCTACCTGACGGCCGGCGACGGCTATCCAAGTCCCGAGGCAAAGCAGCTCATCGAGGACTTCCGGCAGATCGCCGACGCCGTCCACAAGCGTCGCATCGCCCGCGGCGGGCTCGACTTCGACACGGTCGAGGCACGCGTGCGCCTCGACGAGAAGGGCACGCCGCTCGAGGTCGTGCTTCGCAAGCGCACCGTCGCCACCAACATGATCGAAGAGGCGATGGTGCTCGCGAACGAGGTCGTCGCGCGCCACATGCGCGACGCGAAGTCGCCCATGGTCTACCGCATCCACGAGGACCCGGATCCCGACGCGCTCGGACAGCTCGCGGTCATCCTCAAGGAGTTCGACTACCCTATCAAAGACATCCAGGGCGCGAGCCCGCAGACGTTCCAGAAGATTGTGAAGTTCGCCAAGGGCCGTCCCGAGGAGCTCCTCATCAACTCGCTGTTGCTTCGCGCGCTCGAGCGCGCGCGCTACTCGGACATCCTCTCGGGACACTTCGGGCTGGCAAGCGACGCGTACTGCCACTTCACGAGTCCCATCCGCCGCTATCCGGACCTCATCGTGCACCGGCTCCTCAAGGCGCAGCTCACCGGCACGCTCAAGAAGGAGCCGACCGCCAGCATGGCCGCAGAGCTTGAGTGGCTGGCCGACCACTGCTCCACGATGGAGCGTGAGGCCGAGTCCGCCGAGGACACCTCGCAGCGCGTGAAGCTGACCGAGCTCATGAGTGCGCACCTGGGCGAGGTCTTCGACGGCATCATCACCGGCGTGATGTCGTTCGGCTTCTTCGTGCAGCTCGACAACACTGCCGAGGGACTCGTGCACGTGCAGACGATGACCGACGACTATTACCGCTTCGAGCCCGAGCGATTCATGCTGCAGGGCGAGAAGCGCGGCGCGAAGTTCCGCCTCGGGCAGCGGCTGCGCGTGCGCCTGCTCGACGTGAGCGTGGCCGAGCGGAGAATCGACTTCGAGGTGGCGTAGGTGCCGCGGAGCCCTACCCGAGCGCTCGCACGTCGCAGTCGAGGGAGTCGGCCAGCGCCACGAAGACCGCGTCGTAGATGGTGAGCTTGTGGAGTCCGGACAGCGCGATCGCCGGCGCTCACCGGTGCTACCGCTGCGAGCGCGAGCACGACGTACGACGACCTCGACCGCGTCACCGCGAGGAGCCAGACCGGCCCTGCGGGCAACGTCAGCTTCGGCTACACGTACGACCCGGCGTCCTTGCCGCTCACCGAGCGCGTGAGTGCCTTCGGTGCGAGCGTCACGACCACGATGACGTACGCCAAGACGAACGAGCTCGCGAAGATCACGGGCGCGGGGCGCGACTGGTATGTCGCCTACGCGGGTGCAGGCGGCCTGTCGAGCATCTGGTCGAACCTGTCGATCCACACGCGCTCGTTCGACGTCTACGGGCGCCTCGAGGCCGTGCGGCTCGGCTTCAAATACCCCTCCGAGACGTACCACACCGACTTGGCCGAGTCCGTGCTCACCTACGATTCGCGCGGCCGCATCGCGGGCCACCGGGTGCTCTCAGGTTCCACAGGCGACCTCGAGTCCTCTGAGACCGTCACCTACGACGACGCCGACCGGATCGCGACCTGGTCGCGGACCGACCTTGGCGCCGGCAGTGCGAGCTACGGCTACGACCCATCCGGCAACATCACGACCGCGACGGTCGCAGGCGTCTCGACCGGCTTCTCCTACGACCTCGAGAACCGCTTGACGACCGCGGTCACCGGCTCTGTCGTCACCACCTACACGAACGACCTCTACGGACGTCGCACGACCAAGGCGACAGGCTCGGCGACCACCACCTACACGTGGGATCCGGCAGGGTGCCTCGCCGCTGTCGCGTCGCCTGAGGCCACCGCGACCTACGAGTACGGCATCACCGGCATGCGCGAGCGCAAGACCGTCACGACGCCTTCCGGCACGAAGACGACCGAGTCCGTGTGGTCGGGCGGCGCCATCGCCGCCGAGCGCGACTCCGACGGCACGGTCTACACCTACCTCTGGGGCCCGGGGCGCATCCCGCTCTCGGTCACCCAGAAGACCGCCGGCGTCTCGACGACCTTCGCCTACCACGTCGACGCCATGGGCTCCGTCATCGCCATGACGGATGCGAGCGGCACCGTCGTCGCCCGCTATTC
>JBBQIR010000088.1:0-7251 GCA_038325105.1 Coriobacteriia bacterium
CGGCAACGTAACCGTACTGCGGGCGAAGGACGACGCACCACTACACGCGCACCGATTGGTGGAGGGCGTCCAGGTCGTCAACCCTATCCGGCTGTATGCTGACCTTCTCGAGGATCCACGCAGAGGGGAGGAGCAGGCCGAGTTCCTCAGGGAGACGGTCCTGAAGATATAGATGGCTGAGCTGATGAGGGCGTCCGACTACGACGAATACACCACGGCCCTATGTGAGAGGGCGCAGCTGGTCCTGCTCAAATGCGCGGGTCCATGGAACAAGCGGATCTTTCTGGCCGGCGGGCTGGTCCCTCGTTACCTGATCGAGAAACTGCCCGAATACGCGGTTCCCCACGTCGGGACCACGGACATCGACCTGGTAGTCGGCATCGCCATCGCGTCCGATGACGCTGAACCCTACGACACCCTCCTCGCGAACATCAAGGCTGTCGGCTTTCGACTGTTCGAGGACGAGGACGGCAACAAGGCCTCGTTTCGTTGGTGCATCGACATCGACGGCAAGACGGTTGTCGTGGAGTTCCTGACCGAACAGGGAGACGAGCCCGGGAGCATTGTTCGTCCCAGGAACAAGACCGGAGCGAAGCTGGGCGCCTTCGAGACCCGCGGCGCCAACCTCGTGGCGCGGGACTACATCGAGCGCGAGATTCGCGGACAGCTCCTCGACGGGGACGAGTCCTTCGCCACCATCCGTGTGGCCAACCTTGTTCCTTTCGTCACGCTGAAGTCGTTCGCGCTCCACGATCGGGCGCTCAAGAAGCTCAAGGATGCGTATGACATCGTGTTCGTACTTCTCAACTGGCCAGGTGGGCCAGAGGCCGCCTCGGTAGCCGCCAAGGAGAGTCCGGTCTTCGACGAGCCGCTCGTCCAAGAGGCTCTTGGTCTTCTCGCCGGCCACTTCGAGCATGTGAACATGGACGGCCCGGGGAACTACGCGAAGTTCCTTCTTGATGATGAAGATGAAGAAGAGGAAGCAAGACTGCGCAACGAGGCGGTCGCTGTCGTGAACAAGTTCATCGCGGGGCTCCGGTCATCATGAGCATGACGATGGCGAGCAGGATGATTCTCGACGCGCTTGCTCGCTCGGTCGAGATCGATTCCGAAGGGCCCCTCCGCCGTAACGCCGTAGTAAACAGCACTCAATTCGCGGGCGTTCGCCAGAGTTCGTGGTAGACCGGTATTACGCCCTGACCTGCGATTTGCGTACTTCCGCGAACCCTCATGAACGCAATGCCGTCTGCTGGGGGTCAAGGGGTCGCAGGTTCAAATCCTGTCAGCCCGACCATTAGATGCAAGACGGGACTCCGAAAGGGGTCCCGTTTCGTCTACCTGCGAGAATCTACCCAGCAGAGCTAGGGAGTACTTTTGGGTATCCTTCGGGTCATACATCTCCATCGCAATCGCGGGGAGCGCCGTTCTCGATGGTAGCGCAGGCAATCGAGGCCGAGCCGAGGACTCCATGAAAGGCCATGCGCATGAGTGCTCGCGCGAAAGAATCAGTGTGGGACTACCCGAGACCGCCCGCGATTGAGCACGTCGATCGCCATATCCTGGCCGGGGCATTGGGCCACCTGATCGTCGGCACGCATCGGCCGATCAGGATCCTTGAGACGAGCCATCCGCCGGTCTACTACATCCCAACAGCAGATGTGGCGATGGAGTTCCTCGAGCCCAGTCGGCACACGACGTACTGCGAGTACAAGGGCGAAGCGCAGTACTACTCTTTGGTCGTGGACGGCGAGCGACGAAGCAACGTCGCCTGGTACTACTCGCATCCGAGCACAGGCTATGAGGACCTCGTCGATCACATCGCGTTCTACGCTTGGGCGTTCGATGAGGCCACAGTGGACGGCGAAATGGTCACGCCGCAGCCAGGCCACTTCTATGGCGGCTGGATCACGAGCGAGATCGAGGGACCATTCAAGGGCGAGCCGGGCACGACCTTGTGGTGAGCCAACCGGCCCTGCGCTCCAGCGCGGACGCAGAATCGGTGCCCCCTTGTTGGGGCGGGATCGCGCCCGCCAACAGTTCCATCCAGCCATGCGCGAAACGGCCAACGGCGTCGCGGCCCAGGCCTCCGTCGCGGACCGCGTCACGTTCCTGACGTCGCCCAGGGACCGGGTTGAATCTGTCGGAGTCTCGCTCAGGCCTCATCGACTCCCGTGGGCATGGTCTCACCCTCATGCCCGTCGTTCTCATGACCGGCATGTTCTTCTCGCAGGGCTCCGAATTTACGCTCGAGTTCCTTCAGCGTCACGTCGTCGAGGTTCTCGAGATCCACGAATCCGGTCTCGGCGCCCTTGGTTGCCCTGAGAAGCTCATCCAACTTCAACTGAAGCGCTTTCTGATCCCTGTTCTGCGCGTTCTGAATTACGAAGACCATCAAGAAGGTAATGATTGTCGTGCCCGTATTGATGACAAGCTGCCAGTTCTGCGAATAGCAGAAGACCGGTCCCGATACTGCCCAGAGAATGACGGCACCGGCGGCGGTGGCGGAGGCATATGGTGAACCCACAGCAGCAGATATCTGCTTGGCCATCCTGGCGAAGAACTCATTCATGCTGATTTTCCCTCCCGGCCCGAGCATCATCACTGTCGAGCGTCTGTGCTTAAGGGGCGAGTGACGTGACCTCTCTCATGACGATTCTACCCGTGTACGCCTCGCATGATCGAACGTCTCGGGGGTACGCGAGGGGTGTGGGACGAGCTGGCGAAACTGCTGGCCATCAGTCTGTTCAACGACATCATCAGCGGCCAGCTCACCGTCGAGGGCGCACGCAAGGCCCATGCTGTGCGATTGTCGAGCGGCGGCCAATGAGACCTCGGCTAATCTGTCGTGTTCAGTTCATACCCCGCGGGATGGGGCTTTCAAGTCTGCTTAACCGCAGCGCGACGAGATAGGCCGAAGTTGGGTAGCTTACAAACGAATCACAGAGCGGCAGTCCGAGGTTCTCGCCGCGAAGAGGTCCTACCCGAAGGGAAGTCGATGTCTCACGTCACTCTGAAGTCCGGCTACACGGAACTCGTCGACCGCCTGAACCGGTTCCCGCAGGGCGCGCCGCCCTCTGAGACGCTTTACAAGATCCTCGCCGTACTATTCAGCGAGCGCGAAGCCGAAGTGGTCGCGCAACTCCCCATCAAACCGTTCACCGCGAGGAAGGCTGCCAAGATCTTGAAGATGGACCTCGCCGAGACCCGCAAGGTCCTCGACGAACTTGCGAGCCGTGCCATCCTCGTGGACATCGAGCGTGACGGGGAGACCACTTACATCCTGCCGCCACCGATGGCGGGATTCTTCGAGTTCTCGATGATGCGGACCCGGGGCGACATCGACCAGGCTTTACTCGGCGAGCTGTTCTACCAGTACATGAATGTCGAAGAGGAGTTCATCCGCGCGCTGTTCACTAACGACGAGACCCAGCTCGGGCGCGTATTCGTCCATGAGCCTGTGCTAACCAACGACAACGCGCTTCACGTGCTGGACTACGAACGTGCGAGCGAGATCATCCGCACTGCCACTCACCGCGGCATCGGCATGTGCTACTGCCGGCACAAGATGTCCCATGTCGGACGCAACTGCGACGCGCCTATGGACATCTGCATGACCTTCGGCAACTCAGCCGTGGCGCTCGCCAAGCACGGGTACGCGCGGTCCGTGGACGTCAGCGAAGGGCTCGACCTGCTACAGGAGGCCTACGAGCGCAACCTCGTCCAGGTTGGTGAGAACGTGCGCGAGGGCGTCAGCTTCATCTGTAACTGCTGTGGGTGTTGCTGCGAGGCGATGGTCGCGGCGCGAAAGTTCGGGATGCTCAACCCCGTGCACACCTCCAACTTCCTGCCCCGGGTCAACGAAGCGCACTGCACCGGCTGCGGGAAGTGCGTGATCGCGTGCCCGATTGAGGCCATGACGCTCGACTCGGCGAACGATCCGGCGCACCCGAATGCGAGGCGGGCGAAGGTTGACGAGGACATCTGCCTAGGCTGCGGCGTGTGCGTGCGGAGCTGCACGCGCAACGCCTTGGGCCTAGGCTCGCGTCCCGAGCGCGTCATAACGCCGCTGAACTCGCTGCATCGCACGATCGTGATGGCGATAGAGCGCGGCGACCTGCAGGACCTGATCTTCGACAACCGCGTGCTGTGGAACCATCGCGCGCTGGCCGCGGTGCTCGGCGTGATTCTGCGCCTGCCGCCCATCAAACAAGGCATGGCGAGCAAGCAGTTCAAGTCGCGCTACCTCGAGTACCTGCTGACGCACGTCAACTACTAGGCTCGGCGCCGCTAGCGGCATCGGCTTGCCTACGGCCGAGGGCGGCGGCCCGCCCGCTGAACAGCACCCACGCCAGACCCGTGCAGCAGTTAGAAACGCGTCTGTCAGCCCGACCATATAACGAGACACGGGGCACCTTCGGGTGCCCCGTTCGTCTAGTTAGGGGGAAGTCCAGGGCAACGGGTATGAACCGGATATCCCTACGCGCACGATTCACTAGGAGGCATCATGCGAGCCGACATTGTTCCGGGAGCCGTTCTCCCGGACTACGAGTTGCGCGATCAGCGCAATGTACCCCGAACACTATCTGAGCTTCAGGGCATCGACCCAATGATTCTGGTACTCTCTCGCGGCCACTTCTGCCCCAAAGACCGTATCCAGCTTGCTGAGCTGGTCGAGTTCAGCAAGAAGATCGACGTGGGCTACGCCCGCTTGGTGACGATTACCACCGATTCGCTCATGGAGGTCAATGAGTTGCGTGCTGGACTTGGCGCTCATTGGACCTTCCTCCACGACCCGGGACGCGTCGTGCAGAAGAGTCTCGACATCGCCGAGTACACGGATCCCGCACACAACCCGATGATCCCGCACACCATCGTTCTCAAGCCCGGCCTCGTCATCCACAAGATATATTGCGGCTACTGGTACTGGGGCCGTCCGACGACTCACGAGCTGCACCTGGATCTACGGGAGATCTCGGCCGAGATCAGGTCCGACTGGAAGATCGACAGTCCCGAGATGGAGGCGGCCTGGGAGGCGGGGGAGAAGGGCGCATTCTGGCCGTACGGGAAGCCGTTCGCAGACGTGTTCGGCGAAGGCGACTGATCTCATTGGCTGTCGCCCCTTTCGAACGAGTCAGTGCGGACTCCGTACCGTGGCTCACCGTCAAGCTAGGTCGGCTTCCGGCGGCAGGACCTGCTCGGCTAGGTGCCTCTCGGCTCACCCGCCCGCGTCGACCGTGAGCCATCCGCCGTCGAAGCCAGCGCGCGTCAGCCCTGTGACCACGGGGTCACAGCGTTTCATCAACTCCCAGAACCAGCCCGTGAGGTGGTTCTCGATCATGAGCACGATCGGCCCCTGGTCGAGACCGTAGTAGCCCTTTGATATCCAGCCGTGGCCGTCACCGGCGGCATCGTAGGTGGGGTTGAAGCTGCACTTGAACCCGTAGATGCTCTCCATGTCCGGGTACTGCTCATGGAATGCGTCGATTGCCGGCAATACGATCTCTGGCGCGAAGGGCAGAGAGGCAATAGCCGCCCACGGTGCGATTGTGCCGTCATCCGGACCCCAGGGTAGTGCGCGCGCCCGATAGTCCATGAACCGTCGCTCGCGGCCGTCAACGCACAGAGTCGCCGGTCCGGGTCCATCACTGGCCGTGATCCCCCAGATGTCTTTTCCGTAGCCTCGAAAGCCGCGCGGATTCCGGATCGCATACGCACGCTGGATATGGGTCGCTCGGCGACTGTTCTCGAAGTAGTCGATGCCCCGCACCCGCATGTAGCTGTCTTGTATACCTCGGAAGTCCACCCAGGAATGAGAGAGCTGGTGCACGAAGAGGGGGCCGCAGTAGACGAACTCGTGCCCGTAGAGCTTCTTCCACCGGTACGTGCGTAGCCACTCCGCGTAACTTGAGACCGGCAGCGCGTGTGTTGGAGACCCGAGACCGAGAATGTAGAGGAGCAGTGCCTCGTTGTAGCCGGTCCAGTGAAAGCGCAAGAACCCCGTCTTGGGCTTCCAACCGTGGGTTACTGCCGAGCTGCCATTTCTCGCCCAGTCCCAGTCCACCCTCCGGTAGAGCTCCTCGGCGGTCTCTCGGATCTCGCGCTCCTCGGGGGTGTCGAGATCGAAGTAGGCCGCGCATGCCAGAACGCCGGCGATGAAGAATGTGGTGTCGATGGTCGAGAGCTCGGACTTCCAGGCGCGTCTACCTGTGTCCATATCGAGGAAGTGGTAGTAGAAACCCCGATGGCCGGTCGCATCCGGCTCTGGGCCATGCGGAGCGCTCCGGAAGAAGCGCAGCGTCGCGAGCGCACGCGTAACCGCCTCGGTGCGAGTCACGTAGCCACGCTCGGCGCCGACCGTGTAGGCGGCGAGACCCAGCCCCACCGCGGCGATGCTGGAGTGGGATCCGGGTCTGTTGGTGTCACGGACAAGCCCGTTGGCCGGATTTGCCTCGGCGATGAAGTAGCCGAACGTGTCTCGCTGCAATTGCAGCAGGCGCGCTGTCGTCGTTGCTTCGCTCATGAAGTCAATCTCCCGAGATACCGTTGGACATGGTCCTCATGAGAACTCCTTTCGAGAATAGTGTCTTTGGGTATCTGCCCCTAGAGACTGTCCAGGTGACTTGGGAGACGCGTGTGACCAACAGGCTGGCTCTTGAGACGAGCCCTTACCTCCTCCAGCATGCCGAGAACCCCGTCGAGTGGTATCCGTGGGGCGCCGAGGCCTTCGAGGCCGCCCGAGAGCAGGACAAGCCCGTCTTCCTGAGCGTCGGCTATTCGGCATGTCACTGGTGCCACGTGATGGAGCACGAGAGTTTCGAGGACGAGACGACCGCTGCGCTCATGAACCGCCACTTCGTCTCTGTGAAGGTTGATCGCGAGGAACGGCCGGACATCGACGCCGTCTACATGAAAGCGGTCCAAGCGATGACCGAGCATGGGGGATGGCCCATGAGCGTCTTCCTGACGTCAGAGGGTGAGCCGTTCTACGGTGGCACCTACTTCCCCGACACACCGCGCCACGGTCTGCCGTCTTTTGCGCAGGTCCTTGAGCGCATCACCGAGCTGTGGGAGACACAGCGGGACGAACTTGTCGGAGCCGGCAGTCGCCTTTCGGCCGCGCTCGTTCGCAGCAGTAGCTCGCTGCGCGCGGCTTCACTCACGGCAATCGACACCTCGATCCTGGACGCCGCTACTCGCGGATTGGCGCGCGCATTCGATTCCGGGCACGGCGGTTGGGGTGGGGCGCCGAAG
>JBBQIR010000089.1:0-7229 GCA_038325105.1 Coriobacteriia bacterium
ATCCTCTCCACGGGAAGCCAGGGTGAGCCGCTGTCGGCTCTCGCCCGCATGGCCAACGGCGATCACCGCACGGTCTCGATCGAGTCCAGCGACACGGTCATCATCTCGGCGTCCCCGGTCCCGGGCAACGAGAAGGCCGTCAGCCGCGTCATCAACCGTCTCTTCAAAGCCGGCGCGAACGTCATCCACAAGGGCTCCGCGCAGGTTCACGTGTCGGGCCACGCCGCATCCGAAGAGCTCAAGCTCATGCTCAACCTCTGCAAGCCCACGTACTTCGCGCCGATCCACGGCGAGACCCGCCACTTGCACGCGCACGCCAATCTGGCCAAGAGCGTCGGCATTCCCGAGCAGAACATCTTCATTCTCGAGAACGGTCGTTGCCTTGAGTTGACCGAGAACTCCGCCAAACTCGGCGAGCACGTCGAGTCCGGTGTCGTCTACGTCGACGGCCTCAATGTCGGCGACGTTGGCGAAGTCGTGCTCCGCGACCGCCAGCTGCTCTCAAGCGACGGCATCGCGATGGTTGTCGTCGCCGTTGACGCGCAGACCGGCAAGGTTGCAGGCGACGCAGAGCTCGTGCTGCGCGGCCTGGTACTCACCGGTGCCGATGACGAGGCGCTCCTCGCAGAGGCTCGTCAACGCGTCGCCAAGGTGCTTGCGCGCACGTCCAACGAAGGCGTGACCGACCAGAGCGTGATCAAGAAGGCGCTCCGCGATTCCCTGTCCCAGTTCATCTGGGAGCGCAGCCGCCGCCGCCCGATGATCATTCCCATCGTCATGGAGGTCTAGTGAGCGCATTCCAGGCCTTCATCCTCGGCATAACGCAGGGCGTCACCGAGTTCCTGCCGATCTCTAGCGACGGGCACCTCATCTTGGTGCCCGCGCTCTTCGGATGGGAACGGTTCGGACTCGGTTTCGACGTCGTCCTTCACGCATCCACGCTCGCGGCCACCGTCGCATATTTCCGCAAAGACGTCTGGCGTCTCGCGACAGCCCTCTTTAGCCGTGCTGCGGAGCAAGCGCGCGACCGTCGCCTCGCGTTCTTCCTCATCTACGCCACCATTCCGAGCGTCATCATCGCGCTCGCGTTCGAGCCACTGGTCGATCAGGTTGAGACGCTTGCCATGACGACGCAAGTCACCATTGTCGGCGTGTTCCTGCTCGTGACGGCAGCGCTCCTCGGCGGAGCTGAGTTTCTCGCCAAGCGCGTGAAGAGCACCACGGACTCGGCAGAGGACATCTCGCTCAAGCACGCACTCATCGTCGGCTTCGCGCAGGGCTTCGCCGTCGCTCCCGGGCTCTCGCGCTCGGGCACCACGATCGCGACTGGCGTTGCGCTCGGCATGCGACGTGACGAAGCCGCCCGCTTCTCGTTTCTGCTCTCGATTCCGATCATCACCGCAGCGACCGCCAAGAAGATCCTGCTCGACGTCATAGTCGGAGGAGAGGCGCTGCCGCCGGCGTTCCCGCTCATAGTAGGGCTCGTCACGACAGCCATAGTCGGCTACGCGGCGATCGCCATACTGTTGCCGTACGTACGCAAGCATTCGCTTGCCGCATTCGCGGTCTACACGGTAATCGTTGGTACCGCCATACTGGTATGGAACTTCGTAGGCTAACCACCCACCGAGGAGACCCGCAGCATGCCCACCGGCCGGACAGGCAAGTCGACCAAAGGCAAGAGCCGCACCGCGGGAGCGAAGACGCCACCGCGGCGCGCCACGCCGCCGCCTGCGCCGGTTCTCGACGCCGAGAGCCGCCACGAGGTCATCGGCATCGTGATGTGTGCGCTCGCCATCGCCCTCGGGCTGATGGTACTCACGCAGTCATCCGCACTCGTCCCTAAACTCGTCTCCGACGCGCTGCGCCATGGGTTCGGCGTCGGTGCGTATGTGATTCCGGTCGTCGTGTTGCTCTGGGCCGTCACGTTCTTCGTTCGCGCGGTTCGCGTCGACGAGACCCGCGTCGGCATCGGGCTCGGGCTGCTGCTGCTCTCTGGCATCTCGATCGCGTCGGTCGGCGCGCCTGCCGCAATGCGCTGGGAACCCGCGACACTCGTCACCCACGGCGGATACGTCGGCGGGGGGATCGCCTGGGGACTGACCTCGCTCTTCGGGCCATCCATCTCATACGTCATCCTCGCGGCGGTGGCACTCATCGGCCTTGTCTTCGCGGGCATGTCCATCTCGGAACTGGTTGACTGGGTGACCGACGCCTTCCGTCGGCCCGAGCTTGAGGACGCCGACGAGGAGGATCTCCCGCGTCGGCGTGCAGCTAAGACGATGCCGATCGAGGACTTCGAGAAGCGCGAACGCGACGTTTCGACGGAGCGGCCGCGCCGCGGACCGGACCCCGAGGCGGCGCGCCCCACGGTGCCGACCCACCAGGTCGCCGCACCGCGCGCGCTCGAGGGCTTCGAGCTTCCGTCGCTATCGACGCTTGCTAAGTCGCCCCAAACCGCGGCCGCCAGCCGCGCGGGGGAGAAGGAACTGAAGAACACCGCCGCGCTCATCGAGCAGACACTCGCCACGTTCGACATCAGCGCACGCGTCGTCGACTGGATCTCCGGTCCCACGGTCACCATGTTCGAGGTTGAGATCGCCCGCGGCATCAAGGTCATGCGCGTCACCGCGCTCTCCGACGACCTCGCGCTCGCGCTCGCCGCGCCCACCATCCGCATCCTCGCCCCGATTCCGGGCAAGTCCTACATCGGCATCGAAGTCCCGAACGAACTTCGTTCGACGGTCACGCTCGGCGACGTGCTCGCCGGGCCGCCGATGAACCACCCGAGCCCGCTTCTCCTCGGCATCGGCAAGGACGTGAGCGGCGAGCAGATCACCGCCGACCTTGCGACAATGCCTCACCTGCTCATCGCAGGAGCGACCGGCACCGGCAAATCGGTGTGCATCAACGCGATTATCATGTCGATCCTCATGCGGGCCACTCCGGCCGAGGTTCGCCTGATTCTCATTGACCCGAAGCGCATCGAACTCAACTTGTACAACGGCGTCCCGCACCTCTACGTGCCGGTCGTGACCGAGTCCAAAGAGGCCGCCTCCGCGCTCGCGTGGGCCGTGTCCGAGATGGACGCGCGTCTCAAGCGCCTCCAGAAGGCCGGCGCGCGCAACATCGCGCAGTACAACTCGCTGCTCCACGACGGCAAGGCGCCTGAAGGTGCCGAGCCCATGTCGTACCTCGTCATCGTCATCGACGAGCTCGCCGACCTCATGATGGTCGCCGCAAAAGAGGTTGAGGACTCGATCTGCCGCCTCGCGCAGCTTGCACGAGCCGCTGGTATACACCTCATCGTTGCGACCCAGCGCCCGTCGACCGACATCATCACCGGCCTCATCAAAACGAACATCACCAACCGCATCGCGTTCGCGGTCTCCTCGGGCATCGACAGCCGCGTCATCCTCGACACCTCAGGTGCCGAGAAGCTTGTCGGTCTCGGTGACATGCTCTTCTCAACGCCGGCCTGGCCCAAGCCCAAGCGTGTCCAGGGCGCGTTCGTGACCGAGGATGAAATCAACGCGGTCATGACGCATCTGCGCGCACAGGCTGAGCCCGAGTACCACGAGGAGATTCTCCACCTCAAACTTGCGGCAACCGGCGGCGGAACCGACTCCGGGATGGGGGAGGACGATCCGCTCCTGTGGGAGGCCGCCGACATCGTCGTCACGAGCGGCATGGGCTCGACGTCGCTGCTGCAGAGGCGACTCAAGGTCGGCTACGCACGGGCAGGTCGTATCATGGACATGCTCGAAATGAAGGGTATTGTTGGAGCCCCCGACGGCAGCAGGCCGCGGGAAGTGCTCTCGGACATCGAGGAACTCGAATCTATCAAGGTCTTCGACCGTAAGGATCGAGAGGAACTCGAATGACTGACGACCAGCTCAAGGCGGGTGAAGTCCCGTGCCTGTAGGTGAGAAACTCGCTGCCGAGCGGCGCAAGCAGGGCAGGTCGCTCAACGACGTCGTTGCGGCTACCAACATCATGGCCCGCCAAATCGATTCGCTCGAGCACGACCGCTACGACGAGCTCCCCACGGCGGTGTACGTTCGCGGCTTCATCCAGAACTACGCGAAGTACCTCGGCATTCCCGCAGCGCCCCTCCTGGCTGAATATCAGGAGGATCTCGGCGGTAAGACGACGCGTTCACGCCTTGAGGATGTGCCCGAGCGAACCGTCGTGCCGATGCGCGACCAGTTGCACCACATCCCGCGTGCCACCTGGCTCGCGGTTCTCGGCGCGCTGGCCGTTATCGGTCTCGTTCTATGGCTCGTCGGTACGTTCAGCAACCGAGAAACGACACCTCCGCCAATTCCGCCGGTGACCGCGACAGAAACGGTCGAGCCGACAGATACCGTTCCCGGTATCACCACGGAGACGGTGCCTGGCACGGGCACCATTGAACCTGGCAGCGAGACCTCGACCGCGCCGGGCGAGGCATTCGTGCTGACGGTCGCGGTGAAGGACGGAATGGCATCGTGGCTCAGGGTCACGGTCGACGGCCTCAAGGCGTACGAGGGCACACTCGCCGGGGGCACGACCAAGGAGTGGACCGTCACCAAGAACGCCGAGGTCCGCATCGGCAAAGCCACGGCTGTCACAGTCACGCGAGACGGTCAGCCGGTCACTACCAAGTCGGTTGACGGCATCGCCGTGGCCACGATGAGTACGACGGAGTAGTCATTCCCGCGCCCGCTGGCGCGTCAACGAGAGGAGAGAGCCACATGGCCAAGGACCAGAGCTTCGACGTTGTTTCCGAGACCGATATCCAGGAGGTCGACAACGCGGTTCAGCAGGCGACCAAAGAACTGGTGCAGCGCTACGACCTCAAAGACACCGGTTCGACCATCAGCCTCGACAAGCATGCCGCAACGATGCTCGTCACCGCACCGAGCGACTTCGTGTTCAAGCAGGTCAAAGACGTGCTCGACACCAAGTTCGTGCGCCGCAACATCGACCTCAAGGCGATCACCTGGGGCAAGATCGAGGCGGCCTCGGGCGACACCGTCCGTGTCACAGGCACGATCGTGAACGGTATCGACATCGAGATCGCGCGCAAGATCAACAAGGAGATCCGCGACGAGAAGTACAAGGTCAAGGTGGCGATCGAGGGCGACAAGGTGCGCGTGTCGAGCGCCAGCCGTGACGAACTTCAGGCGGTCATCACCTTCCTCAAAGCCAAGGACTACGGCATCCCGCTGCAGTTCAGCAACTACCGCTAGCAGCCGCGTGAGCACCCCTCTCATCCACTTCCAGACCCTCGGCTGCCCCAAGAACGAGGTCGACAGCGACCGCATGCAGGCGGCCGTCGCTTTCTCGGCGATGCAGGTGACCGGGCAGATCGCCGATGCGGACGTGACGGTCCTTAACACGTGCGCTTTCATCAGCGACGCTGTTGAGGAGGCCGTTTCAGTCATCCTCGAGCTCGCCGAGTGGAAGGCCGCGCGCGCGGGCAGGCGGATCGTGGTGACCGGCTGCCTGCCGTCACGCTACAGCGAGAGCCTCGCGACCGAGCTCCCGGAGGTCGACGCATTCGTTCCCGTAGCCGAGGAGGGGACGCTCGTCGCGATCATCGCGGAACTCACCGGTTCCTCTGCGACCCACGCAAGCAGCGCCCCCGGTCGAACGACACCCGGTCCGACCGCGTACCTGCAGGTGTCCGACGGGTGCCATCGCACATGCGCGTACTGCACGATTCCATCGATCCGCGGTCCGTACGTGAGTGCGCCGCTCGATCGCATCCTCGACGAAGCACGGTTCCTCATCGGGGCGGGTGCGCGCGAGATCGTGCTCATCGGCCAGGACATCTCGGCCTACGGGAGGGATCTCGCCACTACGGTGGGGCTTCCCGCCGTCATCGACGCTATCGCAGCCCTTCCCGGCGACTTTCGGGTGCGCCTCATGTACGTGCAGCCCGACGGCGTCACGCCGGTGCTGCTCGCGACGATCGCCGCGCACGAGAACGTCTGCCGCTATCTCGACATGCCGCTCCAGCACGCGTCGCGCGACGTCCTGCGGCGCATGGGCCGCTCGGGCACTGCCGCCACGTTCCTCGGCCTCATCGACCGAATCCGGGAGGCACTTCCCGGCGTCGCGCTCCGTACGACCGTCATGGCCGGCTTCCCCGGCGAGACGCGCGCGGACGCGAAGATCCTCGAAGACTTCCTGCGCGATGCGGCATTCGACTACGTCGGCGTCTTCGCGTTCTCTCCCGAGGAGGGAACGACCGCCGGCGCGATGATCGATCAGATTCCCAAACGCACGCGCCTTGCACGGGCCCAACGGCTTCGCGACATCGCCGACGCCGTCGGCCTCGAGCGGGCGGCGGCACGCATCGGTGACACCGTCCGGGTGCTCGTGGAGGGCTCAGACGAGCCAGGCATGAGCGTCGGACGCACCTGCGGTCAGGCTCCCGAGATCGACGGCGAAGTCCTGATCGCCGGGGAGCTAGATCCCGGCGTGTTTGTCATGACGCGTATCATCGACAGCATCGGCTACGATCTGGTCGGCGAGGTGGTCTCGTGAGCGACATCAACAACGCGGCGAATCGGGTGACCATCGCCCGCGTACTGTTCATTCCGGTGTTCCTCGTCGTTCTCCTCGGCGAATGGCCGCAGTTCATCCCGTCGCCTGACAGGTGGACGGTCGCCAAGCCCTGGATCGCCGCAGCGGTGTTTGCGCTCGTGGCTGCCACCGATGCGGTCGACGGCTATCTGGCACGTTCACGCAACGAGGTCACGACCTTCGGGAAGTTCATCGATCCGCTTGCTGACAAGCTTCTCGTGACCGCGGCCCTCGTGGCGCTCGTCGATCTCGACAGCCTGCCGTCCTGGATCGCACTCACGATCATCAGCCGAGAACTCATCGTCTCGGGACTTCGAATGGTCGCAGTGGCCGAAGGTAAGGTCATCGCCGCCTCATCCTGGGGCAAACTCAAGACCATCCTGCAGATCGTCGCGATCGCTGCCTTCATCGTGAAAGACAGCCCGCTCACGTCCCGAGTCGCCGGCTCGACAGCCGCCACGGTGCTCAACTGGGGATCCTGGATCGTGATGGGTCTCGCGGTCATCGTGACGATCCTGTCGATGATCGACTACTTCTACCACGCGCGGGACATCATCACTGGACCGTGGTCGTCCGGGAGACGCGACGATGCCGGGTAAACCGAGCGCCGCGATTCTCACGATCGGCACGGAACTCGTCACCGGCCAGCGTCT
>JBBQIR010000090.1:0-7136 GCA_038325105.1 Coriobacteriia bacterium
ATGCGCTCCTGGACCTGCGGACGCTTGGCGAAGACGTCGACGACGCGCGCGAGCTTCGAGAGTCCGCAGATGCGCCCGCTCTTGCCGGGGATGTACGCAACATGTGCGCGGCCGAGGAACGGCAGCAGGTGGTGCTCGCACACCGAGTAGAGCGGAATGTCCCGGATGAGCACCATCTCCTGGTGGCCCTCGTTGAAGGTCACGCGGAAGTGCTCGGCTGCGTCTTGTGAGAGTCCCGAGAAGATTTCCTCGTACATGCTGGCAACACGCCTCGGCGTGTCGAGCAGGCCTTCGCGCGCCGGGTCTTCGCCAACGCCCTCGAGAATCATGCGTACGCCCTGCTCGATCTTCTCTCGGTCCATGAGAACGCTCCCGGAATCGGAGATGGAGGACACTGCTCTCACAGTATCCCCCATCGGAGGCCGGTGCTGGTAGGCGTGAGGCGAAGCGGGTTCGCGCGGGTGTCTGCTCTCAGCCGATGCGGGCAGCAATCGCGGCGACGACATCGCGCGCCGCGAGGAGTCCCGGCGCGTCCTCGGCCAGAAGCGTGTCGGCCGAGGCTCCTCCCGCCAGCCGGTCAAGTGTCCTGGCGAGCGTCGGATCAAACGGTATCGCGCCGATGAGGTCGAGCCCCTCGGCGGCTACAAGCCGACGGATTCGCCCGGCGCCGCTTACGGACAGGTCCGCCTTGTTGAGTACGACGGCGACGCTCACGCCGAGGCGGCGTGCGAGCGCGATGAGCCGCAGCAGGTCGGATTCGCCGGACACTGTCGGCTCCGTGACCGCCACGAGAAGATCGGTGTTAGTGATTGCCGCGATGACCGGACAGCCGATGCCCGGAGGACCGTCGATAAGCAGGAGTTCGGCGCCGCTTTCCTCGGCCATGGCCTTCGCGCGGGTTCTGACCTCGGTCACGAGCTTGCCGGAGAGGTCCTCGCCAGGGCCGAGCTGGCCGAAGGAGATCGGACCGACGGCTGACGTGCCCGAGAAGACCTGCCCGGCCGTGCGCTCGTGCATCGTGATCGAACCGCCGTACGAGCACTTCGGGACACACGCCCCGCACCCCTCGCACAGCCACGGGTCGACAGAGAACACCGATGACGCCTGATTTCTGTCAGGCCGGATGATCGCGTCGAAGCGGCACGCGCGCAGGCAGACCCCGCAGCCGTGGCACAGTTCGGGGTCGATAACCGCCACGGCGCCACCCGAGAAGCTCTCCGAGGAGGTGGTTACGGCGGATAGCGCAATCGGAAGGTTCGACGCCTCCACATCGCAGTCAGCAACAGCCAGCCGACCCGCGGGTGCCAGCAGGTGGGCAGCGACAGCCGTGAGCGTGGTCTTGCCGGTGCCACCCTTACCCGACGCGAACACGACCGTCTTCATTCTTCCTCCAGTGTCAGCCGCGCAATGCCATCCCAGATGTCCGCGAACCACCCGGGCGCATCAGGGTGAACGTCGAGCACGAGCCCGCCTTCGGCATACACCTCGGCGACGGACCGATCGAACGGTATGCGGGCGAGGATCGGGATCTCATGGTCCGCGAGGTACCGGTCCAAATCGGCGCTGCCGGCGCCGTCACGGTTAATGACAACGCCCATGGGAATGCCGAGATCGCTCCCTAGTTGCACCATAAGATCCAGGTCGTGCAATCCAAACGCCGTTGGCTCGGTGACGAGCACGAGCATCCCGGCACCGTGAACTGCGGCGACGGCCGAACAGGCAACACCTGGAGGAGCGTCGAGGATCGTGACGCTGCGCGAGTACACCTCGGCGCGACGCCGCGCGGCCTTGATGACGTTGGGCGCCTTCACATCGCCGATGTCGAGCCGTCCAGTCACCAGCTGAATGCCTCCCGGATCGGCAAAGTCACGCGGGACCGCACCCGACTCGACCTCGCCGACCCGGTGGGAGACCTCAGACATCGCACCGGTCGAACACGCGTCGGTGCACCGGCCACATCCGTGGCATAACTCGGCAAACACAACGACGGACTTCCCGAGCACCCTCAGAGCGCCGTACGCGCACACGTCACGGCAATCGCCACAAGCCGTGCATGCCTCCGGGTTCACGCTGGCGACAGGAACGCTCACCGCGTGCATCTCGGTGGCAGCCGGCGGCAAGAAGAGCGCGTCGTTTGGCGCCTCAACGTCGCAGTCGACCAGCGCGGTCGGTGTGCCCGTGCGCGCGATTGCTACGGCCAGGTTGGTCGCCACGAACGTCTTGCCCGTTCCGCCCTTGCCGGACGCGATTGCGATCTTGAGTCGCCGGCCAGGCAACATCCCGTGAACCGCCATGCCTTAGTGACCGCCGCACACGTAGCCGGGATCGATGACCTCGACCTCACCGGCGATGAGCGCCGCTACCGCGTCGCTCACCAGGGGTCGCTCGTTGTCGAAGTAGACGACGATACCGGCGTCGTTGAAGCCCGCAAGCGGTCGTCCACCGATGCCAGCGACGACGAGCGCGTTCACTCCCTCTCCCGCGAGCAGATTGACCGGCGTGAGGCAGCCTCCCTCGACATGCGGCGGGTTGGCCACAATGCGGACGCCGGCAACGGCACCATCTACGATATCCACGACGGTGAAACAATCGCAGCGGCCGAAGTGTCCGGAACGCTCAACATCCATGCCGCCTTCGCCAACAGACGGAACCGCAAGTACGATACGCTCGCTCATTCTCCGAACCTCTCTTCTCCGTGGATCAGCCCTGGTGGGATTCTCCCGCTTCGGTCAGTTCCGCCAGCGTGCCGGCCTCGAATGCTTCGATGGCCTCGCGCGCCGTCATACCAACTCCCGAGTAGCCCTTGATGCCCGCAATCTGGAGCGCCGAGAACGCCTTCGGGCCAAGATGACCGGTGATGACCGCCCCGGCTCCGGCGCCGGCCACCAGTTCGGCCGAAGCGATTCCCGCGGCCTGAAGCGCGTTGCGGTTCTCGCTGTTGTCGATGGCCTGCGTCTCACGCGTGTCCGTGTCGTACACGAGGAAGTGCATGGCGCGTCCGAACCGCTCGTCGACGGTGTCGTCGAGTGCCGGTCCTAGTGCTGATAGCGCGATTCTCATCCCTGGTGCTCCTTCGCTTGAACGGCCTGTTCGACTGCGGCGACCGCGACCGCAAAGAGCTGCTGCCGCTCGCGCAGGTGATCAAGCCAATGGAGGAGCATCGCATGCCCCTCCTCGGTCAGTGTGTACTCACGGCGCTGGGGACCGGAACCGGCATCCACCCACTCGGAGACGACGGCACCGTCCTCTTCCAGCCGACGCAATGTGCGGTAGAGGCCGCCCGGATCGACCGAGACGGCACCGCTTGTCATGTTCTCGATGGCGCGAATGAGGTCGTAGCCGTGCTGCTCGGCGGTTGCAAGCCCAGCGAGAATCATCGGCTCAAGGAGCGCGCCGCGACCGCGGCCCATCTGCCGCTGTGTGCCGTCGGCTGCCTCGCAGCAGCGTCGCCTCGGTTGTTGGTTCTCCATAATACGGCACATCCTTTCGTTCAAAGACATATGTATGTGTAACACATCTATGTGTCGAGAAACAAGGCCCGCCGCGATCGACGGGCCTTGCTGTTGCTCAGTGGTGTACGGAGCTACGCAGTCGTGACCCCGCTCGGACCGGACAGCGGCGGCAGATCCACGATCGGACGCGTGTCCTCGGGCTCGGCTTCCGGCTCCGGCTCCCCGGCGGCCTCGTCGTCGTCCTTCTTGGCGTCGTCCTCGGCCTGCTGCGCCTTCTCCTTCACGAGAAAAGCGTCCCACTTGTCCTCAAGCAGCGCTTCGAGCTCGGCTTTGTCGACCGTCTCGCGCTCAACAAGCACCTCGGCCATGAGGTCGAGCTGCTTGCGGCGCTCGCTGAGGATCTTGAACGCCTTGTCGAACGCCTCGTCGATGAGATGGCGGACTTCCTTATCGATCTCGTAGGCGATTTCGGGGCTGTAGTTCGGCGTGTTCGAGAAGTCCCTGCCGAGGAACACCTCGTGCTCCTGCTCGCCAAGGGTGATCGGGCCGAGCTTATCCGACATGCCGTAGCGCGTGATCATCTGACGGGCCAGTTTCGTGGCGCGCTCGATGTCGTTGCTCGCACCCGTGGTGATGTCGCCGATCGCGATCTCCTCGGCAACACGACCACCAAGAAGCATCGAGAGCTCGTCGAGCATCTCGCCCTTTGAGTTGAGGAACTTGTCCTCGATCGGCAGCGCGAGGGTGTATCCGAGCGCGCGGCCGCGAGAAATGACGCTGATCTTGTGAATGGGGTCGGTATTCGGCAGCACGTGGCCGACGAGCGCGTGTCCGGACTCGTGGTACGCGATAATCCGTTTTTCCTTCTCCGAGATGATGCGGCTCTTCTTCTCGGGACCTGCGATAACGCGCTCGATGGATTCCTCAAGCTCGGTCATCTCGATCCGCTTCTTGCCGTGACGCGCGGCGAGCAGAGCGGCCTCGTTCACCATGTTCGCGAGGTCGGCGCCGGTGAACCCGGGCGTCCTGCGGGCGATGACCTCGAGGTCGATCTCATCGACCATGGGCTTGCCGCGGGTGTGGATCTTGAGGATCTCGGCACGGCCCTTGAGGTCGGGACGGTCCACCATGATCTGGCGGTCGAAACGGCCGGGACGCAGAAGCGCCGAGTCGAGCACGTCGGGGCGGTTGGTCGCCGCCATGACGATGACGTTGTCTTTGAGGTCGAAGCCGTCCATCTCCACGAGCAGCTGGTTGAGCGTCTGCTCGCGCTCGTCATGCCCGCCGCCGAGACCGGCACCGCGCATCCGGCCGACTGCGTCGAGTTCGTCGATGAAGACGATACACGGGCTTGCCGCCTTCGCCTGCTCGAACAAGTCGCGCACACGGCTGGCGCCCACGCCGACGAACATCTCGACGAAGTCGGAGCCGGCGATCGTGAAGAACGGCACGCCGGCTTCTCCCGCAACCGCGCGGGCGAGCAGGGTCTTACCGGTTCCGGGAGGCCCTACGAGCAAGACACCCTTCGGAATCTTCGCGCCGAGCGCCTGGAACTTGCCGGGGTTCGCCAGGAACTCCTTGATCTCCTGAAGTTCCTCGACCGCCTCGTCGACGCCGGCGACGTCCTTGAACGATATCCTCGGCTGATCGCGCGTAAGCCGCTTGGCGCGCGACTTTCCGAACGACATCACCTTCGAGTTGCCGCCCTGCATCTGATTGATGAAGAAGAACATCACGCCGACGATGAGTATGATCGGCACGATCTGAACGAGCAGCGACACCCACCACTGCGGGTCCTGCGTGTCGGCATTGTACTGGACAGCCGGATACTGCTGGATGAGGGTATCAAACGAGTCGCCGCTGATGTACGTGGTGGTGTACTGCGACTTGGTCTTACTCTCTTTGGCAGCCTTATCGGCGTAGAAATCACCGGAAACGACCTGCGTCTTGAGCAGCACGTCGGCCGTGACCACGCGGTTGTCCTTGAGCGCCTTCACATAGTCGCCCGACGACAACTCGACGACCTTGCCGGTCGACTCGAAGTTGTTCGCGATGATGAGCAGCGCGACAACAATGAAGAGCAGATAGAGGAGCGCGGTCCTCAGGTTTCTATTCAAGCTCAACACTCCTTGTCGGAGGGCTAGTGGGTGTAGACCTCGGGCTTGAGAATTCCGATGTACGGAAGGTTGCGGTACCTCTCGGCATAGTCGAGGCCGTAGCCGACCACGAACTCGTCGGGAATTGCGAATCCGGTGTACTTGCAGTCGATAGGTACCCGTTGCTTACCCGCTTTAGAGAGCAGCGTCACTATTTCGAGGCTGGCCGGCTTGCGCGAGGCCAGGTTACGGAGCAGGTACTTGAGCGTGAGGCCCGTGTCGAGGATATCCTCGACGACGAGAACGTCGCGCCCTTCGATGACCTCGTCGAGGTCCTTGATGATGCGCACGACGCCCGAGGACTTCGTGGAGGAGCCATAACTTGAGACGGCCATGAAGTCGATCTCCACGGGTCCGTCGATGCTGCGCGCCAGGTCTGCGAGGAAGAGCGCCGCTCCACGAAGCACGGCCACGAGCAAGAGCGAGCGGCCCTCGTAATCAGCCGCAATCTCAGCGCCGAGCTCGCGCACGCGCTGCTGGATCTGCTCTTCGGTGTACACGATCTCCTTGACGTCCGGATGCATCCGACGCGTCCTTTCACTCCCCCGTGCCGGCGGTCGGGTCGACCTCCGGTCACCTGCTATTGTCGTCTCTCGTCCACGTGAGCGCCACCACACGGCGGGTCGCCTCGGTGACTTTGTACGCTTCGTCGAGCCGCACGCCTGCGACCCACACGATCCGTTCACTATCGCGCACGACCGGGGTGCTCGCCCGAAGCCGTTTCGGAACCTTCACATCTGTGAGCAGATCCGAAAGCTTCTTCGTGCCGTTCATCCCGAGCGGCGTCATCCGATCGCCCGACCGGGGCCCGTCTACCGTAAGCGGCCCGCTCAGCACATCCGCATCGACATATGCCGAGGAGGGATCGTCTGTGACCTCCCCCGCATCCGCGATGCGCGCCGTAATCGAGCCGAGCGCGCCGAGGGTGCACGTACCTGGCCATTCGAGCAAACAAGGTGCCACCGGCGTAGCGGAATCGTCGCGCCGGAAGATTGTCAGTTTACCGTACTCGTCCTCGGCACGCAGGCCGAATGGCAGATCGTGCGCGAAACCATCGACCGCGATGCCGTCGACGAGCGCCTCCACGTGCGCCGCCTCGAGGCGCGACGCCTCCGGGAACGCGCGCAGGAGCGCCTCGCGGATCGTGCGACGCGCCATGGGGCGCGAGAGCGTGCGCATCTGCGAGCGCTCGAAGACGAGGCGGTCGGCTTCAAGTGAGCCAAAGTCGCGCGCGAACGCGGTCGCCATCTCCGAGAGGAGCGCGTCTTCCTCGGCGATGATGCGCACGGTGCGCGCGAGCGTCTCGGAGAACGCGGGGTTCTGCTGGCGGATGAGCGGGTAGAGGTCGTGGCGGACCCACGAGCGCAGCCGCGAGGTGTCGGCGTTCGACGCGTCTTCGCGCCACGGCTGGCCGAGGCCGGTCAGGTACGCGAGGATGTCGCCGCGCTCGGCGCCGAGGAGCGGGCGCACGATGCGGCCGCGAACGGCGGGGATCGCGCGCAGGCCGCCCGGGCCGGCGCCGGTCACG
>JBBQIR010000091.1:0-7121 GCA_038325105.1 Coriobacteriia bacterium
CATCTGCGGGCTGTCGAAGCTGGCGCGGGTGGTCGACGTGTTCGCCAAGCGTCCGCAGGTTCAGGAGCGTCTCACGTCACAGATCGCCGAGACGATCGTGGAGCACCTCGCGCCGCAGGGAGTCATGGTCGTTATCGAGGCCGAGCACCTGTGCATGTCGATGCGCGGCGTACAGAAGCCCGGCGCGATCACGACCACGTCAGCTGTGCGGGGAATCTTCGAGCGCAACATCGCAACGCGTGCCGAGGCGATGTCGCTCATCAAGGGCGCGTAGCGAGTGGCGCGGACATGGCACTGTGGCCGATTCGAAGTCGCACTTGGCGACCCGCTCGTCATGGGCGTGCTCAACGTGACGCCCGATTCATTCTCCGATGGTGGCGCGTATGAAGACCCGATCGCTGCCGTCGAACGCGGTCGCCAGATGGTGACCGAGGGCGCCCACATGATCGATGTCGGCGGTGAATCGACGCGTCCCGGTGCGGACGACGTCTCGCCGTCGCGGGAGATCATGCGGGTGCGCCCGATCATCAAGGCGCTCGCCCGCGACTACGGCGTTCCGGTCTCGGTTGATACGCGGCACGCCGAGGTGGCCCGTGCCGCCGTAAAGGCGGGCGCGAGCATCATCAACGACGTGTCCGGCTTCCGCGACGCGGACATGGTCGACTTTGCCCGCTCGTGCGATGCCGGACTTGTGATCATGCACATGCTCGGCGAACCGAAGACGATGCAGGCAGAGCCGCGGTACGGCGATGTCGTCGACGAGGTCGCCAGCTATCTGCTCGGCCGGGCGCGGACACTTGAGGAGTACGGCATCGCCCGGGAGCGGATCTGTATCGATCCCGGTATCGGCTTCGGCAAGAACCTCGATCACAACCTCGAGCTTCTGCGCCGGCTGCACGAGATCGCGGTGCTTGGCTACCCCTTGCTGGTCGGGGCGTCGCGCAAGAGCCTCATCGGGGCGGTGCTTGGCGAACCGGACCCCGCGCGCCGGCTCGAGGGCAGTCTGGCAATCGCGGCATGGTCGGCGGCACACGGTGCCGATATCGTGCGCGTTCATGATGTGGAAGCGACCGTTCGCACGCTCAAGATGTGGCGCGCAATCGAAGGGGAGAGTCTATGAGTTTCTGGGACGATGTGCCGTCAGACAATGAGGACCAGGGCGAGGACCGCGGCTCCGTGCCGTTCGATCGCATCCTGTGGGACATGGAGCCGGTCGAGGTCGACGACCCCGATGCGCTGGCTGCCGCCGAAGCCGCGGTTCGCGGCGAGGACTCGCCGGTGATACCGATCTCGACCGACGAACCCGCGGTCCCCAAGGGTTGGCGCGCCCTTCTCGGCTGGCCACGGCTTGAGGAACAGCGCCACAAGACGCTCGCCTACATCGGGCTCGGGTCGAACCTCGGCGACCGCGCAGCGAACCTCGCGGCGGCGCTCCGGGCGATCGGCGAGATCCCGGAGACAGAGGGCCTCGGCGTGTCCCGCGCGTACGAGTCCGAGCCGTGGGGCGGCATCGAGCAGCCCGCATACGCGAATGCGGTCGCGGTCGTAGCGACCGATCTCCGCGCCGACCAGCTCATGGAGCGGCTCAGTGACATCGAGGACGCGCTCGGGCGCGTGCGCGCGGAACGCTTCGGACCGCGAACGATCGACCTCGACATCCTGCTCTTCGGCGACGACGAGTGGGAGCGTCCGGACCTCACCATCCCGCATCCGCGCATGCTCGAGCGAGCGTTCGTGGTCGGGCCGCTCCTTGAAGTCGACCCGCGGGTCACCATGCCCGACGGCTCGCCGGTCACCCGCGCTCGCGCGCAACTGGGGCGCATCACGGGCGTACTCGGCGCGATCCCAGGCTTTGGCCGCTCGACCGTCCTTCCCGCCGAGGAGACCGCAGGCGAATCCCTCACCTTCCCCGGCACCTTCGAGACGCCTGGCGATTCAGAACTCGCTCCCGAGGATGCTTGGGTGGCGATCGAGTCGAGCATCCAAGGCATGTTGATGGGCACCGGCGGGACCATGGAGCTGCAGATTCACCAGGGCGTGCTTGAGTCGGCCGGTATCCCCGCACTCCTCGATCCGCCGCCGATCTTCGGCTCTCCCGGCCTGCCACACTTCGCGGCGCTCGAACCGGTTCGTCTCATGGTGCCGCGCGAGTACGTAGCCGAGGCACGCCGGGCGCTTATCGAAGCGCAGCGGGCGGGAAGCGCGACGCCCGAGGAGTAGGTGCGGTCCGTCGGAGTGCCCGGCGGCCACTACGCCCTGTGCTAGACTGCTTCACGTTCGGCTACGAGCCTCGGAGTCCGCGTGCAGTTCGCTTCGCTCTCCTACATGCTTTTCCTTGCCCTGGCAGTCGCTGTCTATTTCGCGCTCCCGGGTTCTCGGTCCCGCACGCTCTGGCTCCTCGCGGCAAGCTACTTCTTCTACGCCACACTCTCCGGCACGTGGACGCTGGTGCTCATCATCGTCACCACCATCGGATACGTGGCTGGGCGGTGGCTAGAAGCGCTCCCGCAAGACGAGACGTCGCTGCATATGCCCCGGAGGACGAGGGCCGTTCTCGGCACAAGCATCGCGCTGGTTGTGGCCGTGTTGTGCGTGTTCAAGTACGCCGCCTTCGCTGGAGACGTCCTCAACAGCGGGCTCGCGCTCTTCGGGGCCGACGGCCGAATTCAGCTCCTCAAGCTGGCGCTCCCGATCGGAATCTCATTCTGGACGTTCCAGACGATCGCCTACCTCGTCGATGTTGCCCGAGGCAAGCTGCCCGCCGAGCGCAACGTCTCCCGGTACGCGCTCTTCATCGCCTTCTTCCCGCATGTGGCCGCCGGCCCGATCGCACGCGGCGGCCAGCTTCTTCCGCAGCTTGCCGAGCGGCACACCTTCTCGTTCGAGGGGATGCGCTCCGGCTTGCTCCTCATGCTGTGGGGCTTCTTCAAGAAGGCGCTCGTCGCGGATCGCCTCGCGGTGTTCGTCGCGGCCGTCTACAAGGATCCGCATGCCTACGCCGACAGCGGTCTCGTCCTAGCGGCCGCGAGTGTCGCGTTCGCGATTCAGATCTACTGCGACTTCTCGGGATATACCGACATCGCGCGCGGGGCTGCGCGTCTCTTCGGAATCGACCTCCTGCGGAACTTTAACCGCCCGTACGCATCCCGTTCGATCAAGGAGTTCTGGCGTCGCTGGCACATGTCGCTCATGGGCTGGCTCAAGGACTACGTGTACATCCCGCTCGGCGGTAGCCGCGTGTCCCGGGTCCGTCGGTACGCGAACATCATCGCTGTCTTCGCCCTGAGCGGCATCTGGCACGGCACCGGCCTCACGTTCCTCTTCTGGGGACTGCTCAACGCGTTTTACCAGATCGCCGGCGAGCTGCTGACACCGCTTCGCGAACGCGCGCTGGCCATCTCGCACATCGCGCGCGACGGGCGCCTCCACCGCGTCCTTTCAACGATTACGACGTTCGTACTTGTGACGATCGGCTGGGTCTTCTTTCGCGCCGAGACGCTCGCCGACGCGTTCTACATCGTGCCGCGCATGTTCGTGCCGACCGCTGCGTTCCTGAAGCATCTCGGGTCGTTCGAGATCGGGCTCGACCAGCCCGAGGTGATCCTGACCGCCGTGTGCGTGCTCATCGTGTTCGCTGTCGACTTCGTCTCGGCGAAGATCGACCTGCCCACGCTCGTCTATCGCCAGCCCGTGGTGGTTCGCTGGGCGTTTTACCAGGTCGCAACGCTCGTCGTGCTCATCTTTGGCGCGTACGGGCCGTCGCTTAAGTCCGCCGACTTCGTCTACTTCAAGTTCTGAGATGCCGATGAGACCGCTCATCCGAGATATCCGCCTCCGCCGCGTCATCGCGTGCGTGCTCTTTTGCGTGATGCTGGCGATCGAGGTCGCGTACGTGGGCGCCGTGCTGAAGCCGTCGCGCGCCGGTGCGGTTGGTGGAGCGCCGTGGGAGAGCTTCTTCGCGCTCAGAGAGAACAGCACCGACGTGCTCGTTTTCGGCTCGTCGCACGCGTTCGCGGGAATCGACCCGGCCTTCGTGTGGCGCGAGCGCGGCATCCCGTCGTTCATTCTCGGTGGACCCACACAGATGCAGCAGGTGACCGAGTACTACATGCGCGAGTCGCTGCGAACCCAGCACCCTAAGGTGATCGCGCTCGAGATGGTCTCGGTGTCGTACAGCGCCCGCACATTCAGCCCGAGTTTCCACGCCATGAACGTGGGGCTCATGCCGTGGACGACGAACAAGCTCGCTGCGTCGTGGCTCGCAACGCCTGCAGACATGCGGGTCAACGTACTCTCCGACGTCTGGGCGTACCACGGGCGGTGGAGCGATATCACCAAGGCGGACTTCGAACTTGGGCGCAAGGACGATCAGGCCGCGTACCTCAAGGGCTTCAACCCCACCATGAAATCGCGCGAAGTATCCTCCACGCCCTTCGTGCGTCCGCAGAGCGACTACGCGGTCGCCGAGTCAGGACTCGCGTACAACCTGGATGCGTTGCGTTCAATGGCCCGCATGTGCGCCGAGAACGATGTCGAGCTGCTGCTCTTCCTCACGCCAACCGGTCCGCCCGAGGCGTACTCCTACTACCTCACGCGAGCTGCCGAGGAGATCGAGGGCGAGTTCGACAACGTGCGCGTGCTCGACCTGAGCGTGCCCGGAGCGGTCCCCGGCCTTGACTACACCACGGATTTCCTCGACGGCGGTCACCTCAACTGGCGCGGTGCCGAGAAGGCGTCGCGGGTCTTCGCCGACTACCTCGCCGCAACGTACGCGCTTCCCGATCGCCGCGGCGATGCGGCCTACCGCTCATGGGACGCCGACGCGGCGCTGCGCGACCAGTACATCGAGAAGCGGGGCGGGGTCCCGAGCGGGAAGTAGCAGTTAGTGCGAGCCACGCCGTCGCCTCGGCGCGCTTAGATCCCCAACATCCAGGCCCACGCGGGCACAACGTGAATGACGCCGCTGTCCACTGTGATGGTCTCGGATTCGTACATCGTTAGGATCGTCGACTCGCGCAAGCCGGTCTCATTCATCGCGTCTCCCAGCGCCTGGACCTCGCGACCGCGAGTGTCAGCCCTCGACATGTCCGCACAGACTTGCGCTAGTTGAGTCGTTTGGTCGGTCTCGGGGTCGCCGACGATGAAGTCAACTTCGTTGCCTGCGGCTGTGGTGTAGTACGAGATGGCACCGTCACGCGTGCCCCGCAAGCGCCGGCGCAGCTCAAGGTACACGCAGTTCTCAAGTCGAGCGCCCAGGTTAGACACGCCGGCGGGGGAGACTGCAAACGCGAGCCCGGGGTCGATCGCGTACACCTTCTTCGGGTTTGCCTCTCGGACCCGCAGTGAACGGTCGAAGATAGGGATCGTGAACAGCAAGAAGGCGTCGGTGAAGTGGTCGAGAAGGTCGTACAGAGTGTCCTTACCGACCGCGATGCCTCGGGACTTCAGGTCGTTGGCCACTCTGCTCACCGACGTGAGCGAACTGAACGATTGCAGGAGTGCGAGCGCGAAGAATCGCACCGCGTGGACGTTCCTGACCTCATGGCGATCTATGATGTCTCGAAGCAGAACAAGTTGCACGTAGTCCTGCAGCGTCTGGATGCGCTCGACCTCGGCCAATCCCTGCACGTCGGGAAATCCGCCGACTCGCAGGTAGTTCTTGAATGCCGCCTCCAGTTGCGATCGCATCCGCGACCCGGGGCTTCCCGCGGGCAGCTCGACACCCGAGTACAGTAGCGCCTCCGCGAAGCTCAGCGGGAGTAGTTCCACCGCGAAGCCGCGTCCGCGGAACTCCGTGGCGACCTCGGTTGAGAGCATTTTGGCTGACGACCCCGACACGTAGAGGCGCGCCGATTCGGTATCGAGTACACGGCGCGCGAAGCGTGACCAGCCGTCCACGGCCTGGATCTCATCCAGAAAGAGATACGCACCTTCGGAGCGGGCCGCCGGATTGAGCCGGTAGAAGGTCTCAAGCGTCCGGTCGAGCGCGTTAAGCCCAAGTGGCTGCAGGCGATCATCTTCAAAATTGACGTAGAGGAGCCGGTTCTTGTCGACTCCTGCTTCGATAAGGCGCTGCATCTCCTGAAAGAGCAGATACGTCTTGCCCGATCGGCGCATCCCGATAATGGCTCGGGCCATGTTCGGCGCGTCTGGAAACGTCGTGAGTCGTGGACTGACCACGGGGAGCGGTCGTTCCTGGAAGTCAACGATGAGTTGCTCGATTACGTCCATGGGTTGCCTTTCGTAAAGGACACAATAGCGGACAGATGTCCTTCACACAAGGAAACAGTGAGGGCTACTACGTACACGAAGATGACGCGAGCGACCTCTCGCGTGTGATGCCTATCACAGCCTGACCACCCGTCGAATCGTTATTGACGTAACGAGGTGCCGAGTAGACAGTCGACGCGAGGGCAAACGTCATCTTGCACAAGGGGTCGCTCAATGACAGGCACCGGACGCGCGCGAAACACCCGATCCATCTCTGCCTTGCTCGCGTTCGTCCTGGTCGCCACCCCGCTCCTGACCGCGCTCCCCGCCGTGGCCTACGCCGAGGAGCCCGCCCCCGTCGCGGCCACGTTGACCGTCGGCTCGGTCGAGCTTCCCGCAGGTTCGACCGAAGACATCACCCGGCGCGACGCGTTTTCCGCCCACTACCGCCTGCCTGACGGCACCATGCGCGCGATCGTCTCCGCGACCCCGGTGAACTACCGCCTCCCTGACGGCACCTGGGTCCCGATCGACACGACCCTCGTGACCGACGGCGCTCCCGGAAGCCACAAGAGCGCGGCGGCCGGCGCGACCGCCCGCTTCAAAGGGCCGTTCGAATCGGGCAAACCCGTCAGCGTCGAGCGAGGGGACCTCGCCGTCACGATCGACATGCTCGGTATCGCAGAAGGCGCGCACGTCGCGCTCGGCGACACCGCCCGCTACCTGGGCGTCGCACCTTCGACCGACCTGGTCTACGAGTCGCTTCAAGGCGGCCTCAAGCAAACGGTCGTGCTGGCCTCGGCCGCAGCTCCGACGTCGTTCTCCTTCACGCTCGGCGTCGAGGGCGGCGCGCTCGAGCGCGTCCGGGGCGGCTGGGTCGTCCGGGAGACGGACAGCGAGTCCGCCGCGTT
>JBBQIR010000092.1:0-7098 GCA_038325105.1 Coriobacteriia bacterium
CCGTTGTGCGCAAGAAGTGGTTGCCTGCGTCAAGGCGCCTACGGAACTCCTCGGGGCGATAGAGCGTCACATCAACCTCGCGGCCGAGTTCACGCTGAGCGTCGGCGATGGGGCCGACCAGCTCATCATCGGTCACTTCGCCGACCACGATCACGTCAACATCGCTGCCTAAGCGATCTTCGCCGGCCGCCACCGATCCGTACACGAATGCCCAGCGGATGCGCGATCCCACCTCTCCAAGATGCCGAACAAGTGCCTCAGAGATACCGAGCTCCCGCGACAGCAATCGGCGCAGATCCTCAAACCGTTCGTCGCGCGCGGCCCGATAGTAGAGGCGGTTTCCGTCGCGCCGAGACTCAATCAGCCCCAGCGCTTCAAGTCGAGCCAACGCAATCTGCGCCGAACGCAGGCCCACCCCCGCGCGACGCGCTACCTCCCGCTGATGAGTCTCGCGGTCAGGTTCACGCAGGAACACCGCGAGCACTTTGCGGGTAGCGGGTGCCCCCATCAGGCGAACCAACGCTGTGGCGGTGGGCAGCTCAGGTCCCAACCTCGTGCGCTCCACCGCATAGGTGGCTGCGTCCTCGCGCGCCGTTGTGGGGAGACCCTCAATGGCCGCGCGCCCAGGCAGCAACGTGGCGACGATAATCCCCGCACGCTCGACGAGAACGGTCGTACCGGCGTCGGCTAAGCTGAGTGCTGATGCCGGAGCGGCGCGGAACTCCGCCTCCGTCATTGCATGCGTCTTCTCAGATGTAGTCATTCGACTTCGCTCCTTAGTCATTCGACTAACTCCAGAATCGCACTCGCACGTCGTCCGGTCAACCCTCCCCTTCGCGCGCCGCTTGCGCCACAATGCTCCAAAGGGGTCCACATGAAGCCGCAAGCTGCACCGCCAAGAGCCGACGCCGCATACGAGCGCAAGATGCGCCTGTATGCGTACCTCGCCGAGCACGACCGCTGGCGAACCCTGCGCGCGCTCCTGACAGCAGTCCACGGCTACCTCGCCGCCGCAGATGCTCGCGAGATCGCCGCCGCCGGCATCACGCCCGCCGCTCTCAAGACCACCTTCGAGAGCGCACGCAAGAAGCTGCTGCGCGATTTCGAGGACCTCGAGCGACTCGGATTCGTCATCGAACGCCGAGAAGTCCGCCGAGGCAATCTCGATGAACCAATCCCCGAGTACCGCCTCAGCCGCGAGAGCTATGCAAGCAGCGATCTTCAGCTCACTGCCGAGCAGCTGGGCGTGCTCGCAATCGTCGCCGCACTCGCCAAGTCAGCGCCCGACTTCCCCGTCGCCGAAGACACGCTAGGCGCGATCGCGAAGCTCCTGCCGGGCACCACACTCGACGACGACCTGCCAGTAAGCGTCTCCTTCAAAACGCCACGCACCGAGCGCAATGCCGACGTTATCAACGCCCGCCTTCACCGCCTGGCAGAGATCATGCGCCGGCGCCACGTGGTCGAGTTCGTGTACCGCAAGCTCGATGGAGCCGAGTCCCGGCGCGCTGTCGAGCTCTACGGCGTAGGCGAGCGCGTCGGCCTCTGGTACGCCGTCGGACGCGATCTCGCGGACAGCCGCATCAAGTCCTTCCGCATCTCGCGGATGCATGGTCGCCCCGCCGAGAAGTCTGCCGAGAAGGGTCCGCAGTACGAGGTTCCGGCCGACTTCGACCTAGCCGACTACATCCGTCCACCGTGGCTTATCGGCGATGTCGAGACGCTCGTCACCATCGCTTTCGCACCGTCCGTGGTGCATCTTGCGCGAGCGAACCTGAGCGGAGCCGTCGCTCGTGAGTTAGGCGACGGTCGCACCGAGTTCAGCGTGTCCGTGCGCAACGTCGACGGGCTAGTGCGGTGGCTCATGACATTTGGCGATGCCGCCCAGGTGCTCGGACCGGAATCGGCTCGCGACTACGCGGTCGACATGCGCGCGCAGATGGAGGCCAACCGTGGCTGACACGTTGTCGCGCCTGCGAAGGACCGCGCTTCTCCTTCCGCGATTGCTGCGCGCCCATGACGCTTCCGTGCCGATGGAGCTCGCTGATACCGCCGAGGCGCTGGGCACCGACGCCCGAACACTCACTGGGGACCTGACCGCTCTGCAGGACATCGAGTTCGAGAGCGACGATCGCCCCAACTACTTCAGCTTCGAGATCGCGGGCAACGAGGTCCGAGTCAACACCGTCCCGCTCATGCTCCGCGGTAAGCCGCAAACGGTCCGGCTCACTGAGCCAGAGGCGAGTTCCCTCCTCAGCTTCCTCGATGAGCTAGAACTCGGCGAATCCGAGGATGAAGCACTTGAGAACCTTGAGCTGGCCATCGCGCGCGCAGCAGGCGCGCCCGAGGGAATCCGCTGCTGGAGTGCCGGCGGTCCCATCCCCGCCGAGGAGGTCTTCACCGCCATCCTCAATGCCACCCGCGAGCATCTCCGGTGCGAGATCAGCTACACGGGAGCTGGCGGCAACCTTTACGCCGTTGGGATCGAGCCCTACCACCTGCGGATGGAACGCGGGCTCTGGTACGCGATCACGCGCCTGGCCGAGGGCCCGCACGTGGGCGAAAAGCGCTGCTTCCGGCTCGACAAGATCGCGACGGTCGAGGTCGGGGGACCGTTCGAGCCACGCCCAATCAACCTTTCGAAGTACTCCTACGGCGTCTTTCGGCCGACTGGCGAGCCAATGATCGCGACCGTCACGTTCAGCGACAGAATAGCCGCCTACGCCATGGAGCGCTGGGGGCCGGGACGTCCGGTCGCCGATGGGGTGGAGGTCGACATCGAATACTGGGACGACGGGTGGTTGGAGCGGACGTTAGCGGTGTTCGGAGCGGAGACGGTGAGGTTGCGTAGTGCTACCTAGAGGGGCATCCACCTCACGCGCACAAAGCCTGTCCGGAATCCCAGAAGTACAGGGCTGGAGTTGCCCCGCTCCTGTTGACGCCTGCTGACTTTGACGCAGCGGCCTGAAGCAGACGCCGAATGATCGCAACTCTGACTGCCTGACGCTCAATGGGATCGAGCCGACCGGGGCGAGATGGCACCTGCGCGAACAGGTCGCCAGAGGTACAGTGGGACCCAAGGAATCGAATCACCACTGAACCCAGGGCGATTCAGAGAGGGGATGACATGCACAGCGGTCCGGAGGGGGAATCCCCAATCGGTTGGACGTTGGCGGTCCTATCGAGCGCGTCCTGCGCTGCTCTGCATCTGAATCCGTTCGTCATCGACATCGTGGCGGAAGGCAAGCCTACGAATGCGTCGACGGGGTCCTGGCGCATTCCCCTTTCAGCCGGTGAAGTCAGCATCCACTTCTCTCTCGGCAAGGGGGCACCCGATTCCCTATCCGCGCTGATCAGCGCGGCAGATGCCACCCCACGCGTCCTCTCCCAAGTACTTGCCTTTAGTGGCGGTCCCGAGAGTGGCTGTCTTTCTGCGCGCGTAGATATGGCCCGTTCGACTGGAGTGAGCGTCAAGGCCCGTGAACTGCGCGCCAAGGTCCTAGCAGACCTGTTGGGTCAGCTCGAGTATGTTGTGCAGCTTCATGGGGACGCCATGTTTGTGCGCGTGCCGCTCGACGCTGGCCCAGCCGAACTGCTTGAGAGCCTTCTCCGACTGACTGTCTATGTAGCGCACTTTCTTGGCAACGCTGGATGCCATGTTGACTTCCTACCAGTGCTGGCGCCGACCACGACTCTGCCTGACTGCGTTGCGACGGGGAAGGTTCTCGATCTGTGCGAGACTCGACTTGCCAACGGACGCAGAGCGCTCACTCTCGGCCATCGCTACGACCGCATGCGCAAAGACGGGTTCAGATGCGTCGCGTGCGACCGAGGCCATACGATGAGGGACGATGGGATCGTACTTGTCGTGCGGCACGAGGTGCCGCCATCAGAGGGCGTTGCTGGGGTGGTTCGCACTTACTGCGTTGACGACGCACCCGAGTTGATCGGGGGAACACGATGACGAGACAGTCCGATATCCAACTCTTCGCCACGATAGCTGCCCTAGCCGACGCGCTTCGTGGCGTCCGACTCGCTGAAATCAGTGTGGGTGCGTTCCGGGTACCGGTTCAGCGGATACCAACGGCGGCCGCGAACGACGCCCTCGAAGGAACCCAGGTGTACCGGGTTGACTTGGGCTACCATCGTTCGGCCACCCTCAGGGTTGCGCTCTTTGCCGCATGCAATGAAAGCAATCCGGAACTTGGCTACGCGAAGCTCATGTGCTTCGGCAGCGGTACGGGGTTCAGCCTAGGCAAGGCGAGCTCGGCCCCGATCTTCTCGGTGAACCTGACCACCGCAGACGCCGCGGACCCCGAGAACCCTGATGCCGGACTGGGCATTCTCCCACGCCTCATTTTCACTGGGCAGCGAGCACTCAAGGAGGAGTTCGGCGAAAAGGCGATGCAGAACTCCAACCTACAGTCACAACTGACACTGCTGGGAATCGTGAGAGCCATGGGGTATGAAGTCACCGATGAGGGGCTCGTCTCGCTCGGGGCTTTCGACCCGCAGCATGCGAGATTCCTCGAGCCCGCATCATCTGAGGAATTCCTAGATTCCTTCCTCGCAATCTCGCTGCTGAAGGGCCACCTGCAGGGAAACAAGCGGTATCGGTTGCCTGGAATGCCCTACTACGGATCAAGCGAGTTGGCCGGCATGTTCAGTAAAGGGATCACCGACGCAGCTGGCCCCGATTGCGACGTCGCAGGCAAGGTCGATGTCACTGTGCGCGAGGCGCGCAATGTGTCGGAACGACTGAAGCGCGAGGTCAAGATGCGCGACGGCTGGCTTTGCGTGAAATGCGGACGCGGTCCGGCAGAAGGCGTGCGGCTTCATGTCGATCACGTGAGGCCGATTGCCGCGAAGGGTGGCAACGGTCCGAGCAATCTGCAGACGCTCTGCCACCTGTGCAATCTAGGGAAGTCCTGCGGCGCAGACGTGGCTCCGGCGTCTGAACCCACACCCTAGACAGCTCGCGTCAACCGGAAGACACAAGCGTCACACGACACGCCCGCGAAACGGATCATGCTAGACCCAGGTAGGCCCGCGGGCGAAGCGCGGCGGCCTGGATGCAGTCCCTGCGTACCGCCAGGCCCTTCCGGAAGAAGCCCGGGCCAACGCAGAGACCCTCGCGTCGGCAAAACACTCGCATCGCTGCTCACGGCGTTTCTCGCGTGGAAGCCTCACTACAGGCTGCCGTGCACCCTTGAGCGCGAGCGATGATCATCCGAATCGCCGGAGGTCGAACACAGACCACACATATTCGGGCGCCACATTTGGCTATGAGCTATCTGTCTTACACCGAACACACACCGGACCGCGAAGCAGCAATTCCTCCTCGGGGACATAATGGGAAACACACAGGGTCAGGAGCGCTCGGACTGCGTCGCAGAAATCGGGTATTTCGGCTCTCTTGAGGGGTCTCGGCCATGGAACCCTACGGTCTGACGCCCTGCTCGGCAATTTCGCGAAGCTTGATCGTCTCCCTATCACCTATCTTCAACGTCCAAAAGGCAAGCCCGCCAACCTTCTTCATTGGCTTTAGCTTTTTATCCCGAATGAAGCGCTGAGCCGCCTCTTCATAGGATGGCTTGCAGTTCTTGGTTCCACCGGCGCGGAACTTGTCTCGGTCAACAATCTCAACCAGCATTTGAGCGCCCGACGGATGCTCTCGTACGAGCGAATCGCCAGGTAGCACGAGACCGGCCTCCATGAGATCGGACAGGCTGGTCATCGGACCTCGGAGTTGCGGAACGGGAGTCACTGCCGCCAAGCCGGGCCGCGCAGTGGAGCCCTGCCGTGGCGAAATCACTGCTGATGAAGCGCTCGCACGCTCGCTGGTCGCGCGTCGAGCCGCTGCAGAGATAAAGAGGTCAGAAGAACTAAGCGATCTTTCGACCAGCGGTTCCGCCCATGCATGAGGGATTGAACCCAGCACCCACAGGGCACGACATACTGCCTCGGCGTTTGAGCCATATGCCGCGTGTTCAATGCTAGCTCGTCCACCGTCCCCGAGATGGGCCGATTCGCGCCGCAATGCGGCTGCGGCTTCCCAGCCGATGAATGAGTTGGGGTCTTCGAGCCGCTCCTCGGCGAAACCAATTGCGGAAACATCTGGTGACTCGAACAGGTGCGCCCAGTTGTGGAACCAATCCGGTACCCCACCGGATGCCCCCGCACTGGCCACCAATCGCGACTGAACTGCGGCTATCAAGGCGCGGCGGTCAGGGCTACTGCGGAATTCGGCGAAATTGTCGAAGAGTGGTGCGGCCAAATAGCCTGCCACGGTCTCACGAGTGCTAGAAGCAGATTCCCCTGCTCGCGAGGCCATGTCGGCAGCCAGCGCCAGGGTCGTCCATTCGCTGAACTGCGCCTTGCCGGCGGCCAGCATCGCCTCAACAGCCCAGCGATAGCTGGCCCCCTTCAGAGAGCCAATTACCGCGGTTTGCGCTTCGGGAGACTCCTGCATCAGATAGATCGCCGCCGCCGTTGGGCCGAAGTCATCACCGCCGTCCGTAACGATGCTCCAGATTACACCGGTAAGGTTCTCGGCGGTCATCAGGCCGTGCAGTCTCAGGAGTCGCTTCACGAACCCCGTGTCAGTCACCCCGGCTGGATAGTCATCATCCTCTTCACCAACGAGCGAATTCGCCGCCTCCAGATCAACATCCACCTCCGGCATGATTTCGTGGAGGTAATCGCCTACTGAAGAACCCGACCTCCCATTGACCCCCGTGAACGCTTCAATCACGGAGTGCGCGCAGGAGAGCTCATTGAGGAAATACGGCCTCGCCAGCACCTCGGACACAAAACGTGGAACTCCTGCGCTCCCCAAGCCGACTCGCGACAAGGCCTCATTCAAGTCCTGGCTCGCGATCGGGAGCAGTTGGTAGACGCGGTAGCCCGATTCGTCAGGGGGCAGGGACCTTCATACACCACGCCTCGGCGCGCGGCCAGAGCACCCCGACGGTTTCGGTTACAGCTGGTATTGTGCGCACTATCGTGCCTGGCTTCGCACGGCCGACCCGGTCATGCACCAGACGCACAAGTACGGTGACAAGCTGTTCGTGGACTGGGCCGGTGACACCGTGCCCC
>JBBQIR010000093.1:0-6913 GCA_038325105.1 Coriobacteriia bacterium
TGAAAGCACCGCAATCAGCCCGTTCCTTACGTGGTTCAGCAGTTGGGGTAACGTCGTCTTTGTTGTCGCGCAGGTCTTCTTCTGGGCTGCGGTGGGCTTCGCTGCCGTGTACGCAGCACTTGCGTACAAGCGTCTCGTTGACGCGAAGATCGGCAAGATCGAGCGGACCCATCCGGTTCCCGCTCCGGCTACGACCGTCAAGATCGACGAGTTCGTCGAGTAGGACCCCGCGGGTTTCGTGACCCGCGTTCGACAACCTGGAGGTTCTCATGCAGTTCCCCACGTACCGGCCACGCCGCCTGCGGCGGACCGAGACGCTCCGCGCGATGGTGCGCGAGACGACGCTCGACGCAAACGACCTCATCTACCCGATGTTCGTCGAGTTTGGCGAGGGCGTCCGCCGCGAGGTCTCCTCGATGCCGGGTGTCTTCAACATCTCGCTCGACATGCTTCCCGCCGAGATCGACGAACTCAAGGCCCTTGGTATCCCTGCGGTCATCCTGTTCGGGATTCCCGCCACGAAAGACGAAGCGGGCAGCGGCGCGTTTGCCGAGGACGGCATCGTGCAGCAGGCGATTCGCACGATCAAGGCGCACGATCCCGAGTTCTACGTCATCACGGACGTCTGTATGTGTGAGTACACGTCGCACGGCCACTGTGGTGCGCTTGACGACCATGGTTGTGTCATCAACGACGTCACCCTCGAGATGCTCGCCAGCACGGCTCTCAGCCACGCTGAGGCGGGCGCAGACATGGTTGCGCCAAGCGATATGATGGATGGCCGCGTGGCCGCGATTCGTGCAGCACTCGACGCCGAGAACTTCTCGGACGTGCCGATCATGGCGTACTCGGCCAAATACGCCTCGGGGTACTACGGGCCGTTTCGCGATGCCGCCGACAGCGCGCCCACCTCTGGCGATCGGCGTGGCTACCAGATGGACCCTGCCAATGCCGAGGAGGCGCTTCGCGAGGTCGCACTCGATATCGAAGAGGGCGCGGACATCGTTATGGTGAAGCCGGCGCTCGCGTACATGGACATCATCAGGCGCGTCAAAGAGGACTTCGGCTACCCGACCGCCGCATACAACGTGAGCGGCGAGTACGCCATGGTGAAGGCTGCAGCACTCAACGGCTGGATCGACGAGAAGCGCGTCGTGCTCGAGACGCTCCTCGGCTTCAAGCGCGCCGGGGCGGACCTCATCATCACCTACCACGCAAAGGACGCCGCACGCTGGCTCAAGGAAGGCTAGGAACGAATGGCTGACAACGTAGGCAACGCGGATGCACGTCCCGATCTTGAACTCGAAGAGGATTTCGGTGACGAGCGCGCCACGATAGACGAGCAGGAGATGGCCGACGCCATGGCGGGCTGCGGCGAGACCGGCGTCGGTATCCCGATGGGCTTGGGCGCTGAGGGGGCGCCCTCCTTGCTGGCTTCGCCGCCTTCGGCGGCTGCAGAGGCTGCGTCGGGTGCCCCCTCAGCGCCCGGGCATCCGGGCGGTCATCCAGCGGGCGTGCAGCGGCATGGTGGGGCCCGGTCGATGGGGTTCCGGCCCGGTGGCGGCGAGGCCGCCGCCGCGTACGAGGCTCGCACCGGCATCAAGGCGCCGCGCATCATCGCGTGGGAGATCACGCGCTCGTGCAACCTGTCGTGCGCGCACTGTCGCGCCTCGGCCGAGTTCGGTCACTACCACGGCGAGCTCTCGCTCGACCAGATTAAGAGCAGCATCGACGACATCGTCACCATCACGAATCCGATCATCATCCTCACCGGCGGCGAGCCGCTCATGCGGCCCGACATCTGGGAGATCATCGACTACGCCCACGAGAAGGGCGCCATGCCGGTCATCGGCACGAACGCTACGCTCATCACCGACGAGATCGCCGCGAAGATGGCCGAGCACCGCATCCCGCGTATCTCGGTGAGCGTCGACTTCCCGAACGCCGAGGAGCACGACGCGTTCCGCGGCGAGCCCGGCTGCTTCGACAAAACGATCGAGGGCATCAAGATCGCCAAGCGTCACGGCGTCGGCGTGCAGATCAACATGACCGTCACAACAATGAACGCCGACCGCATGGAAGAGATGCACACGCTTGCCGAGTCGCTCGGCGTGGACGCGTTTCACATCTTCATGCTCGTGCCGACCGGCCGCGGCGAGGACCTGCTCGACAAGGAGCTGCCGCCCGAGGAGTACGAGAAGGTGCTCGAGTGGGCCTACGAGCGCCAGAAGACGTCGCCGCTGCACTTCAAGCCGACCGACGCGCCGCACTACTACCGCATCATCCGCCAGAAGGCCAAGGCCGAGGGCAAGAAGGTCACCCGCGAGGAGTACGGCCTGGACGCGATGACGCGAGGGTGTCTCGGCGGCATCACGTTCTGTTTCATCAGCCACGTGGGCGACTTGCAGCCGTGCGGTTACTTCGACATGCAGCTCGGCAACGTGAAAGAACAGCCGTTCTCGCAGATATGGACGGAGTCCAAGGTCTTCAACGAGCTCCGCGACTACTCGCTCCTCAAGGGCAAGTGCGGCGCGTGCGAGTACAAGGCGGTGTGCGGCGGGTGCCGCGCGCGGGCGCTCTCGGTGACCGGTGACTACCTGGCCGAGGAGCCCTACTGCGTGTACGTGCCGGCATCCATGCGCGGCGAATGTGAGGAGCCGGCGTGACGACCACTGAGCTCACCGATCTCGATCGCCAGGTGCTCGATCGCATCCAGGCGTCGTTCCCGGTGTCGCCGCGGCCGTTCGAGACGCTCGCCAAAGACATCGGCGTGACCGAAGCCGATGTGCTCGCGAGCGTTCGCGGCCTCAAATCCGCGGGCGTCATCCGGCGGATCGGTGCGATCTTCGACTCACATCGGCTTGGCTACCGCAGCACGCTCTGTGCGATCGCGGTGCCCGAGGACCGGGTTGAGGAAGTCGCCGCGCTCATCTCGGAGTACCCGAACGTCACGCACAACTACGAACGCGAGGACCGCTACAACGTGTGGTTCACGCTCATCGCGCACAACGCGGCCCGCATCCAGGCGATCCTCGACGAGATCGCCGAGGTGAGCGGCATCGACGACATCCTCGACCTGCCTGCGACGCGGTTGTTCAAGATCAAAGTCGACTTCGACTTCACCGGCGAACGCGAGTCGCGCACCGAGGCACCGAAGTTCACCAAGCCTGCCGAGACCGAAGCGGTCGTGCTCTCACGCGAGGAGAAGGCGCTGGCGCGCTTGCTGCAGGGCGACCTGCACATCACTGAGCGCCCGTTCCTCGACCTCGCGAAAACGCTGCTCGAATGCGGCTACGACGTGGACGAGGCCTGGGTGCTCGAGCGTACGCGCGAGTGGGTCGACACGCGGGTCATCCGGCGCTTCGGCGCGGCGATCCGGCACCACCGCACTGGTTTCTCGGCGAATGCGATGGGCGTGTGGCATTGCCCGGAGGAGCGCGCCGAGGAAGTCGGCCAGATCATGGCGACGTTCAAGGAAGCCAGCCACGTCTACCAGCGGCCGAGTGCGCCCACGTGGCCCGCGAACCTCTATACGATGATCCACGGCAGAAGCCGCGAGGAGTGCATCGAGGTGGCGCACCGAATCCGGGAGGCGACCGGCCTTGAAGAGCCGCGCCTGCTGTACTCGGTACGCGAATTCAAGAAGATCTCGATGAAGTACTTCGCCGAAGGGGAGTAAGTCATGCAGCATTCGGAATCCAGTCGGCTGTTCGCGGAAGCGAAGCAGGTCATCCCGGGCGGCGTGAACTCGCCGGTCCGCGCGTTTAAGAGCGTCGGTCTCGACCCTATCTTCTACGACCACGCCAAGGGCTCGCATGTGTGGGACGCGGACGGCAACGAGTACATCGACTTCGTGGCGTCATGGGGTCCGATGATCCTCGGCCATGCGCCCGATGCGGTGCTCGACGCGGTCCGCGCGCAACTCGAGCGCGGCACGAGCTTCGGCGCACCGACCGCCATCGAGGTTGAGATGGCCGAGGCGGTCTGTGCGTGCGTGCCGTCGGTCGAGGACGTCCGGATGGTGTCCTCGGGTACCGAGGCGACAATGAGCGCTATCAGGCTCGCGCGCGGGTTCACGGGGCGTGACAAGTTCATCAAGTTCGACGGCAACTACCACGGGCACTCCGACGCGCTCCTCGTGGCCGCCGGCAGCGGTCTCGTGACGCTCGGCATCCCCGGTACGCCCGGCGTGACCGCCGGTGCCGCCGCGGACACGATCGTGCTGCCGTACAACGACCTTTCGTCGGTCGCTGCCACACTTGCCGAGATTGGCGAGCAGGTCGCCGCGATCATCATCGAGCCGGTCGCCGCCAACATGGGCGTCGTTCCGCCGGCCGAAGGCTACCTCGCCGGTCTGCGAGCGCTCTGCGACGAGTATGGCGTCGTCCTCATCTTCGACGAGGTCATCACCGGCTTCCGCGTGGCGCTTGGCGGCGCCCAGGAGCGCTACGGCGTGATGCCCGACCTCACGACGCTTGGCAAGATCATCGGCGGCGGGTTCCCCGTGGGAGCTTTCGGCGGCAAGCGAGAGATTATGGAGCACCTCGCACCGGTCGGACCGGTGTACCAGGCGGGTACCCTCTCGGGCAATCCGATCGCAATGGTCGCCGGGCTCGCGCTCTTGGGCGCACTCAAGCAGCCGGGCGTCTACGACGAGCTGGAGCGCAAGGGCGCGCGCCTTGAGGCGGGATTGCATGCCGCCCTCGCAACTGCGGCCGTGCCGGCCTACCTCACCCGCGTTGGTTCGGTGGCGTGCATGTTTTTCACCGAGGAGACCGTCACGGACTGGGCGTCAGCGTCTTCGTCCGACGTCACGCGCTACGCGCGCTACTTCGGCGGGATGCTGGAGCGAGGATTCACGCTTGCGCCAAGCCAGTTCGAGGCGACGTTCGTGGGGCTTGCACACACCGACGCCGATATCGACGCGATGACGGACGCGGCTGCGGAGGTGCTGGTGTCGATCTAGGCTAGCGCTTGACCGCCACGCAGTTGAGGGCATTCGCGATCACATGCACGACCGGGATGCGCGCGACTGCGCGGTCGGCCTTGTAGATGCCTTCGGCGTGCTTGGACACGAAGCGATTCAGGCGGCCGAAGCCGATGAGGTTGCGCGGCACCATGTAGCGGTAGTCGGATCGCTCGATGTCGAAACCGGCACCGCGGATTTCACCGAGAAGGTGCGACATGGTCCAGCGCACGTCGTGCGTGTCGCGGCCGACCAGTTCCGCCACGGCCTCGGTCCAGGACCACTTGTTCGGGAAGTGGAACACGAAGAGCAGCCCGCCCGGCTTGAGTACCCGATTGAGTTCCGCGAGCGACCCGCTCGCATCCGGCACATGCTCGAGAACGCCGCAGGAGATGACCGCATCGAAGCTGGCGTCTGGGAATGGCAGCTTCACCGGATCCTCGACATACGCCTTCGGGATGTGGAGTTTCTCGAGCACGTACTTGTAAGACGGGATGTCATGGTCGAAGTCGTAGTACGCGGTCGTGAAGCCGAGCGCATCGAGGAGATACGACAAGAACCCCGGACCCCCACCCCAGTCGAGGATACGCGAACCCGTTCCTTCACTCGTGTGCTGCAGGCGTGCGGCAATCTCGCCGAGGATGCCCTCGTAGCCAAGTGTGGTGAGTTCGGTCTGGCTGAGCCACCAGTCGTTCGGGAACAACGCACGGGCATCGGCACGCAGCTTCGCGAAGCTATCGTGGAGGAGCGCGCGGTCCGCAGGCGAGAGTATGTAAGCGTTAGATTTCATTGTGGGCGACTTTACCATATGTCTTGAGGGTGCGGGTCGGGCCGCAGTGTACTAGCATAGGAGAGTGCGCCGTCACACGACGGGCTGTTCGCAACCAGGAAGGTCGTCGCCTGAGATGAAAGCTATCATTCCTGCCGCGGGTCTTGGCACGCGGTTCCTGCCTGCTACAAAGGCGCAGCCGAAAGAGATGCTTCCGGTCGTGGGCAAGCCGGTCATCCAGTACGTTGTCGAGGAGGCGGTAGCCGCCGGAGTCGATGACGTACTCCTCATCACTGGCCGAGGAAAGCGCGCAATCGAAGATCACTTCGACCGCTCGCTCGAACTTGAGGATCTGCTTGAGCGCTCCGGCGCGATCGACAAGTTGCGGCAGGTCCGGGCGATTACCGATCTCGCAGAGGTCTTCTACGTTCGCCAGAAGCGCCCGCGCGGTCTGGGACATGCGGTGCTCTGCGGCGCGGCCCATACGGGTAACGAGCCGTTCTTCGTGCTCCTCGGTGATGTCATCGTTCCGAGCAACGCGTGCCTTAACCGCCTCAAGGAGGTTCACGACACGTACGGTACCTCGGTTCTGGCCGTGACACCCGTGGAGCAGCACCTTGTGAGCCGCTATGGGGTTATCGCGGGGCACGAGGTGGAGCCGGGCGTGTGGAAACTGACCGACCTGGTGGAGAAGCCACCGGTCAACGACGCGCCGAGCAACCTCGCCATATTCGGCAGGTACCTGCTCACGCCGGCGATCATGAAGCTCCTGCCGCACATAGAGCCCGGCCGCGGCGACGAGATCCAGCTCACCGATGCGCTCAAGCAGCTGCTAAAGCACGAGGACATCTACGCGATCACGATGGACTGCACCGGTTACGACACTGGCAACGTGCTCTCGTGGCTCGAGGCCAACGTGACGATCGCCCTTGAGACCGAAGAGTACGGGCCCGCGCTGCGCGAGAGTCTCAAGAGGATACTGGGCTAGGGATCGGACTGCGCGGTAGCGACTATTGGTGTTGACGATGAAGGTGGAGGCCGCATGAAAGTCGTGATCCTCGCAGGCGGGCTTGGGACGCGCATTTCCGAGGAGTCGGTGACGCGGCCGAAGCCCATGGCGGAAATCGGCGACAGGCCCATACTCTGGCACATCATGAAGATGTACAGCCATTTCGGTT
>JBBQIR010000094.1:0-6872 GCA_038325105.1 Coriobacteriia bacterium
CCCGGCGACGCAGGGCATGCCGCCTCGGCGGCATGACGGACGGCGGCGGGTGTGTCGTGATCGATGAGTCCGGTCCGCATGAAGACGCGCCGGACATGCACGTCGTAGGCGACGTTGCCGCACTCGCGGCCAGCAAGCGAGACGCCGAACGATCGCCTGAGAATCTCGACCGCCATCGCCGCTTTCTTCTCCCCGATTCCGCGGAATGACAGCAGGCGCTCGGTCACGTCAATCACATGCGCGCCATCGGGCCAGATGTTCTCAGCCCGCCCGCTGTAGTCATCACGGATTCTGGCTGCGGCCGAGCACACCCACCCCGGAAGCGTCTTCACAAAGCGGTGCAGTGCAGGCGGCTGCGCGAAAGCGGTAGCCACTTCGTGCTGAGACCCGGCGATGCGGTCGAGATCGAAGTGTCCCAGACGCTGCGCCAGTTGGTACGGGCCGGACCAGGCTCGCTCGGCGGGTATTCCCTGCGTGAACAGAATGCCGATAAGAAACGCCTCCGGCGACGCCTTGATGAAAGCATCGGCAGCCGGTTCGGGAGTGAACGCGCCGCCGACCTGAACGGCGCCCGATCGGGCTAACTCGTGCCCGTACTCGACGATGGCCTGCGCGACATCCTCCCGGGTGTCGAGAGGGACGATCACCTACACCACCCTCGGACCGTTCTTGAGGAAGAACTCGCAGTAGACACACTGCTGCTTGGCCGCGGCGCTCCGGTCGATATGGAGATTCCACACGAGATCGGGGTCGCTGGTGGCGCGGTTCGTGTCGCGACCGCATTTGCCGTAGAAGCACTCAGCCGGACACTTCTCAGTCGGGTCAACGGCGTGCGGGCACGTGGCCTGCATCTCCTCGGTGCAACCACGCTTGGACCAGCATCCCGCCAAGACGACCTCCTCTATCAGTACCCTTCACGGCCAGCCTACTCGTGCCAACTAGGGTACCATGCAACAACGTCGCGTCGCAGTCCGCCAGGATGCGTACAGGAAGTGACGTGTGTACGTCGAAATTCACTCTGGGGGTAACTGGCAAACCGGCCGTCCGGGAAGAGGACCATGACCGTATCTAAGCCGACGCGAGATCACTACACCACAGTCGTTGCAGGCGCGGGGCCAGCGGGAGTCCTCGCCGCATACCACGCAGCCCAGAAGGGCCCCGGACTACTGGCGGAGGCGTCGTCGCTCCCTCGCTACAAGAGTTGCGGCGGCATGCTCCATCGCCACACCCTCAGAACGCTTAAGGACTACGGGACCCTCCCGGAGAACATCATCCTGGAGCCGAGAACCGTGCGCTTCCGCTACAACGACTGGAACCGTCACGTACTCAAGGTGACGTCGCTCGAATTGCTGAATGTGGACCGTGCCCGCTTCGACGAGTGGCTGACAACCCTGCTGCCGGCCGACGTGGAACTCGTGGGTGAATGCGCCGTGCGTGACCTCACCGATACCGGTGACGCCGTCACCGTCAGCCTCAGGGCCGGCACGGACGACATTACGGTCACCTGCGATAACCTCATCGGCGCCGATGGCGGCCGCTCGCAGGTTCGTCGCTCTCTCGGCGTCGCCAACACGGCTACGTACGTCACCCTTCAGGACTTCGTCCACATCGATGGCCCCATCGAGCCGTACTTCGACTGCATCTACATGCGTGACATCGGCGACGAGTACGCGTACTCGTACATCATCCCCAAGGGTGATGTAGCAATCGTCGGCTCCGTGTACTACCCGAGGACCAAACGGCCCTGGGAGAAGCAGGATCAGACGCTGGAGATTCTCCGGGCCGCCATGCCCGCCCTCGGCGAGACCGTGTCCCGCGAGGCAGCAGCGGCCCTCTATCTCCGGTCGAAGGACGATATCGTCCCCGGCGTAGGTCGGGTCTTGCTCGCGGGGGAGGCCGGCGGATTCATGTCACCGAGTTCCGGTGAGGGCATCTCGTACGCCGTGAACAGCGGGCGCCGCGCGGGCATGGCTGTCGCCAACAGCGATCCCGGTGCAGCACTCGCTGAGTATTCAAGGCTGACTTCGGACATCCGGTCGAACCTGACGCGCAAGCTCCGGTGGCTGCCGATCATGGAATCCGGCCTCGGCAAGATGGTTGCCGGATTCGTCCCCACATCGATCGTAAGCGCGATCACCGAAGGCCTCTAGGCGGCCACTCAGCGCGGCTGGTGACTCCGGCTCGGCGTCGGATCGACCTGCCCCTGATACCTCGAGCCCAGGCCCGGGGTGCCGTAAGGGCGGTCCACCGGCGTTGTCATCTGGGTGAATGAGATCTGCCCGATCGGCATACCCGGTGTGAGCACGATGGGCAGATTGGCGACGTTGCTCAACTCGAGCGTCAGGGTGCCGTCCCAGCCCGGATCGACGTACCCCGCAGTCGAGTGGATGAGCAGACCCAACCGTCCGAGCGATGACTTGCCTTCGAGACGAGCGACTATGTCATCGGGAAGCATGACCCGCTCGATGGTAGCGCCGAGGACGAACTCGCCCGGATGAAGGACGAACGGGTCCTCAGCGGTCGCTCCAACAAGTTCCATGAGACCACTCTGCTGCCGTGACGGATCGATGTACGGATATCGCGAGTTCCGAAACACCTGAAACCGGTCGGCAAGGTGCAGATCGACGCTCGAGGGCTGGATGTCCTCGGGGTCGAATGGCTCGATACGGATATTGCCGGCCATCATCTGCTCTTTGATGCTGCGATCCGAGAGAACCATCGACTCACGCCCTCACTACGCGCACTTACTGAAGCCGCACGAGCGGCAGACGGCACACCCGGATTCGTGCTCCAGCGAGCTCCCGCACTCGGGGCACGCGCCGGCAAGGTTGTCGAGACTGTCGGCATTCTTCGAGACCGTCGTCGAAGCGCTCCCAGTCTCGAGCCACTCGACGTAGTGCTCCATTGCGATACCGACCGCATCGGCGCAGGACAGAACCTTGCCGCCCTGAGCCCATGCAGGACTGGGGCAGCGAATACCGCGGAGATGCTTGAGAATGGCCTGCGGGTCTACCCCGGCCCTCAGGGAGACCGAAATCATGCGGGACAGCGCCTCCGACTGCGAGGCGGCACACCCTCCGGACTTGCCCATCTGGGTGAACACCTCGCACAGGCCCTGCTCGTCCGAGTTGATGGTCACGTAAAGGTTCCCGCAACCCGTCTGAATCTTCTCGGTACGGCCGATCGTCACGCTTGGACGCGGACGAGGCTCTATCTCACCATGGCGTTGGTCACCGGGAGCGACGCCGCCCTGCGAGGTCTTGCCCGTTGAGAGCACCTGATTCTGCTTCGAACCGTCCCGGTAGATGGTCACGCCCTTCACGCCGAGTTCGTGTGCGAGGTCGTAGACGCGACGTACATCGTCAATCGTAGCGTCGTTCCCGAAGTTGACCGTCTTGGAGACTGCATTGTCGGTGTAGCGCTGGTAAGCGCCCTGCATCCTGACGTGCCAGACCGGGTCGATATCATGCGCGGTGACGAAGACCCTCTGCGCATCCTCGGGAACCGCCTCGATGCCATGCACCGTACCGTGTTCGGCCACGAGCGCCATGAGATCACGGCTGTAGAAGCCTTGTTTCAGCGCGAGGTCCTCGAAGAGCGGGTTCACCTCGATGAGGCGATCGTTGTCCATGACCGTACGCACGTACGACACCGCGAAGAGTGGCTCGATCCCCGAGGAGCAGTTCGCGATGATCGAGAGGGTGCCGGTAGGCGCGATGGTCGTGACAGTGGCGTTGCGGACCCGCAATCCTTCGGGGGTGTCGAAGATGGAGCCCTCGAAGTTGGGGAAGACGCCGCGCTCGTCGGCAAGGCGCGTCGAGGCCTGACGGCCTTCGGCCTGGATGAAGCCCATGACCTTCTCACCGAGAGCAACGGCCTCGTCGCTGTCGTACGCGATGCCGAGCATGATAAGCAAGTCGGCCCAACCCATCACGCCGAGACCGATCTTGCGGTTGCCGCGCGCCAGCTCACCGATGCGCTCGAGCGGGTAGTTGTTCACGTCGATGACATCGTCCAGGAACCGCACACCGCGATGCACGACGTCGGCCAGACGATCCCAGTCGACATCCGGGCCTGCCTCAGCATAGCGAACGAGTCTCGACAGGTTCACGGAACCCAGGTTGCATGCCTCGTAGGGAAGCAGCGGCTGCTCACCGCAAGGGTTCGTCGACTCGATCTCACCGAGCAGCGGCGTGGGGTTATCCCTGTTCATCCGGTCGATGAAGATAATGCCGGGGTCACCGGTCGCCCATGCCATCTCAACGATGAGCTCATAGACCTCGCGGGCGTCGAGTTGCCCGGCAACGGTCTTGTTGTGCGGGTTGATGAGGTCGTAGTCGCGCTCTTCAGCGACGGCGGCCATGAACTCCTCGGTGAGGCCCACCGAGATGTTAAAGTTGGCGAAGTCGCCATCGGACTTACACTTGATGAACGTGATGATATCCGGGTGATCGATCCGGAGCACGCCCATGTTCGCTCCGCGGCGCGTTCCGCCCTGCTTCACGGCCTCGGTGGCCTGATTGAATACCTTCATGAACGACACGGGACCCGATGAGACGCCCTGGGTCGAACGGACGGTATCGCCGGCCGGACGGAGGCGTGAGAATGAGAACCCCGTACCGCCCCCGGACTTGTGGATGAGCGCCGTGTCGCGAACTGCCTCGAAGATCGACTCCATCGAGTCTTCGATCGGCAGCACGAAGCACGCCGAGAGCTGCTGGAGTTCGCGGCCGGCGTTCATCAATGTGGGCGAGTTCGGAAGGAACTCGAGCGTGGTCATGAGGTCATAGAAGTCGGCGGCCACGGCTGACACCTGATCGGGAGTAGCGCCATAGCGGATCTCGGCCGACGCGACGTTTTCAGCGACCCTGCGGAACATGTCCGAGGGCCCCTCGATGACCGTGCCGTCGTCGTCCTTCAACAAGTAGCGCTTCTGAAGGACCTTCAGGCTATTCGGAGACAGTGTCTCGTCGATGGTTCTCGGATATGCAGTCATCTCTTTGGCGTCGGCCATGACGGAAGTCCTTCCTTGAGAGCAATTGCTGGTGAGGTCGCACTAGAAGCGATGCGGCTGCCGAACGCTCGACACCCCCGTTGCCACTATATATTGCGTGCGCATAGTCTACCGTGCCCATATATGGGGTGCAACGCTCGGGCGACGAACGGCGCTTCCGCTCTGGTGTACGGCGCCTGAACGAGGTTCCGGTGGTTCTTTGTCAACGACAAACGCCGCCCGAAGGGGCGGCGTTTGTGACTACCAAAAGAGGAGCGAACCGTCTAGACGGGCTCGACGCGCTCAACCTCGGGGATCTCTTGCTTGAGTACGCGCTCAACACCGTTCGTGAGCGTCATCTGGGACATCGGGCAACCGGCGCACGCACCGACGAGCCTGACCTTCACGACTCCACCTTCAATGTCTACGAGCTCAACGTCGCCACCATCGGCCTGGAGAGCCGGCCTGATGCGATCGAGTACCTCCTGCACGCGCTCCTTCACAGGAACTCCCTTCATGAAACGTCCGTGGAACAAGCCACGGTACGATCGACTCGAGCGGATACTGACTCCGCCAGATTCTAGCACTAACCATGCCATGCACTAGACCCAGGAAATGCCGAAAGCCGTCGGGCGTGTTCAGCGGCGTCCTACTCTCCCACCCTCTACAGGGCAGTACCATCGGCGCTGGAGGGCTTAACTTCCGAGTTCGGAATGGGATCGGGTGTACCCCCTCCGCCAAAACCACTGAACACACCCGACGGCTTACAGTCGGGTCGTGCGTGAGCACGATTTGCGCTTGTCAAATCCCACGGTGCATTCCGCACCCTGAGAGCTGTATAGCAATCTCGAGAATTCTGAGTAGAAAATCAAGACCTCGGCCTATTAGTACCGCTCGGCTGAACACATTACTGTGCGTACACCTGCGGCCTATCAACCTCGTAGTCTACGAGGGGCCTTACCCGGTTAACCCGGTGAGAGACCTCATCTTGAGACTGGCTTCCCGCTTAGATGCTTTCAGCGGTTATCCATACCGAACGTAGCTAACCAGCGGTGCCACTGGCGTGACAACTGGTACACCAGAGGTTCGTCCATCCCGGTCCTCTCGTACTAGGGACAGCCTCTCTCAAGTCTCTTGCGCCCACGGTGGATAGGGACCGAACTGTCTCACGACGTTCTAAACCCAGCTCGCGTACCGCTTTAATAGGCGAACAGCCTAACCCTTGGGACCTACTTCAGCCCCAGGATGCGATGAGCCGACATCGAGGTGCCAAACCTTCCCGTCGATGTGGACTCTTGGGGAAGATCAGCCTGTTATCCCCGGAGTACCTTTTATCCGTTGAGCGACGGCCATTCCACTCTGAGCCGCCGGATCACTAGAGCCTAGTTTCCTATCTGCTCGACTTGTAGGTCTCGCAGTCAAGCCCGCTTATACTCTTGTACTCTACGAACGATTGCCAACCGTTCTGAGCGGACCTTACGCACGCCTCCGTTACATTTTAGGAGGCGACCGCCCCAGTCAAACTACCCACCTGACACTGTCCCCTGCCCGGATAACGGTGCAGGGTTAGACCTCCGGCCCGACGAGGGTGGTATTCCAACGGTGGCTCCACCGAGACTGGCGTCCCGACTTCATAGCCTCCCACCTATCCTCTACACGACGAACCAAAGATCAATGTCAAGCTATAGTAAAGGTTCACGGGGTCTTTCCGTCCTACCGCGGGTAATTCGCATCTTCACGAATAATACAATTTCGCCGAGTCTATGGTTGAGACAGCGCCCAAGTCGTTACGCCATTCGTGCAGGTCGGAACTTACCCGACAAGGAATTTCGCTACCTTAGGACCGTTATAGTTACGGCCGCCGTTTACTGGGGCTTAG
>JBBQIR010000095.1:0-6836 GCA_038325105.1 Coriobacteriia bacterium
GTCGGCGATGTCCCCGCGCTAGGCGAAACGCTCCAGCGTCTACTCAATGACCCGGTGCTGGAAGCCAGCCTGCGTGTTGCCGGGCCGCGGCGTATCGCGCAAGCGTATGACTGGGACCGAATCGCCCGCCAGGTCGCCGAAGTCTACACGGGACTGCTCGGACTATCGCACAATAACGCTGATGCGAAGCACACCGGTGTTATCGGAGTACAGTCCGGCCGCGTCGTTGACGACAGCCCGTACGTGTTCGCCGGGAGTGCCGGTCACGGTCCGCATGCCGTTGGTGAGGGTGAGTTGCACGTACGGCACGTACGGACCGGCGCTGCCCACGCGGAGCATGAGGGCGCCGACGTTCACGTCGGGCCGGATCGGAGTGAACGTATAGTCGTGGGTGGCGTCACCCTCGGGTCCACACGTTCCGCCTTTCCAGTACCGAATCGTGCCCGAGGCCTTCACAAGTAAGGCGCCCTTGGGTCCGATCACGCCGATGTCGACCCCGGACTCTGCCGACGCGTTCAGGTCGACGGTGAACTCGTCCGCCGTGCCGTATTCGACGATCTCGGGAGCCGCGGCGACTTCGATCCGCTCGGTAGGCCGATCGCCAGCGGGAACTTCGATCCGCGAAGACACCTTCCCGAGGAACGAGCGCTCTCTGAAGTAGACGTACGTGGTCTTGCGCCCGAGTTTACCGGCCTGCACGATCACCTCGGTGCCGACGGGCAACTCCGGCGAAGCAACCCGCTGCTTCTCGAAAGCGATCGTCTCGGTCCGCGTCTCGGTCACGACATCCATCCGATACGGTCGAGCGATGAGCCACGTCGTTGCAAGCATGAGGACAAGGAGGATCACCAGCAGGACACTACGACCCCGTGATTCCATCGGCTCCTCCCCCCAAGTGAGACCCGCAACGTGCACACATGATACTGTCTACCTGCAAAGAGAGCCAGTCGCGTGCAGCATGCCGCGACCGATTGGGACGGCGAGGGGGAGTGCCCAGTGAGTGGGGGAATCCGTCTCGAAGGCCGTCTCCGGGCTCTCGTGTTCTCGTTGCTCCGCGCAACCGGCGCTCCATTCCTGGCACGGCACCTCTTCCAGCGACGACGCCTCACCATCCTGCTCATCCATCAGCAAAGCCCCGAGCAGTTCGAGCGGTGCATTCGTGCTCTTGTCCGGCGCTACACCATCATCCCGCTTGGCCCCGCGCTCGATGCTCTCGAGGCCGGTTCACTCTCCGGGCTTCCCGACAGACCGCTCGTACTCACCATCGACGACGGCAGGGCGTCGAATACCGCGCTCATACCCTCCCTCAAAAGCTACGGCGTACGCCCTACGGTTTTCATTGCTACCGGCGTCGTTGGTACGAACCGCCACTTCTGGTGGACGGAGTTGCGGGCGGACGAGTTGGCGCGGCTCCAGCGGATGTCGGACGACGATCGCATCGCCGAACTGATCGGCATGGGGCTCGACCCGCTCCGCGAGCATGACGAGCCTCACGCGCTGTCGCTCGACGAGCTTGCGGCGCTCGCCTCGGCGGCCGACATTGCACCGCACACACGGATGCATCCGGTGCTCACGAGCTGTACGCGGGAGCGTATGCGCGAAGAGATCGCGGGTTCGGTCTCCGATGTAGCCGCGCTCGTCGGCATCCAGCCGCGCGTGTTCGCGTATCCCAACGGCGAGCTCTCCGATGAGGTCGTCGAGGCCGTCGAGGAGTGCGGGCTGCGCTTCGCCGTGACCACCAAACCGGTCCTTCTGAATACGAATTCCGACCCGCTGCGGCTCGGTAGGATATTCGTCCGAGACGACGCCGGAACGTCGGAACTCATCGTCTTCGCGAGCGGTCTGCACGGTGCTCTGAAGCGACTTCTTCGGTCGGCCCGGTAGCTCACCTTCGCGGTCCCGTGCACCGTAGCCTCTGACCTGCGCTTTTCGTGCAAGCGCCGTTCGTCGGAAGAGTGTGTGATTTGACGCATTTCTGCTCACACAACAGGCTCTGCATGCCGACAAAGAAACTGTAGGGCAATTGATAACCGCAGATCGGCACGAATCTCCTGAGAAAGGCACAGTTCGCCGAAAGGCGAGCGTCGCAAAGTCACGGGTCTAAAGGAAGGTCATCCTTCCCACGACAGCCGGACCGCCGGAGCCCCAAGGTCACGTATGACCCGAGAGCTTCCTGGCAACAGGGAGCCTCGGGTCGGTTTGCACCAAGGGGCAGGTTCACGTGAAGATCACCGCGGTTGAGTTCAAGGATTACACGAAGCAAGCGATCGTTCTCATGACGGCCGTCGCCGTCATGTTCTCGTTCATCACAGTGCCGGTGGCCGCGTCCGCAGTGAGCACCGCAGTCTCAGTGGCCGACTTCGGCGCCAATGGCACCGACACCGCAGACGACACGGCCGCCTTCCAGAATGCCATCAACGCGGCCGCCTCCGGCGGAGCCGTCACCATCCCGGTCGGCACCTACATCCTCGGCCAGATCAAAGTCGCCAAGCCGCTTGAGATCTCAGGCATGGGCGCCACCTCCATCCTGAAGCTCCGCTCGGGCGCCAATCAGACGCTCCTGGCCATCAACAACACGAACAATGTGACCGTCCGCGACCTGGCCATCGACGGCAACATCAGCGGCCAGACCTCCGGCTATCCGCACGGCATCCAGTTCTCCGCCACCACCGACTCGATCGTGACCCGCGTCGACATCCGCAACTGCGAGAAGTCGGCCGTCTCGGTCTACGACGGCTCCGACCGCGTGAGCGTCACGGACAGCCGGTTCGACAACAACGAAAACGACGTCGAGATCCACTCGAGCGCTTACAACTACTGCGCCGACAACATCGCCACCAACACCCAGTACGAGTCATGGGTCAGCTACGAGCAGGTCGGTGGCCCAGGCAAGGCCCACCACAACACCATCGTCAACAACACCTCAAACGGCGGCTACTGCGGCATCAACATCGAGCGCTCGCACGACGACCTGGTCCAGGGCAACACGGTCCAGAACACCCAGTGGGGCATCATGGTCCAGAGCCGCGACTCCGTCTACAGCTACAACGAGACGGTCATTGACAACGTCCTCATCGGTGGCAGCAACTCAACCATGTGGGGAATCACCGCCGAGAACCCGTCCCACAGCAACGTGATCGCCCGCAACTCCGTGACCAACTGGGGCGGCACCCCGCTCAACATCCAGTCCGCGGATTCGGTCTTCGAGGGCAACATCATCGACAGCCCGAAAGCCGTCCCGGTCAAGACCGGCAACGTGATCATCCGCAACAACGTCTTCAGGAACTCACACGAGGTCGGCGTGCTTTTCACTGACGCCGTCAGCGACGTTGTCTTCGAGGGCAACACGGTCACAGGCGCAGCCGAAGAGGGCGTCTTGGTTCTCGAGCCGGTCACCCGCCTGGCCTTCGTGCGCAACACCATCACGGGCAACGGCTCATCCGCGAGCGGTACGCTCGACGGCCTCTACTCGGTCGCCACGTGGACCGACTCCGCGTTCCTCGGCAACACGATCACTAACCCGCAAGGCGTGTCCGCTCAGAAGCACCCGGTCACGATTCCCGAGGGCAGCGACGTGGCATTCGCCGCCAACCAGCTTGCCGGCACGAATGCATCCGTGCTTCCGGCGGCGGTCTCCGGCGCAACGGTCACGGTCTCCAACAGAGTTGCCGAGTCCGGCATCTGGGGATGCACGGCAAGCGGTCGCCCCGGAACCTGGACCCTGCAGCAGACGATACCGACCGAGCTTCCTGATCCCACTCCCGAGCCCGCGCCGGTACCCGTGCCTGAATCCCGTAAGATCACCCAGACCTCCGTCCAGGGCGCCGATCGCTACGCAACGAGCGTTGCAATCTCCCAGGCCGCGTACCCCGACGGTGCCGACGTCGTCATCATCGCAACCGGGTCCAACTGGCCCGACGCGCTCGGTGGAGCGACCCTCGCAGACGCCGTGGATGCTCCGATCCTGCTGACCGCTCCGAACAAGCTTCCGGCCACTGTGATCGCTGAGATTCGCCGACTGGGTGCCACCAAGGCCATCATCCTGGGTGGAAAGAGCGCCGTGAGCGCCAACGTCGAGACCGCACTTCGCGGCCTGGTCGCAACTGTCGAGCGTATCGGCGGAACCGACCGCTACGCCACCGCCACCGCGATCGCCAAGGCGAGCGTTGCCGCAATCGGCACCAGCTACGACGGCACCGTGCTTCTGGCCACCGGCAACACCTTCGCAGACGCGCTGGCTGCCTCTCCGATGGCCGCAGCCAAGGGTTGGCCGCTCCTGCTCGTCGGTCCGAGGGGCCTTGCAGGCATCCAGTCCACACTCGACTCCCTCGGCGCCACTGACATTGTCATTCTCGGCGGAACCAAAGCCGTCGCGGCCGGCGTGCAAAGCGAACTCGCGGCACGGTACAGCACCGGTAACGTGACACGGCTCGCAGGCGCGAACCGCTACGCGACCTCCGCAGCCATCGCCACATGGGCCGTCGCCAACGCCGACCTCAACTGGAACGACCTGGCCGTAGCCACCGGCGAGAACTTCCCGGATGCACTTTCCGGCGGCGTTTTGCAGGCCCTCGACGGCTCCGTCCTCCTGCTCACCACCGGCACCCGCCTCAATGCCGACACCAAGTCCTGCCTGACCAAGAACCTGGCCGAGATCGACTCGGTCAAGTACCTCGGTGGCCAGAGTGCACTTGGCGCGGGCGTCCGCACCGCCGTCGTGAGCGCCCTCCGGTAGCCCTCCAGAGAGGGACACGGGCTCTTCTCATCACCGGCGCAGCAACGCCATAACCCCGCGTGTCACTCTGTTGTGGCACAATATCGGAGTAAGAAAACGCATTCACCCGGGACCATGCGTCCCGTCGAACAGGGGAGCCACCATGACACAGCCGAGATTCGGACGGCTCATCACCGCAATGGTTTCGCCATTCACGCCTGATGGAGCACTCGACCTGCCGCGCGCACAGGAACTCGCGCTCCGGCTACTCGACCAGGGGAGTGAAGCGCTCGTTGTATGCGGCACGACCGGCGAGTCACCCACGATCCACTACGAGGACAAGGTGCGCTTGTTCACCGCTGTCGTTGAAGCTGTCGACGGCCGAGCGCCGATCATCGCGAACGTGGGCGACAACTGCACGGATGACTCGGTCGAGTTCGCCCAGCGCGTGGCGAAGCTTGGCGTGGACGCGATCATGGCCGTGGTGCCGTACTACAACAAGCCGCCGCAAGAGGGTCTCTTCCGCCACTTCGCAGCCATTGCCGCAGCCGTCGAACTGCCGGTCATCCTCTACAACGTCCCGGCGCGCACCGTCACCAACCTTGATGCCGCCACGACGCTTCGGCTCGCCGGTATCGAGAACATCGTCGCGGTCAAAGAGGCGAGCGGTCAGCTCACGCAGATCGCCAACATCATCGACGGCGCGCCGGCCGGATTCGAGGTCCTCTCGGGTAACGACGAGGACACGCTGCCCATGATGGGTCTCGGTGCAACGGGCGTTATCTCGGTGGCCTCACACGTCGCTGGCCCGCTCCTTGCTGAGATGTTGGCCTCGCAGAGCCTCGGCGACCACACCCGAGCGCTCAAGATCCACCTGCAACTCATGCCGCTGGTCAAAGCACTCTTCATGACGAGCAACCCGATCATGGTGAAGAAGGCGCTTGAACTCGTCGGCTTCCCGGTGGGCGACACACGCCTGCCGCTCATACCTGCTTCCGAGGAGCAGACTGCGGAACTCAAGCGGATCATGGACCACCTCGGCCTCATCGACTGATAGCCCGCACACGCGGGTCGAACGTACCTGTACCTCAGACGCACGAAAAGGAGCACGATCGAACAACCCATGGCCAATAACACGAACCGTCTCCGCGTAATCCCGCTCGGCGGGCTCGACGAGATCGGTAAGAACATGACCGTTGTCGAGTACGGCAACGACATGATCATTATCGACGCGGGCATCATGTTCCCCGATGACGACACACCCGGTGTGGACCTCATCCTCCCGGACTTCAGCTACATCGTGAAGCGCAAGGACAAGCTCCGCGGCATCATCATCACCCACGGTCACGAGGACCATACGGGTGCGTTGCCGTACCTGCTTAAGGAGGTCGGCACCACCGTACCGATTCTCGGCACGAAGCTCACGCTCGGGCTCATCAAGGGCAAGCTCGAGGAACACCGCATCAAGAAGCCGAAGCTCCGCGAGATAAAGCCGGGGGGACACGTCAGTCTCGGCCCATTCGGGTTCGACTTCATCGCGATGAACCACTCGATTCCGGACGGCGTCGCCATCTTCGTCCGCACCCCGGTCGGCAACATCTTGCATACCGGTGACTTCAAACTCGACCAGACGCCTATAGACGGCGTACCGACCGACTATGCCGGGCTCGCGAAAGCTGCGCGCGCGGGAATCACGCTACTCATGAGCGACTCCACGAACGCCGAATCGCTCGGTCATACACCGTCTGAAGCGGTCGTTGGCGTGGCGCTCCGCCGCATCTTCAACGAGGCGGACCAGCGCATCATCGTCGCCTCGTTCGCGTCGCACATCCACCGGCTTCAGCAGGTCTGCGATGCCGCCGTGGCAGCCGGACGTAAGGTGGCCGTCACCGGCCGATCGATGGTGAACAACACCACCATCGCGAGAGACCTCGGCTACCTGCATATCGCCGACGAGGACATCGTCGACGCGTACGCGATGTCGGGCCTCGCTCCCGAGAAGGTCGTCGTGCTCTCCACCGGCAGCCAGGGCGAGCCGCTCTCGGCCCTCGCGCGCATGGCCAACCGCGACCATAAGACCGTCGAGATCGAGCACGGCGACACCGTCGTCCTCTCGGCAACG
>JBBQIR010000096.1:0-6818 GCA_038325105.1 Coriobacteriia bacterium
CACCGCCTTCAACATCTATCGCCAGCGTCACAGCCTCATGACTTCCGAGGAGATGCGCGGCCTTCGTGAGCGATACGGTCTTGGCCAGCGACCGTTCTCGCTCCTTCTTGGCTGGGGTGAGATCACGCTCCACCGCTACGAAAGCGGGTCGCTCCAGGACACCGCTCATGACGCGCAGCTGAAGATGGCCGAGGATCCCGCCAATATGCGGATTCTGCTGCAGGCCAATGGCCACAAGCTCTCGTCGCGTCAGCGCACGCGGCTTGAGGCGAGCCTGCGTGCGCTTGACGAGGTGCGACAGGTCGCATTCCTCGTCCGCGAGGAGCCGAACGTGTACGGCAGTGCAGCGCAGTCCGACCTCGCCGCCGATCTTGCACGGCTGCGCTCGCTCTCCGGCATCAAGTGGGCGCGCTATCCCGCTGACGTGCTGCCGGCGTGGGTGGCCGACATGGACCTCCCGACCGCGCCGCCGGTGATCGACGCGGTGCGCGGCCTCGTTGACCGCGCGGATTTCGGCTACAACTTCCACGCGCAGGCCGCGCTGCCTGGTGCACTCGCGCAGTGGACGGCCGAGCGGCACGGCTGGCGGCCCGACACAAAGCGCATGCGCGTGCTCACCGACGTGCTGCAGGCGGTCGACCTTGCGCTCTGGCTCGGCACGAAGCCGGGCGATGGCGTGGTGCTCTTCACGCCGGTGTACCCGCCGTTCATAAGCGGCGTGACCACAACCGGCCGCCGCATCATCGACTGCCCGCTCACCCCGGACGGCTGGCGCATCGACCCCGAGCGCCTCGAGGCGGTCATCGACAGCACCACCACGGCGATTCTCATGTGCAACCCGCACAATCCCACCGGTCGCGTGTTCGATGCCGAGGAGCTCGCGGCGATCGCCGACGTGGCCGAGCGGCACAACCTGCTCGTGATCAGCGACGAGATCTGGGCCGACGTGGTCTATCCCGGCGCGAAGCACATCCCGTTCGCGTCGCTTTCTGCGGCCACCGAGGCACGCACCGTGACGGTGTTCGCGGCGAGCAAAGCCTTCAACCTCGCGGGGCTGCGTTGCGCGGTTGCGCACATTGGCGTCGAGGCGCTCGAGGCGCAAGTCAAGGAGCTGCCGGCGCACCTGCTGGGCGGCGTGAGCTCGCCGGGCGCGGTGGCGACGCTTACCGCGTGGACCGAGGGCGCGCCGTGGCAGGGCGAGACCGTCGCGTTCCTCGAGCAGCAGCGCGACCACGTGATCGCGCGCTTCGCGGCCGAGTTGCCCGAGGCGCGCTTGAGCACTCCCGAGGCGACCTACCTGGCGTGGGTCGACCTGCGCGCCTTCGACCTGGGCGACGACCCGGCTGCGTGGCTGCTCGAGCACGCGAAGGTTGCGTTGGGGTCCGGACCGGATTTTGGCGAGCACGGCAAGGGCTTCGCGCGGCTCAACTTCGCCACGACGCGGCCGGTGCTCGACGAGGTGATCGATCGCGTGGTGGGGGCGCTCGGGTAGGGGGAGCGCCCAGTGGTGCCCTAGACCGCGCTTACGTCCCCCGTTATCTCACGCATGGCGCCACCGATCATCAAGGCGACCGCTTCTGCGTGCTCCAGAACGCTGTCGCCGGGGAAATCGTCGGGCTTCGGCAGTGGGAGGTTCAGGCCTTCAATCGGGAGCGCGGAGAGCAACTTCTCGAGCGCGCTTCGGGTGCGGACCGATGCCTCGTAGTCCGTGTCTGCGTCGGATGCATACGCTAGGCCTGTGCGCAGCGCGCCCAGGGCCGATAGGCCGGCGGCCCAGTCAACGTAGAGCGGCTCGCGCGCGGCCTGCCAGTTGAAGCTTGGGACGAGCCGGTATTGGACGAGCTTCCCGTCTTGATAGCGCTCGGCGTAGCCCGCCGCTGCCAGACCGGCCAGATACTCAGATACCTGGCGCTGTGAGTAGTCCGACCGGGCCGAGATGAGCCGACCGTGGGCGCTCGTGTGTGTCCACAGGTACAGGAGCACCTCGGCACGCACTCCGATGCCTACGAGTGCCCGGGCGCCCAGGCGGGCGAGACACGGGCGTCGCAGCTGTGGTCTTTCGGACATGCCGCGGAGCTCGAGCGGCGGGCGGTCGAAGCCATAGGAGGCGAAGAAGGTGTCAGGCTCGACGAACACGGGTAGGTCCGCCCCGGTCGCGTCGAGGAACAGCGCACGCGGCGAGTAGACGGCGGATGCTTCGTTCGTTTGCCATTGGTCCGAGAGGGGAGCCCATTTCGAGCCGGTGCCGCGTTGCCGCATGAGGTCGATGACGACCCGGGCGAGCCGCTGCTGCGGTAGGTCGGCCCTCTTGGTGAGGTGCCGGAGTCGGGTGACGTCGAGCAGGTCGCCGTTGAGTGCAAGCCAGTCGAGCACCTCGTCAAAGAGGCGCGGATCGGTGCGTCCGACGTCGAGCGTGGCGATTACGAGCGCCTCAGGGTCAACAATCGTCCCGCCGGTTCCGCTTGTTCCTGCGACGCCCAGGTCGGTCCACTGGTCCCAGAGGAACTCGAGTACGGCCGTGCGCAAGACGTCTCTAGCGTGACTCAGTGACATGTTGCATCCCTAGATACTCGAGCAGCCCGGCGAGCTGCATGCGGAAACCGTCGGAGTCGTCTTGTTGCTCGATCCACCGAAGTGCGACCCGGATTTCTTCCTCGCTTGGCTTGAGAGCCTGGAGATCCGTGAGATGACGACCCGCCACATCAGCGGCTGCAAAGGTCTTGAAGCAAATCAGGTCGACACGGCTTGCGAAATGCACGACAAGCGCACGGCCATAGATCCGCGGCACCAGGCGACCCTCAAAGCCCTCGGGCAGACCGTGGTCGATGAGGTCGGCAGGGCCGGGGTTGAGCCAACCCGGCTCGAGCTGATACTGGTTGGCAACAGCTGCTGCAGCCTGGCCGAGGACACTGGGGAGCGGGCGTGACTTGTGCAACGACAGCCGGTTGCCGGACCGCTCGCCCACGGCAACGACGTCCACGTCCTTTGTGGGGCGTGTGACTAGACCGATCGCATTCAACGCCGACCCTCCGATGACGCAGATCTCGGTGCGCGCGGCGCTCAAACGCTGGAGTTCAGCGTCCAGCGCGGTGAAGAGTACGTCGAGATCCCGCCTGAGTTGATGAGCATTGCTGCGCTCCAAACGACTACCGGTATGTAGTCAGTATGACGACGCTAGAGTGGTTGTCAAGAGCACGGCGGTCGTGAGGTCGACGAGGTGATCTCGAACGCGTATCGCGCGTGGCAAGCGCCCTGGGTGTCACGCCGCTGCGTAGCCGCAACAGCAGCTCGTCGCGAGACGGGCCCTTTTGCTTTCCCAGAGTCGCGCGGGTAGATGCCGGGGATGTCGCGCAGGAGTGGTTCCAATCTGTCGTGATGATGCTCCGACATACGGATACCACGGCGGTGTGACATGAAGGCACCGCGAGGGAGATGGCCGAGCGCCGCCGCGCCCGATGCGGATGCACTGTTCGTCGTCGCCGAGTCGCAGGCCGGGTACTTCACCACTTCCCAGGCGGCCGAAGCGGGTTACTCGCGCCAGCTCGTCGCGCACCACGCAACTGCGGGCAACTTCGCCCGTGTGCGTCAGGGCGTGTACCGCCTAGCGCGCTATCCCGGTTCTGCGCGCGAGGATCTCTACATCGCATGGCTTCAAGCGGGGCCGGATGCGGTCGTGTCGCACGATAGCGCACTCGACCTGTATGGTCTCTCCGATATCCTGCCATCGGAGATTCACCTCACCCTTCCAAGGACGAGTTCCCGCCGACGCACGGGAATCAGGATGCACACATCACCGCTTAGTTCCATTGACGTCACGTCGCGTGACGGTCTCCCGGTCACCACCGTGGCGCGAACGATTGCTGATGTGATCCGCGCGGGGACGTCGACTGAGCATGTTGCACAGGCGATCGATGAGGCGCTCGAAAGGGGCATGCTGACACAGGAGGACCTCCGGAGGCATGCGGCGATGCGCGGTGGGCGAGTGGCGCAGACGATTTCAACGGCGCTGTCAACGACCGAAGAACGCGCCGAAACTATAGACCGTGTAGCAGAAAATCGTCATAAGGTGTACTATTGTGACATGAAATATACCCTCGATAGTAAGAACCATAATCCTGCGAGCCTTGAGCGCTCTTTGGGCCCTGCCCAGGCGCGATTGCTGCTCGTTCTCGCCGAACGCTTCGGGATGTCGTTCACGACAGATCAGGCAAGGCTCGCGCTTCCGGGTGAGCAGCCGTATCTGACGAAGCGGTTAAGCGAGCTCGTCGCCAAAGGCTGGCTGTTCAGTATGGGGCGGGGAGCGTACATGATAGCGCCACTTGAAGCCGGTCCCGAGTCTGACTCCTACGCGGTCAATCGCTATCTGGCGGCTGCGACGATCGCCGGTGATCGTGACTACTATCTCTCATACCGCACGGCCATGGAGCTGCACGGCATGACCCTTCATCCGTGGCGGACAGTCTACGTGTCAACGGCATCTCGTCTGCGCACACGTGAGATTCAGCACTTCACCGTCAAGCCGGTCACCGTGGCTGCCGCGCATTTGTGGGGAGCGACTGAAGTCCAGGTCTTTCCCGATCATCGCGTCCGCGTGTCGACGCAGGCGCGCACAATCGTGGACTGTCTGGATCGACCTGCGTACGCGGGAGGAATCCAAGACGTAGCGCTTGGCATGACGCTGCTGGGAGAAGACCTCGCGATCGCCGAGGCCGTCGAGGCTGCGATTCGTTACGGCAGAGTGTCCGTGATCAAGCGCCTTGGGGTTCTGACCGAGCTGCTCGCGCCCGGGCAGGCTGTGGCAGTGGAGCCGTTGCGCTCGTGGGCTGATGACACACCTCATGTCCTGGATCCGCAAACCCGACGCACCGGTCGCCTCAACGCTCGTTGGGGAATCTGGATGAATATCCCGGAAGACGAGCTGTTACAGGCGATCGACTCATGATCCGTCGAACAGAGATCGGCAAGCTCGCGTATCGTCATCGGGTGCCAGAGCGCACCATTCAGAAGGACTACATCATCACGCGCGTGCTCCGCGAGTTGGCACCACAGATGGCCGAGTGTGGTTTGCGTTTCAAGGGTGGCACCTGCCTCAAGAAGTGCTTCTTCACGGGATACAGGTTTTCCGAGGATCTGGACTTCACACTCGAGGATGAGTCGAAGGTCAACGCTGCGTGCGGGGCGCTCAGCTCAGTCGCCCGTCGGCTCACAGCTGGCGGGTTGAAAGCCGAGCTGGGAGATCCCATCGTCAGGCCGAACGGGCTCACCTACCACGCGCGCGTGGTAGGCCCGCTTGGCAGCGATGACCGGCTCAAGATCGATCTCACCGCCCGCGAGACCCTGATGTTCGATGCGGTCGAGAAGGTGCTTCTCGACGAGTACTCGGATTCCGAGTCGCTTACGCACATCCGGTGCTACACGCTTGAAGAGGTGTATCTGGAGAAGCTCATCTGCCTTCTCGACCCCAAGAGGATCCAGCCCCGTGACCTGTACGACCTCGTACGTCTCTCCGAGGACGGCGCGGTCGATGTCGAGGCCGTCTGCTGGCGGTTTGTCGAAAAGGCACAGTTCAAGGGCCTGGACCCGGCTCGTTTGCGTGAGACCATTGAGCGCAAGAGCGCTCAGCTTAAACGAGCGTGGGAGACGCAGCTGAGTCAGCAGCTACCTGCGGGCGAACTGCCGGGTTTCCAGGACAGTGAGCGCCATGTTCTGCGGCTGCTGCGGCTGAACAGGCTGATCGACTAGAGCCCCCACCCGCCCCCGCCCCCTCCGTGTGCACCCACACCGTCTCCTTCGCCCCGATCGCCGCTGTGAGCCTTCGCAGGTCTTCCGGCCACGCGTGGCCCCCGCTGTGGACGAAGCGCGCCTGTACGCCCGCTCGCGTGGCCCACGCGCGCATCGCGCAACCCCCGCGCTCCCAGTAGCCGCTCCACATCGACCAGACGAGTGCGACGCGCGCCGGTCCGACCTTGTCGAAGAGCTTCGTCACGCCGAAGCCGCTGCGCGTGCACATGAGGTAGCGGCCCGGCTCCGCGGTGAGCTCGTCACTCGTGACCTTGCCGTGGTCGCGCATCTCGTAGACGAGCGCCATCATGCCGGCATCTTTGAGGCGCGAGACCTGGTGCGGCGCGAAGTACACGCGGACGTCGTCCCACGTGAACTGCGGGATAGAGGCCGAGAGCGGCGCGAGCTTCATGAGCACGTAGGCCTGGTACGGGTCGATGACGAGCAGCCGCCCGCTCCGCTTCGCCGCGCGGAAGCACGACACGAGCCGGTCGAGGTTCTGGCCCGACGCGACGACCGCCACCAGCTTGTCGCCATCGCCGCGCGCGAGCGCAAGCAGCTCCTCCTCAACGTCCGACTCGCTCTGCAACCCGTGCGTGCCGCTCGAGGCCCCGAGCGTGGTGCCCTCCACGAGCAGCCAGTCGACGCCGCGCAGGCGCTCGTCAGCGAGCATGTCCTCGAAGCGGAAGCCCGTGCGACCGTGCGCGCGCAGATCGCCGGTGTAGAGCAGGCGATGGCCGTCCGCCTCCACGAGCAGCGCGCGGGAATCGGGCGCAGCGTGGTCGACGGGGATCGCGGTGAGCGTGAGCCCGCCGAAGCGCACCGGCTCGTTCGTGGGGAGGCGGCGCAGGTCGGGCGGCAGGGCGGCGCCGGGGAAGAACACACGGCCGACCTCAAGGACCGAGATCGTCCCGTCGCTCCCGTAGACGGGGATGGCCGGATGGGCGTGATGGGCGAGCCCGTAGTGATCGAGATGCGAGTGGGTGAGCACGATCGCCGCGATCGCGGGCGCGGTCGGGTCGTGCGGGTAGAGGCCG
>JBBQIR010000097.1:0-6794 GCA_038325105.1 Coriobacteriia bacterium
GGTGACGGTCGTGACGTACGACGGGGCCTCGCAGCGCCTTCTCAGCCGCAAGGTTGGCGGCTCGGTCGTCACGACCTACACGTTCGATGCCCTCGGGCAGCGTATCTACCAAGGTCCGACTGCGAACAAGTACCAGACCGCCTTCTCTTACACCGGCACGGGGCGCCTCGCGAGCTTCGCCACAAGCACCGGCGTCTCAGCGAGCTACCAGTACGACGCAGCCGGGCAGCGCACGGGCTCGGTCGTCACCAGCAGCGGAGCGACAACGACCTCCAGGTACACGTACGAGGGCCTCACGCTCCTGTCCCTCGAGGCCACCGCCGGATCGAGCCCGTACACCGTGAGCTACCTCAGCGACGCCTCCGGCCGGCCGTACGCGGGTGTGTACCGCGCGGGCGAGACGACGCCGGTCGTCTTCCAGCTCGTCACGAACGACCGCGGCGACGTGGTCGAGCTCCTCGACCAGGGCGGGAACCGCTTCGCGAGCTACCGGTATGACGAGTGGGGCGTGCCGAGCGCTGCGACCACGGCAGGCACCGCGGCGGTCCCGGCCGCGACCGCCGCCGACATCGCGAGCCGTCAGGTGCTCCGCTACGCCGGCTACTGCTACGATGAGCACTCAGGCATGTACTACTGCTCGGCACGCACGTACGACCCGCTCACGCGGCAGTTCCTCACGAAGGACCCCGCCAAGGCCGACGGCGAGGAGAGCGCGTACCAGTACTGCGCCGGGGATCCTGTGGGGCAGGTGGATCCGAGCGGGTTGTGGAACACTCCTGTGCACTACGGCAAGACGCTGTATTGGGCAGAAAAGAATGCGGGGTACCCTCGCCGGGTTGCGGAAGCCATTGCGTACTGGTGCAATACGACAGACAAGCAGCACCATTGGGTGGGCCTTCCGTGGGGACCCAACAGGAAGTACCACATGAGCTTGACCTGGGGCTGGGATCAGGTGTATGCGGCCAGACGATCCGGCTCACTTCACTCGCTTGGGGATGGGCTTCACACACTGCAGGATTATCAGACGCACAGCTACTACGGGACTGGTAAACACCACACGGACATCTGGGCGAACGCCAACGCAACCGTCCAGTCCAGGACCAAGGCAGTTACCTTGAAGGCGCTAAAGTACTTTGCGCCCGCGCTAAGGACGATGAGGTGATTACTTCGCCGAATACATCTTTCGCCAGTATTAGGGACATTCTGCCGAGGAATCTGGCGCTGCTCCTCGTGGTAGATGCGGCACTAGTTCCTGTGAATCAGATGATTCTGGCCCTGCTTCCCCGCTTAATGTCCGCGACCTTCGTCGTAATCTCGGGGGTCGTCTTCTCGGTACTGTACGTCGCAGCGGTCGCAGTGGCCCTGGCGTCGGACTCCGTTGCGCATTCGACGCGCCTCGCCACGATTGTCCTGAGCGGGCCAGTCGTCCTTGTCCTTGCGACCTCCAGCGCGCCGGGCATGCTCCCGATCGAAGCGCTCAGCAGACTCTCGGACTGGCTGTGGATCGACCCGGGCGTGATCTTTGTTGTGGGCACAGTGCTCGTCGTGCCCGCCGCCCTCGTGCTTGTGGGCGGAATCGTCGGCGAGTTCCGGGCTGGCCGGAGACGCTGGAGTGCGCTTCTGGTCGCGGGTCTTGCCGTACTCTTGTTCACGGTGATCCTCAATGTTGCGACTCTCGGGACGGCGTCGGAGATTGCTCTGACGGAGGTCGCGTTCGTCCTCACCTGCTTCGTGGTCTTCGTCATCGCGCTCGCATTGGTTCTCGGCCTTCGCGCACTTGCGGGTAAGGTCGGACTGTGACGAACCGAGATAGCCGCGTGAAGTGATTCGGCGAGAGCTCGGGTATGTTTCGCTCACGACGCCTGCCTCCCGCTTCCGCGCCGCCCCAAGGTCGATGCCGCAGCCACCCTGGAGACGTGCGTGAGCTGCGCGAGGCAGAGCCACTGCGGACACGGTCCAGGGAACTTGGCAGACTACCATCCCAGCCCGAAGGTCAACCGGAAGGCTGTAGGGAGCATTTATAGCGGGAGTAGTATGCAGAATGTCCCAACGTCGATGATGCTCGCTTTCCGCAGGGCTGTGGGCAAGTGACCAGCAACGCTCCAGGCCAGGGTCGCGCTTCGCCAGCTACTGGGCTGGCCCCCGAAATGAGTACCGCCTGAAGTGTTAGGGTCTCCTCGAGAAGAAGGAGACCGCATTGAAGCAAGCCAGGTTCACCGAATCCCAGATCGTCGACATACTCGCCCAAGCCACCAGAAGCGACATGACGGCCAGGGACGTTTGCAACATCAACGGCATCTCGGAGCAGACGTTCTATCGCTGGAAGCGCAAGTACGGCGACATGGGCACATCCGAGGTCAAGCGCCTACGTGAGCTCGAGAGTGAGAACGCGCGACTGAAACGTCTGCTTGCCGAGTCGGTTCTTGAGATCGACGCGATCAGGGACGTCTTGCGGGGAAAATGACGGACGCGCCGGCACGACGGCAGGTCGTGCGCGCCTTGGTCGAACACGGGGTGTCTCAGACCCGCGCCTGCGCAGCCGTCGAGATCTCCCGATCGTCGTACGCCTACGAGTCGAAGCGCACTGACGACGTCGAGCTGATCGAGCGCATCAAGGAGATCAAGCTCAAGAAGCCCCGCTGGGGCTACAAGCGCATCTACCGAAAGCTCAGAGGCGAGGGGTTCGCGGTGAACCACAAGAGGATCGAGCGCATCTGGCGCGAGTACGGCTTCACGCTACCGGCACGCCGCAAGCGCAAGAAGGTCCGGACCGGCCAAAGCGTGCCGGTGGCCGCCATGTCCCCGAACCATGTATGGACCTACGACTTCATGTTCGATGCCACCTTCGGCGGGCGCCGCATGAAGGTGCTCACGGTGATCGACGAGTTCACGAGAGAGGCGCTGGCCGTGGTACCGGCCAGATCGATGACGGCGTCCGCGCTCAAAGGCGTGCTCGCCAAGCTGTTCGCCTCACGCGGCAAACCCAAGACGATCAGGAGCGACAACGGGCCGGAATTCATCGCGTTCGAGTTGACCGAGTGGCTGGAGGCGCAAGGCGCGACCACACATCACATCGAGCCGGGAAAGCCCTGGCAGAACGGCTTCGCCGAGTCGTTCAACAGCCGGGTGCGTGACGAGTGCCTGAACATGAACGAGTTCTGGAGCATCGAACACGCCCGCGTGGTGCTGGAGGGGTGGAGGATCGAGTTCAACACCGAACATCCGCACAGCTCGCTCGGCTACCTGACCCCGGAGCAATTCGCGGCATCATGGAGCGCAGCGTGAGAAGGTCGGCTACGATGAAGGGACATCGGAGGCCCTAACTCGCTGAGCGGTACTACGAATGGGGCCAGCCCACTACCGCTACGACGAGTGGGGGCTGCCAACCGCGACCGTGACCACAGGCGCTGGCGCGATCACCCCGGCGCTCGCCGCCGAGATCGCGAACAGACAGGTGCTCCGCTACGCCGGTTGCTGCTACGATCAGCACTCGGGGATGTACTACCTCTCGGCACGCACGTACGACCCGACGACGAGGCAGTTCCTCACGAAGGACCCCGCCAAGGCCGACGGCGAGGAGAGCGCGTACCAGTACTGCGGCGGGGACCCTGTGGGGAGGGTCGATCCGAGTGGGCTTCACGCGTCCTACATTCCGCGCTCCTGGCCGGTTTCTTACGCCTCGGGACCCTGGACAGTAAGTGGTTGGCACGGTGCAGACAAATGGGTCTGTACGATCACAGCGGTGATGACGTATGAGAAGGACGGGTGTTCCTGTCACACAACATACGGGGTTATTCTGAAGTGCAAAGTCACCGTCGTGGTTAGAGTGACCAATAGCGCATCCAGCGGGTTCTATGTGAAGCTCGCGAAGAGCACGGTTAAGTACGACTCCTCATCGGGTGGAGCATGGTCGACATGGATGTCCGAGCGGTGGCGCTCCACAGCCAACGCTGACTCATATTCGTATACTGCCAGCTACCGTGGCTCAGCGACGTGGGTGGCAGTTGCGGAAGTGCGCGTTCGCAAGAAGGGCAGCAACAACTACAGCGCTTATAGGTTTGGCCATCCGAGCTGGAGGTAGCGGGCATGCGGGTACACCGAACGAGAATCATCTACGCGATCTACGCCGCGATAGCTATCATTATGACCCTGTCAGGCTGTGGAGCCTCTGGCGAAGGGGCGGCTGTGCTCCTGGATGGCGTGCCGGTGCAGTTCGGGTGGTTAGGCCCAGGACGAAGCGCGAGTGTGCCGATCGTGGTGGGCTCACCGGTCGGGGACCTCGGGGGTAATAGGTTCGAGGTCTTCGTCCCTGATGCGCTGGATGGTGTGATCGTGTGGCATGCGTTTCCAGCCGCGTTCGACATCGAATCGGTAGGACAGATTCAGCACTCCGCTCAGCGCGCTGCCACAGCGGATATCTCGGTCGGTCACGACCGCTTTTTCGCTGGAAGCGTGGTAGCCACAAGTGCACCTGTGGCAGATCCACTGTCATGGGACGAAGCAGACGCGTCGACCGATCAGTCATCGACCGGCTGGGCAGAGCGAGTCCTTACGACCGGCTCGGATTCCCGTGAGACCCCACGGACGTCAGCACGCGCCGAGAGAGCGACACCGGACGCCGGGTGTGAGGCGTCTCTCTGGATGGACGATATGTCCGGAGGCGCACGGGGTATTGTACTTCAGCGCAGCGCGGAGTCATGGGCAAGCGGTGGCGTGGGTGGCGTCTTCGACGTTTGGATTGAAGACTCGATTCGGGGCGCGGCCGCTTACCTGCTCTTGCGTGTGTATGCCAGCCCCGACGTGATCTTCACCATGCCTGATGGGGCTGAGGTCGATCTTGCGAACTTGCCGAGTGAGACGATGCTAAGCGGATCCGGAGAGGTCGAGTTTGAACGCAGAGGGAACATCCTCGCTGCGAAGCGAATCCTTCTCGACTCAACGTCGGCACCCACGTTGTGGTGACGCAGTCGCCACAACTGCGAAACCCCGCGTGACATAGAAGCGCAGGTACCCGATCGGGGTAGTTGCAGCGCACGGCGCACCGTCCGCCCGCTTCGCCGAGGAGGTCAGCATTGACTCGATTCGCGTCGGCGATGCACTCGTATGGGCGCGTTAGGGGCGGATTGCCTGTAGGCAGCGGACGATAGACATTAGGGCCGTGCGGGTCTCTACAATGCAGTTTCAGGTATTGCTATATAGAGGGATGGGCTACGTCTTCAGAAGTGGTCTGCGCTGAAACAGCGTGAGTGGGTTTTGCCGCCATCTGCATACAAAATGCAGTCACCCCCAAGACAAGGAGGCGAAACCCCGTCATGCCGAGTCCCAAAACCAGGTACTCTCCGGAGATCAGAGAGCAGACCGCCGAGTTCATCCTCTCGTCAGGCAGATCCGCGACAGGCATCGCCGAGGAGATGGGCATCGACGTCAACACGGTCTGCAAGTGGGTGCGCGAGTACCGAAGAAGCCACGACATGCCCACCTATGCCCAAGAGAAGGGGATCAGGACGCCGAACCCCGCCTCCACGGCCGAGTTCAGACAGAAGACCAAGGACACACGCCGGGAGCGCGCTCCAGAATTGTTGCCCGATTTGTTGCCCAAATACATGGTAACTGTTGGTACTCGTTGGTAGCTATTGGGACTCATCGCAGCTCTTGAGTACCAACGAGTCCCAAGTAGTCCCAATAGTCACAAGCACAATCAGGATTCGAATTCCCTTGGGGGCACCATAAAATCGCAGGTCAGAGGCCTGCACATCCCTTTTGCGTGCTTGAAATCGGGCACCAAATCGTGCCGTTCTGATGGCCGTGCTGAGGGCAAAACCCCAGCTCAGATGCCATTTCTGCCCAATCTTGGTGCCCAAAAATCCCTGTTGCCGAGGACCGGCCTTCGACACCGGCTTGTTGCCCGATTGCAGCAGAAGTCCATTGCGCTCGATGCTCCTCTGAAAGCGCCACTCTACTTGCATAAAGCAGCGTTCAGCGCTACTTTATGCAAGTATGATGGCGAATAGAGATGCGATAGCTCCTGAGGCGGTCTCGGCGTTCGTCGACCAGCTTCAGGCAACGGGTACCTACACGTTCTCTCACGCGGACGCGCGAGACGCGCTGCCGACGTCTGAGATAGCGGTCGATAACGCCCTGCGCCGGCTCAAGAAGCGCGGCCGCATCGTCACCCCGCGTCGCGGCTTCTACGTGATCGTGCCTACCGAGTACAAGACGGCCGGCTCGCCGCCGTCCTCATGGTTCATCGACGACCTGATGGGCTTCCTCAGCCAGCCCTACTACGTGGGGTTGCTATCGGCGGCGGCCATCCATGGTGCGTCTCATCAGCAGCCGATGACGTTCCAGGTCGTCACCGACCGTCCCACCCGCCAGGGTGTGGCGGGACGAGCGAACATCACTTTCCACATGAGCCGTCAGGTCGCCGAGACCCCGGCCACCCGGGTTCAGACAGAGACCGGCACCATGCTCGTGTCCACGCCCGAAGCCACGGCGTTCGACCTCGTGCGCTTTCCGGCGGCCTGCGGTGGCTGGAGCAACGTTGCGACAGCGCTTCTCGAACTCGCCGAGCGCCTCGAGCACGAAGCTCTCGGCGCGGTCGCGCAGCTGCGCAAGACCCCCGAGATCCAGCGCCTCGGCTACCTGCTGGACCAAACAGGCCAGCCCCGGCTTGCCGACCCGTTGCTGCGCGTGCTTGGCTCCAGGCGGTATCGACCCGTCGCACTCGCTCCCGATGCGCCCCGGTCCGGCGCCGATGCGGTCAGTCCTTGGCGCGTGATCCCGAATCTGGAAGT
>JBBQIR010000098.1:0-6715 GCA_038325105.1 Coriobacteriia bacterium
TCCTGGTCGAGTACTCCGAGATGCCGGTCGTAAAAAACTTGTTTAAGCAGTACATGTTGGTCTCCCACTCGCTCGTTTCTGTGTGCGATTTTTTGGTTTCTGCTGGGGCGGACGCGCGTGGCGCCCGCCCCTCGCCGTCTACGATGTAGCACCCAAAGTCGTGCTCTGTGGCGTAGGCGAGCGCCGCTTCGGGCCCGTCCACGAAGAGCGCTGTTGACAGGATGTCGCTGTCGAGGCCCGAGAAGCGACCGACGATCGTGAGCGACTGCGTACCGCGGGCAGGGGCGCCCGTCTTCGGATCGAGGATGTGGTGGTAGCGCACCCCGTCGCGCTCGAAGTACTGCTGGTAGTCGCCGGAGGTCGAAAGCGCGGCGTCACCCGTCCACTCCGCGACGGCGATCACCACGCCGGGCTCGCGCGGGTCTTCCACGCCGACGCGCCACGGCTCGCCGTCAGGCTTGTCGCCGAGCGTGACCGTCGTGCTGCCGGCGCTCACGATTGCGGCGGTCACTGCGCCATCCGCGTGAAGCGCTTCCCGCGCGCGGTCGAGAACGAGTCCCTTTGCCGCGCCGCCGAAGTCGAGGCCCGGAACGGCGTACGTGCTCCAGAGGCCCATGAACCGGAACATCTCACCGTCGCGCTCAGAGATGGAAGCAGCATCGAGTGCGGCGCCGATCTCGCCCGCAGTCGGCACGCGATCCTCTCCGCCGAAATCGTAGAGCTTCACGATGCCGAGAAGGTACGGCGAGAATTCGTCTTCGACCCCGAGAGCCTGAACGCGGTTGAGAATCTCGACTGCGTCCGACGGCAACGTGTGTGACTCGAACGGCGCCGCGTTCACGGCGGCAATCGCTGAGGTCGTGCTGTATGAGTTGAGTTGCGCCTCGACGAGCGCGATCTCGCGGAAGGCTTGGTCGATCGCTGCATCCACAGCAGCGTCACTCGGACCGTACGCCTCGATAGTCACCATCGTCCCGAGCGCCGGTCGGCTGACGCGTGGGGGTTCGTCTCCCGTGCTGCACCCGACCGGGACCAGCAGCGCGCCTGCGAGGAGCAGGGTGAGCGCGAATCTGACGGTGCTGCGCATGCGTCCCCCTCGTTCATCGGCAGTGCCGCTAGTATACTGGTCGGCACGCACGCGAGCAGCGTTCCCGGCAGGAAGGCGTCCCATGTTCGAGATCGTTCATCAGCGACAACTCTCGGAGTCCGTCTTCGAGATGGGTGTCCACGCTCCTGCCATCGCCCGTAAGGCGCGCGCCGGGCAGTTCCTCATGCTTCGCATCGACGGGCACGGCGAGCGCATCCCGCTTACCTTCAGCGACTGGTCTGCCGAGGAAGGCTGGGTGCGCTTCATCTTCATGCGTGTCGGCAAGACGACGCACCAGCTTTCGCACCTCACGGTGGGCGACTCGCTTGCCGACGTCGTCGGGCCGCTCGGCGTGCCGACGCATACGGACGGTCTCGGACGCGTCGCGGTCGTTGGCGGCGGTGTTGGTGCTGCGGTCGCGTATCCGGTCGCACGTGCCATGGCCGAGGCGGGCGCGCAGGTCACCGTCATCCTCGGCGCGAGGAATCGCGAACTGCTGATTCTCGAGGACGAGTTCCGGGCGCTTCCGCTCAAGGAACTCATCGTGATGACCGACGACGGATCGGCGGGCGAGAAGGGTCTCGTCACGGCGCCGCTCAAGCGGCTCTGCGGGGCAGGCGAACTCGACCACAGCATGGCCATCGGCCCGGCGATCATGATGAAGTTCTGCGCCGCCACGACGAAGGAATTCGACGTGCCGATCACCGTGTCGCTCAATCCGATCATGGTCGACGGCACGGGGATGTGCGGTGCCTGCCGTGTGAGCATCGGCGGTGAGACGAAGTTCGGCTGTGTGGACGGTCCCGACTTCGACGGTCACGCCGTGGACTTCGAGGAGCTCATGAGTCGCCAGCGTGTGTACAGCGACATCGAGCGTGAGGCCGACGCCGACTTCTCAAGGGAGTGCTCATGTCACCAGTAGACGAGACTCCGGCCGAGAGGCCCCGCCACAAGCCTTCGCGGGCGCCGCGTACGGCCATGCCCGAGCGTGACGCGCTCGAGCGCGCGAAAACGTTCGACGAGGTCGGCCTCGGGTACACCGAGGCGATGGCGGTCGCTGAAGCCAACCGCTGCATCCAATGCAAGAACCCGACATGCATCGAAGGATGTCCGGTCAATATCGACATCAAGTCCTTCATCGGGCGGATCATCGATGGTGAGTATGCCGAGGGCGTCGCCGTCCTCAAGGAACGCAACGCGCTACCTGCCGTGTGTGGCCGTGTGTGCCCGCAGGAGGAGCAGTGCGAGGCCTCGTGCGTGTTGGCCCGCAAGGGCGAGTCGGTGGCGATAGGGCGCCTTGAGCGCTGGCTGGGCGACTTCGATCTCGCCTGCGATCTCGAGCACCGGTGCGCGCCTGTCGTCGGTGAGCCGAGTGGCAAGCGCGTCGCTGTCGTGGGCTCCGGCCCCGCTGGCCTCGCGTGTGCGGGCGAACTTCGCCGCTTCGGGCATGCGGTGACGGTCTTCGAGTCGCTCCACGCCGCGGGTGGCGTGCTCACCTACGGTATCCCTGAGTTCCGGCTCCCGAAGGCGATCGTGCAGGCCGAGATCGAGATGCTCGAGATCATGGGCGTCGAGATCGTGACCGACATCGTCGTCGGTGCCACGTACACCCTCGACGAGCTCCTCGGCGACGAGGGATTCGACGCGGTGTTCGTGGGCAACGGTGCCGGACTGCCGATGTTCCTTGGCGTGCCGGGCGAGAACCTCAACGGCGTGTACTCGGCGAACGAGTTCCTCACGCGCGTGAACCTCATGAAGGCGTACGAGTTCCCCACATACGACACCCCCGTGGCGCGCGGGCGCAAAGTCGCGGTCGTGGGCGGCGGAAACGTGGCGATGGACTCGGCGCGCACCGCCAAGCGCCTCGGTGCCGAGGAGGTCTTCTTGGTGTACCGACGTTCGGAGGACGAGATGCCGGCCCGGCGGGAGGAAGTCCACCACGCGCAGCAGGAGGGCATCGAGTTCAAGATGCTCTGCTCGCCGGCGGAGATCGTCGGGCGCGACGGGTTCGTGACCGGTATGGTTGCCACGCGCATGGAACTCACCGAGCCCGACGCCAGCGGCCGACGCGCGCCGGTGTGCGTGATGGACTCGGATTTCGTGATCGAGTGCGACACGGTCATCATCGCGCTCGGTACGCGGGCGAACCCGCTGCTCTCTCAGACGACACCGGACCTTGAGGTGAGCAAGCGTGGCTACATCGTGACCGATGAAGACGGAGCGACGAACAAGCCGGGCGTGTTTGCGGGTGGAGACATCGTGACCGGCTCGGCCACGGTTATCCTCGCTATGGGCGCCGGCAAGAAGGCCGCACGAGCCATCGACCGTTGGCTGGAGTCGACGAACTGACCGTAGTTATCCTCGGCGGTTCATGGGTTATACTGTGTGGCAGAATGGGCAGATGAGCGGCGCGAGTACCGTTCGTCCGGAAGTGGGTGGCAATGGCTGCAGAAGATCCCATCAACGTCCTGTGCGTTGACGACGACGTTTCCATCGTCGAGATGATCAAGATGGGTCTCGAAGGCGACGGCATGCACGTACTGTCCGCCGGCGATGGAGCCGAGGCGCTTGAAGTGCTCCAGTCCGAGCCCGTTGACGTGATACTTCTTGACATCATGATGCCTCGGGTAGATGGCTGGATGGCCTTGATGGAGATCCGGAACAACCCGCTCACGGCAGACATCCCGGTCATCATGCTGACCGCCAAGACGCAGGACCTCGCGAAGATCCTCGCCTTCAAGCAGGGCGTCCAGCAGTACGTCACCAAGCCGTTCAACCTCATGGAGCTCTCGGCACGGGTTACGAGCCTTACGAGGAACCGCCCGCGTACGGCCGCTGGCGGTGCGAGTGGGGAGAGCGATTTCCGCAAACTCGCCGTGCGCAAGGGCGGGCGAACCGTGCTCCTGAACATCGACGACATCGTGTACATCTCGGCGAAGAACAAGTCGACGTACGTACACACCTACGAGAACCAGTTCCTGGTGGACCTGACGCTCACCGAACTCGAGGGTAAGCTCCTCAAGGAGAACTTCGAACGGGTTCACCGCTCGTACATGGTCAACCTCAACAAGGTCAAGGAAATCCTCCGCGTCGACGGCGCCTACGTTGTGGTCGTGACCGACCGAGATGAAACTCAGATTCCGGTAGCACGCCGTCAGGTGCGCGAGTTCCGGGGATCGGTGGGCATCTGATGAGGACCCCAAGAAGGGCGCTCCTGGTCGCTGTCGCAGCTGTGATGCTTCTGGCCGTCCTGCCGGGCGCAGCGGTGGCTGAGCGGACGCTCGGTCTGAGCGCCGGCAAGTTCGAGTTCACCGTCGCGGCCGGTCAGAAGGGCAGTGGCGACGTTGTCGTCATGAACAGTGGCGATGAGCCGCTGCAGGTGCTCATCTATGCTGCCAACCAGAGGGTCGATGACAAGGGTCAGGTCGTCTACGAAGTTCCTAATCCGGAGAATATTGACCTGATCGGCAATCCGGCGTCGTGGCTCCGGCTCGAGATCGACGCGGAGCAGAAGGCGCTTGGCAACACTCCGTACATCGAGCTCGAACCCGGTGAGCGCGTGCCGGTCCACTTCGAATTCGAGGTGCCCGACGGTGTGCCGCCCGGCGACCATCAGATCATGCTGTTCTTCCAGATGATCGCGAAGGCGGCCCCGAAGGATAGTTCGGGCACGGCTGTCTCGGGACGTCTTGGTTCGCGCATCCGGGTCCGCGTACTGGGCGACATCGTCGAACGTATCGAGGTGCGTCCGTTCGCCGTGCGATCGTTCATCATTGGTGATGTGATCCCGTGGACGCTTTTGATCCGGAACGACGGCAACATCGACAAGATCGTCAACGGGCGCATCATGTTGCTCGACGGAAGCGAGAATGAAATCGAGTCCAGCGCCATCGCGACGGACACGACGGTGTTCGCAGGATCCAATGTCGAGTTGAGCGGGTCTCTCGGTGAGAAGCAGAACCGAATCGGACGCTTCATCGCTCGATTCGAGATGGAGTATCCCAAGGAGGGTTCGGACGCCGCGGTTCCTGAGGTAGTCGTCAAGGAGCGCTCGGTCATCATTATTCCGATGTGGTTGGCTGTTGCCCTCATCCTTGTGATTGGCGGCTTCGCACTTTGGCTCTCGTGGCGGATGAGTGTCACGTCGGCCGAGCGGCGTATCGAGCGCAAGCGCGTGAAACGCCCGCCGGCCGAGATGAACCGTGGGGCCGCGGACGACAGTTACTACGACCCTAACGCGGCCGGTTCGGCGCAGAGGGACACCGAGGAGTAGTACTACACTCAGGCAATGACAGACCGCCGGTTGCAGTCGCAGCCGGCGGTTTCTTGTTGGCTCTGAGCGCGACTGCTACTCAGTGACGATCCAGTAGGCGACGGTCCCCTCGGGGAGCGGGAGCTCGGTTCCTGCGGTACGCCCGCCGGTGTAGTTGGTGTAGCCGTCCGCGGACTGGACTTCTACTCTCCACCCGGTGTTGGCCTTCACGAGAATGCCGTCGTCGGTCGCTGTCACGTAGGCGCGTGTCGCCACATGTCCGGTGACTGCAGTGCTTCCGGTGGGCGAGGTCGCCGCAGCGGCGCCCGGGAGGGCAATCGCGGCCGCAAGCACCAGGATCATCATGGTGATCAGCGTCCGCTTCATCGTGCTCGCCTCCAACAACGGGAACCTTCTATCCCTATTATCGGACGACGAACGGTTAGTTCTTTAGGATTAACGGATGAACGGTACCTTACAGCATCGAACCACTACCGCCCACGACCACGCATGAGCGACAGCGGCACGTGACGTGACCGCTCAACCGTCGCGGCGGAGAGCGATTCCTGCAGGCAACGGGAGTTTGGGCGCAAAGGAAAGGGCCCGCGCACTGCGCGGGCCCTTTGAGATGCTGTGGTGTGTACTACGGCTGCGCGAGAGTGAAGACGATCGAGCCGGCGGGGCTGTCGTTAATGTTGTCCCAGGTGTTCATGCCGGCGACATTGTAGCCGACCGAGATGGTGCTACCGCGGAGGCCGGTGACGGCGGTCGTGGCGGTTGCGGTCAGGGTGGAGAACGTTCCGACGGTCACGGAGGCAGTCATGCTCGCGGGGCGGTTGGACTTGCCGAGAACGGTCGTGCCAACGGTGTTCGCAGCGCCGGGCTCAAGAACGCCGAGGGCGATGTTGGCCGGGGTCGTGATCTCAACCTTGGGGTTCGTGGAGGCCGTGACGGCAACGGCTCCGGTGCTGGCGGTGGTCGGACCTGCGTTTGCATAGACCGCGATGCCGAAGAGCGCAACTACCATGATGACTGCGATGAGAACTGTCCGCTTCATTTCCTTCACTCCTTCTTTCGGTTTCAACTACTGGTCTCAATGGTTTGCGCTTCTGGCGCTTTCATCCCATTTGCGCCAACCCCATCGGGCTGACATCAACTGTATCGGAAGGCGCTGAACATGAATGAACCCTCATGTGCCGTACGGCGCAATGGTGTGACCAAAGGCACAAACCAAAGGGACGAGCGGCCGTTCGGCACCTGAACGGCGCACGGAGCGGTCAGTTGCGAAGGCTCCCGAGTGGGGCCGGAACCCTGCCGCCGCGACGAACCAATCGCGTTCCCGCCCAGCCGTTCACGGCCATGACCGGCGTCTCGCC
>JBBQIR010000099.1:0-6368 GCA_038325105.1 Coriobacteriia bacterium
CTCATCGTCCACGGCAAGGGGGTACGACTCATCTACGAGCGCCTCTTGCGCCTCGGCGAGCACGGCCTCGGGGCCAACGTGTGAATCGATGATCGGGCGAGGGGCCTTGCCCTTCCGAAACCCGGGTATACGCAGTTTGCCCGCGACATCGCGGTACGCCTTCTCGATTGCGGTGTCCACATCAGCTGCCGGAATGGTAACGGACAGACGGATGAGATTGCCTTCCAAACGCTCGACGGTGGTTTCCAACGCTCCTCCAGGTGTACAGGTGTTCCAGCGCGCCTACTGCGGGCTGTCTTGACTTCGTGGTGCGGGCGAGAGGATTTGAACCTCCACGAGTTTCCCCACCGGGACCTAAACCCGGCGCGTCTGCCATTCCGCCACGCCCGCGTGGCTATCGAGCCAAGCACTCATGATAGCAAAAAGGCCGCCGTCCGGAGACGTCGACCTTCAGAAGTATCGATGGTGGGCCGTATAGGGATCGAACCTATGACCTTGGGATTAAGAGTCCCCTGCTCTACCAGCTGAGCTAACGGCCCATCGAACGCTAGGACATTCTAACCTCTGCCAGACGAAATGCAAGCACGGCGCCCGACGCACGAAGCACCCGGTATTCGGGACCTTCGGAAGCTATCTGGGGTGGGTGACGGGGCTCGAACCCGCGACCTTCGGAGCCACAGTCCGACGCTCTAACCAACTGAGCTACACCCACCGTGTAAAGCTTTGGCACGCCCGGAGGGATTCGAACCCCCGACCTAGAGATTAGAAGTCTCCCGCTCTATCCAGCTGAGCTACGGGCGCGTATCGAAGACAACCACCAGGGTACCGAGTGAGAACAGTACCCTCGGGGTCGACGGATTGTCAATGGAGCGGCCGACGGGACTCGAACCCGCAACAGTCAGCTTGGAAGGCTGATGCTCTACCAATTGAACTACGGCCGCACTTTTTGGTCGGGCCGGCCGGATTCGAACCGGCGACCCCCTGCTCCCAAAGCAGGTGCGCTACCAAACTGCGCTACGGCCCGACCTGTGTACCCCTGAAGGGCCTCGTCGGACGACCCGCCTCGAGGGCGAGTCACAGTATATTCGCGCGACCGCCTAAGCGCTACCCGTTGGCTTCGCCCTTCAACGCACGTCGCAACGCACGGAGGGCAGAGCCGCGGTGGCTGATCGCGTTCTTCTCAGCGAGTACGAGTTCCGCCATCGTGCGGCCAGGCGTCGCCACAGGCAAGAAGAGCGGGTCGTAACCGAATCCGCCTGTCCCGCGTCGCTCGTAGCCGATTCGCCCCTCACAGGCCCCTACAGCGCTCGTGAACGTACCATCCGGCTCTGCGAGGACAACGACCGAGCGGAAACGCGCCGTTCGAGCCTCCTCGGGCACTATCTCAAGCTCTTTGAGGAGTTTGGTGTTGTTCTTGTCGTCGGTCGCGCCCTCGCCGGAGTAGCGTGCCGAGAGGACACCCGGCTCTCCGCCGAGCGCGTCAACCTCGAGCCCGCTGTCGTCGGCAAGCGCGGGCAGCCCGAAGGCATCCGCGTACGCACGGGCCTTGAGGAGCGCGTTGTCGAGAAACGTGTCGCCGGTCTCCTCGACCTCAAGCGGATCGAGTCCAAGGTCGGTCGCAGTCACGAACTCCCAGCCCCCGAAATCGAGTGCCGAGCGGATCTCGGCAAGCTTGCCGTGATTCGTGGACGCGACGATCACGCGGCGGGACTCACCAGCGCTCATCGACGACCTCGAGATCCTCGGCAACGACGCGGCGCTGCAGTTCGATGAGACGTCCGGTGCCCTCGACGGCGAGGTCGAGCAGCCCGTCGAGGCGCGCGCGGTCGAACGGGGTGCGTTCGCCGGTACCCTGCACCTCGATGAACCGGCCCTTTCCGTCAACGACGACATTCATGTCGATCTCAGCATTGCTGTCCTCGGAGTAATCAAGGTCGAGCATCTCGACGCCGTCAACCATGCCCACCGACGTTGCGGCAACGAAGTCGAGCAGCGGCAGTTCCTTGATCTTGCCCGCGTCACGCCACGTCGAGAAGGCGTCGTGCACGGCAATGAAGGCGCCGGTGATAGCTGCCGTGCGGGTGCCGCCATCGGCCTGGATGACGTCGCAGTCGACATTGAGGGTGTACTCCCCGCCCATGCCTCCCATATCGACCACCGTGCGAAGCGAGCGTCCGATAAGGCGCTGTATCTCGTGCGTCCTACCACCGGGTGCACCGAGGCTGACCTCGCGACGAGTGCGCGTGTTGGTTGATGCCGGCAGGAGCGAATACTCGGCGGTGATCCAGCCGAGCCCCGAGCCACGGCGCCACTGCGCGATGTTCTCGCTGAACATCGCGGCGCAGAGCACCTTCGTGTCGCCGAGTTCGATCACGCACGAGCCGTGCGCGTGCTTCAGATACCGTCGCGTCATGCGAACGGGCCGTAGATCGCGTGGTGAACGACCGTCGTTGCGCTGCATTCAGTCCTCCTCGGAAGGGGTGATTTCGTCTAGTTCGTCGGCCACGATGATACGCCCTCCGAATGACACGGCGGCTTCGAGCGCGGCGGCGGCCCGATCGACCGTGGGCCACAGATGCGTGAGCACGAGCGTGCGGACGCCCGCATCGCGTGCGAGCTCGCCTGCCTCGGTAGGCGTCATGTGCGCCGCGCGACCGGCATACGCAGGAGGGAGTGTGGCCTCAGTCAGCAGAATGTCCGCACCGCGCGCGAGCGCGCGCGCCCGGTCACCGAGCCGGATGTCCGACGTGTACGCGAGCGTCGTTTCACCGTCGGTCGCCACAAGCGCGAAGGTCGGCTCCACGTGATCGCCGACGTGCACGGTCACCGTGAGATCGGCGAAGCGCAGTACGTCGCCGACCGCCAGTTCGTGCACGACGAACGCATCTCCAAGCTCGCGCCCGCCGCGCTCATCGAGTACTGCAGCCATACGGTCGAAGAGGCCCGGGGGCACGTAGAGCGGCAGCGCGGGAGCGGGACCATCGGGCGCATAGCGGAGTGCCGCCTGCAGCGAGTACAGGTCGGCGAAGTGGTCGATATGCGCGTGGGTTATGAACACGGCGTCAAGGGTGAGGGGATCGAGTACACGACCGAGATTCGAGATGACGCCGTTGCCGCAGTCGAACAGGAGCGTGGCGCCCCCGCCACGAACGAGATGTCCTGCACACGCCCTGCCCGCGCTCGCATACGACGCGGACGAGCCGAGGACGGTCAGGCGCATGCCTCCTCCTCCGCAACGAAGCGCTCAAGCGTTTCGCGAAGCTCGGGACCGAGATAGGCTTCAAGCCCGTCAAGAGCGACGGCCTCGACATGACCGGTGTCTTGACCGAGCACGCGACTGCCGAGCCGCTCGAACTCGGCCGCATCGCCGGTGGTGAAGTACCTTCGGAGCGGCGTGCCTTTCTCGGCCAGACGGCCGCGCGCCGCGAGAGCCTCGGCGACTTCGCGGGCGGTTTCCTCGGCAGAGGATATGAGGCGTACGTTTTGTCCGATAACCTGCTGGATAGCTGCCGAGAGCAGCGGGAAATGCGTGCAGCCGAGAACGAGCGTGTCGATACCGGCACGCTTAAGCGGGTCCAGGTAGTCACGCGCCATCTCGTAGAACGACGGCCGGATGAAGACGTCGGCGGTCTGCGCCATCCAGTCCTCGAGCGGGCTCTCGTCCATGCGCAGCCCCGCTTCGACGACGTCGACGAATCGCGGCGCTGCTGCCGAGAAGACGGTCACGCCCGCGTCGAGCGCACGCACCGCCCGGCTGTACGCGCCGGACTCCACCGTGCCCACTGTGCCGATCACACCCACACTGCGGTTTGTCGTGGCCATGACGGCCGCGCGCGCTCCGGGCTCGACGACGCCGATGACCGGAACGTCGAACGCCGTCTGAGCAAGCGCCAGACCGGCGGCGGTCGCCGTGTTGCAGGCGACCACGATGAGTTTGACCGGCCGGGCGGAGAGCCACGCACCGATCTGCAGCACGAACTCGCGCACCTCGGCGCGGTCGCGAGGACCGTAGGGGCAGCGGGCGGTATCCCCGAGGTACACGATGGATTCCCCGGGGAGCGTGCGCACGAGTTCACGGGCGACGGTGAGACCGCCGAGACCCGAGTCGAACACACCGATGGGAAGAGCGCGCATATCTGGCATGAGACGAGTATAGCGGTTTGGGGCTAGAGACCCGCCAGCCGAAGTATCTCTGCCGCAACGTCCTGAACAGCAAGCACCCGTTCGGCGGCTCCGAGTTCGATGGCGGATCTCGGCATACCGAACACCGTCGACGTCGCCTCGTCCTGCGCGATCGTGGAACCCCCCGCGTCGCGCATCGCCTTCAGGCCGCGAGCACCATCAGCCCCCATGCCGGTCAGCAGCACGCCGATGGCCAGTGGACCGTGTGAGTCGGCGACCGAGGCGAGCAGCGTGTCGGCCGAGGGGATGTAGAGCTGCCCCTTCTCTGGCAACGCATAGTGCATCGCACCGCCGGATACCTTGAGATTCCGTCCGGTCGGAGCAAAGTACGCAATGCCTGGCTCGAGCGCCATTCCGTCTTCCGCGGCTTTGATCGTGATACTGCAGCCGTCGTTCAGCCAGCCGACGAGCCCGGGGATGAACCCGTCGGCGATGTGTTGCGCGATCACTATTGGCAGGGGGAACCTCGCCGGCAGGGGGCACAGCACCGTCATGAGCGCGGACGGGCCGCCGGTGGAAGAACCGATTGCTACGATCGACCGTCCGCCGGTGGCCCTCGGAGGGACGCGGAGCACGGCGCGCTCAGCTGAACCACGACGGCCACGAATGTGCGTGATGACCTTAACCTTGGCGAGAATTTTCACCTTGCGGATGACCTCGAGGCCGATGCGCTCAAGATCTGCCCAATCGCGCGGTTCGGGCTTCTTGATGACCTCGAGCGCTCCGGCCGTAAGGGCGTCGAAGGCCTGGCCCATTCCCTCGCCGTACACGGAAGATGACACGACAAGAATCGGGGTCGGTGTGAACGCCATGATCTGCTCGGTGGCTTCGAGACCATCCATCTTCGGCATATGGATGTCCATGGTCACAAGATCGGGCCGGAGCCGGGCGACCATGTCCACGCCCTCCCGACCGTCGCAGGCCATGCCGACGACCTTGATGGCGGGATCCGTTCCGAGAATCTGAGCAAGCATCTCGCGTGCTACGAGCGAATCGTCGACGATGACGACCTTTATTGGTGTTCCAACCGCCACGTGACGCACCGTTCCCCCCTCGGGCAAGCGTACTGCCCGCTATCTGATGAGCCGCTCCACAGTGTCGATGAGCGTGTCTTGGTTGAAGACGGACTTGGTGATATAGGCATCGGCGCCGGCATTGATGCCTTCTGCCTTCTCCTCTTCTCGTTCAAGCGATGTGACGATGATGACAGGTATCACCTTGAGCGCGTCGTCGCCCTTTATCGCGCGGGTCAGTTCGAAGCCCGTCATGTTCGGCATCTGGACGTCGGTGACAACGGCGTCGACTTTCATCCCCTCGCGCAGCTTCGCAAGGCCGAGAGCTCCGTCGATCGCCGTCTCGACATCGTATCCGGCCGCCTCGAATATCGAGCGCTCAAGTTCGCGCGTCGTAAACGAGTCTTCACAGATCAAGATTCGCTTCGGGCCGGACGCCGCCTTGGAAGCAACGGTGTCGTGCCGAACGCGCATGCCGGCGAGTTTGCGTGCGTGATTCATCAGTTCGGGCACGTTGAGAATCGGGATGACCTCGCCCGCGCCGAGAATCGTGACGCCCGCGACGTTGTCGACGCGCCGTAAGTGCGTTCCGAGCGTCTTGATGACAATCTGCTGCTCTCCGGCGAAGGCGTCGACGAGGAAGCCCATCCTGTGTCCCGAGAAGCCCACCGTCACCATGGGAATCTTCTTGCCTTCAACCGGGATGGCCTCGATGCCGAGAACGTCCCGAAGCCGTACGAGCGGAATCGTCCTGCGCTGGCGGCGGATGACCTCACGACCCTCGACCCGGATGACCTCGGACGGCTCGATTCGGAGCGTCTCCTCGACGGATGCCGTCGGCAGAGCGAACGTCTGCCCGCCGACCCGGACGAGCAGCGCCCGGATGATAGCAAGCGTGAGCGGGATGGTTAACCTGAACACAGTGCCCTTGCCCAGCTCAGACTGCACGTCGAGCGAGCCTTTGAGCTTGGTCACGACGAACTCACGAACCACGTCCATGCCAACGCCACGCCCCGAGATCTCTGTGATGATCGCGCTCGTGGAGAAACCGGCCTCGAAGATCAGGTACCGCGCCTCACGGTCTGACATAGAGGATGCTTCAGCCTGCGATATGTACCCTTTGCGGACAGCGGCCGCCCGAACCTTGTCCGGGTCGATACCTGCTCCGTCATC
>JBBQIR010000100.1:0-6298 GCA_038325105.1 Coriobacteriia bacterium
CGCCTGGTCCGTACGCGACGCTCGATGCGGCGACCCAAGCGGGCGCGCTCACGCTCAACTACGGACAGTTCATCAACGCCATCGTCAGCTTCGTGCTCATCGCCGGCGTTGTCTTCCTCATGATCAAGGCCATCACGAAGCTTCGCAGCCCCAAGAGCGAGACGGCCGTCACCAAGGACTGCCCGTTCTGCCTGACTGCAGTTCCGCTCGCCGCGACGAAGTGCTCCGCCTGCACAAGTGAGCTGGCCGAGTAGCGAACGAGCCGAGCGGCGCTAGAGGAGCAGGCGCACGGGGCACTCCGTGACGCGAGCCTGAACGCGATCGGCAGTGACAAGACCACAATTCAGTCTTACCGCGAGGGCCGCGAACAGCGCGTCGTGGATGGTCAAATCGTGCCGGAGCGCCAAGGTAAGCGCGGCAGACAAGAGCGGGCCGTCGAGCGGGAAGAGCGCCAACTCGACGCCCGAGAGTCCCTCGATGGCGAGTTCCCTCTCCGCAGATTCGAGCCTGGCGTATCGCAGTCCGTTGGCGACTTCGGCAGGCAGATGCGCTGGTGCCGAGAGAAGACACTTCCTGGCATGGTGCGCCTCCAGCAGTTCGAGAGCCGCGTCCACACTGCTTTCGTCGCGCTTGTTGAACCACTTGTAGGCGACCGAGCTGTCGACGACGAGGAAGTCGCTCATCGATCGGCGTCCTTCGGGTTCATCCAAGGCTCCGGGGCGTCGCGGAATCGACGAATGATCGCCGTACCGTCGGTGCCCGGGGGCATGTGCTCAGCAACCTTCCGCATCTTCGCGATAGCGCGTCCAATCCGTTCGGCGCGCGCGTCCGCCTCGACCTCAGCATCGAGGTCAGCGAGGTAGTGCGCCGTCGCCTCCTGGATGAACCCGCTCCGAGTGAGGCCTGCGGAACGAGCGCGCTCGTCGACCTCTTCCAAGAGTCCGTCCGGAACAGAGATGTTGATCTTCGCCATGACGGTAGCTCCTCGTGGTAGTACTGAGAGTAGTACCGCGAGTGTAACCCTACTGGCGCTTCCCGACAACGTCCCACACCGCCGAGCCGAGATGTCCGTCGATGCCCGGAGATCTCGAGCCCTCCGAGGACGAGGCAGGTGGGTGGTGTAGCATTCAGTCCAAGGAGGCCTCATGCCAGATGATCAGTTGCCGTACGACCCATGCAGCCGCGAGTCGATTGTTGCCTACGCGGAGCGCCTCGTCGGTCACTCGCTCCGCGAGTCGCTCGACGAGCTGCCGCCGGCGATAGACTTCAGCGGGCACAAGGGCGGATTCGGTAACGCGCTGGAGCGCTACTACTTCAGGTACGAGCCAAACAACAGGTCGGAGCCCGATTTCGCCGAGGTCGGCATCGAGCTGAAGGCGACCCCGCTCAAGCAGATCAAGAAGCAGTTGGTGGCGAAGGAACGCCTCGTTCTCGGCAAGATAGACTTCATGAAGATTGTGTCCGAGGAGTGGGAGAGCAGTTCGTTCCTCGGCAAGAACTCTCACTTGCTGCTCGTCTTCTATCTCCACGAGCAAGGTCATGACCCACGAGACTACCTCATCAAAATCGTGCGAATGTGGGACTTCCCTGAGGCCGATCTCGAAATCATCCGCCAGGACTGGGAGAAGATTGTCGCCAAGGTCCGAGCGGGACGAGCTCATGAGCTATCTGAGGGCGACACCCTCTATCTGGCTGCATGTACGAAGGCCGCGACGTCAGCGGATCGGACGCCTCAACCGTACGGGGAGCGCGCCAAGCCGCGGGCGTATTCGCTCAAGGCAAGCTACATGAACTCGATTATCAGGGGCGCGCCTAGGGCACAACCGGTTGCCACAGCGCAGGAGCTACGCCGAGGGCTGACATTCGAGGAGATCGTCCACAGCCACTTCGAACCTTACATCGGATTGACTGCAGATGAGATTGCGGCCGCACTCCAGATTGGAGTCAAGCGCGGGGCCAAGAACTTCTACGCAGTTCTCACGAATCGCATCCTGGGTGTTGGGGCCGGCAAGAAGATAGCTGAGTTCCAGAAAGCCGGAATCAGTTTTCGCACTATTCGGCTGAGGCCGAGCGGCATGCCCAAGGAAGCCGTCTCTTTCAAGGCCTTCGACTATGTGGATCTCGTTCAACAGGACTGGTACAACTCGGACTTGCTGGATGACCTGAGTCGGCGTTTCTTCTTCGTCGTGTATCAATTGGACTCATCGGACGTGCCCACGCTGGTTCGCACGCAGTTCTGGACGATGCCGCCGAGTGATGTGGACGCCCACGCGCGGGAGTGCTTCGAACGAACTGTCGAGCTGGTCATGGAGGGGAAGGCAGAGTACCTGCCCAAGAGCTCCGACAACCCGGTCTGTCACGTCCGACCGCACGGTCGCAACAAGCTCGATACGCTGCCAACGCCGACTGGTGGACGCGAGGTCCGCAAGTCTTTCTGGTTGAACTCGAGGTACCTGGCGGGGCAGCTTGCTGGAGGCGCAGACAGCTAGCGGGTTGTCATAGCGGAGATGATGCGTCCAAGAACCTCAGAGGCGTCTTGGCGCAACTCACATTCCCAGACTGTGACGACCGTCCATCCCGCGTCCACCAGTTCCTTTGTCTTCCGAGCGTCACGCTCTTGGTTGAGCTCGAACTTGCGGTTCCAGTAGTCGACGTGAGACTTCGGCGCCGCCAGCTGACAGTGCGGGCACCTGTGCCAGAAGCAGCCGTTCACGAAGATAGCGATCTTGCGACCCGGGTAGGCGACGTCGGGACGACCGGACGCCTTCTTCCAGTGCAGGCGGTAACCAGGGTAGCCAGCCTCGCGGAGCAGTCGTCGCAGAAGGAGCTCGGGCTTGGTATCCCGCCCACGGTTGCCCTTCATCGAGCGCGATACGGCCTCCGATGTCGGGCTAGGAATCGGCCCCAGTTGACCGGTCATCGCGGGCTGCTCTGCTCTCGAGGCATGTCCGAGCCTCCTCCATGATTGCGTGGCCGATCCTCTCGACCACGCCGACGACAAGAGCATTCCCCATCATGAAGGCACGACGCCCGTCAGGCATGCCCGTATCGGTCCATCCCCGGGGGAACCCATTGAGCTCCTCCAGCTCCTCTGGGACCAGCCGACGAAGGCGTCCGGTCGCGGGATCCTCAATCGCGTGCTTGAAGCGAGATGCTGAGATTCCGCCCTCACCCGTGAGGATTGTGCGGGCCGGGCGGTCGAGCGGATCCGGGAAGACCATCCCGCCCTCCGAGTAGGAATACTCATGGCCGGTCTTCTTGTCCGTTCTGGGTTCGGACTTCGCGCCCTTGAGATACTTCCACCGCTCGACGCGGTCCTCGGAGATGAAATACTCATCCGGGACAGGTCCGGTCCTCGCGACGATCTCGCCGAGGTCATGCTTCTTACCGCGGTATTTTGGGGTCACCGCCCGCGTCCACACGCGGCCTTCAACCATGACGCCGGCATTCTCGAACGGGGACTTCTTCGTGCTGAGGCCGAAGAGTTCACTGACGACATATGGGTCGGCGTCTAGCTCGAAGGTCGGGGCAACAGGTGCATGGGTCTCGGACTTAAGAACGTCCTCCATCCCAACGTGCGACACATGAAGCGCCTTTGCCATCACGCCATCCACGAACAGCCTGTTCAGGGCTTTCCAAGAGTAGCCGCAGTGGTCAAGACGATGTGCATACAGGAACACGCGGCGCCGTCTCTGCGGGAAGCCGTACTCGGCGGCATTGACGACTCGCCATTCTGCAACGTACCCGAGCTGCGCGAGGCACGAGAGGATGATTGCGAAGTCGCGGCCTCGCTGAGACGCAGGGGACTTGAGCAATCGGTCGACGTTCTCGAGCAACACGAACGGCGGGCGCTTGAGTTCAAGTAAGTCGTAGATCGACCACCAGAGCACGCCCTTCTTGCCCTGGATGCCCGCAGCCTGTGACAGAGGTTTCGCCACTGAGTAGTCCTGACAGGGGAAGCCGCCGACGAGCATTTCGAAGTCCGGAATGTCGTCCGACGACGGTCCCGATACCACCTTGGTGATATCGTCACAGACATGACCCTGTTGGCCGAAGTGGCCGACGTAGCAGTCAGATGCGTGCTGAGCCTTCGTCGAAGGCTCCCACTGGTTGCTCCACACCACCCGCCAGCCAGACTTCTGGAGTCCGAGATTGAACCCGCCGACGCCTGCGAAGAGCTCTGCGACTCTGAACTGTGGTGACTCGGTCATCCGAGAGGCCTCCGGGCAGGGTGTGGGTGAGTACTCACATTGTAGAGGTTCGGGGTGACACAGATCAACCTCAAGTGGTCACAAGTGTGATGCGTAGCGCGCTCAGCCAGCCGCCTCGAAGTGTGACGGTGCCACACACGCGGTGGAAACCTAGACTCCCGACACGGATATCGACGTCACAGACTCGATTGTCACGGGTCTGAGCACGATACGACCGGTGCCGAAATCGTATCGGTACTGCAGCAGCCGGAGCGACGTCCACTCCTCACTGCGAGCAGGTCGTCGCTGCACCGTATACATCCGTCTGGCAAACTCGGCGACGTAGTCCGAGGTGCCAGGCGAGAACGTGCGGGCGACAAGATACGCGCGAATCGCCGCATAGTCGCCGTGTGCGTACTCGTCTTTCACCCAGTCCACGTATCTCATCGTCTGCTCAACCTCGGCAATGCCCGCAACCTCTCGCTTGAGCTCTCCTACCAGGAACCGAGAGATCGTTGGGTGATGACCAGGGATGAATGAGTAGCCAAAGAGGTCCATCTTATCCATGTAGTCAATCGGCTTGAATGGTGACGCAACCACTTGATGCGAAAGATAGTCCCAGTGCCCGAGGGCCGCTGTTAGCTCCGGGTCTCCAGATGCCAGCTGAAACAGAATCCCTGCCTCAAGCGCCATTTCGTGCCTCAGTGCTTTGCCTTCTGAGCACGCATTGAGCATGGGTTCGACTTGGAGGTCGTGTCTGCCAGCGCTCACTTTCTCGAATAGGCGGCCGTGGGCCGCTGCGCTCGCGTCCTCGAATACTGAAACGTGAACGCGAGGCTCTCGGATGGCGCTCTGATTGGCCCGAAGCAAGACATCTCGGAACGCTTGGTTCTCTTCGTCGCTGAACTTGATGAATGAGAGTTTCCAGATGGCGCGCAGCATCCTGAAGGCGGCCGGATTGGAACTGAGCGCATCGTCCATGTCGACGCCCTGTGTGAAGAAGTGTGGGCTGGGTTTGAAGGTGCAAACCCATCGTTGAAGCCTGGCTCTTCCGCCATCAGGGACCCGAAGTTCGTCATTCAGCATCCGATCGCGGGCCTCAGGGTAATCCACCGCAATCGGGCTGGATGCTCCGGGGAAGTTCTCATACCTGCAGCTGGGGCCAACTCGAACAAGCTCACCGATTCCATAGATCCGACGATCGATGAAGAAGTAGACGTTGTCTCCAGGCGTCATGGTCGCATAGTCGGCAAACGTTCCCTCGGCGGCCCCACTCCAATTCCCGTGATGAGGCTCCTGAATGAACGTTCCATACACGCCGTTCTCAGCGCATTGATGCAGAGAGTCGATACTGTCGAGGGTGAAGAGGTATCCTGCCACTTTGCTTTCTCCATTGCTGGGCGGGTCCGCAGTCTCGATTCATTCTAGCTCTATGTGGACCAGGGTATTGTTGGAGTATCCGCGGCTGATTGGCGCGCAAACTCCGCCTACTACCTTGATCTTGCCGCTTCGGAACGCTGATTGCTTTCTCTACTCTGAAGCCGTTCCGCTTCACGGACTTCAGAGTAGACTGCAGACTATGAACCTCACCGATCTCAAGACTCGGCCGGAAGGCAAGACGCTCGAGTTCAAGCGCGATGCCTCCTCGGCCATGCCGATCCTCCGCACGGTGTGCGCGTTCGCGAACACCGCCGGCGGTACGCTGCTGTTCGGCATTGAGGATCGGACTGGCGCTGTGCTCGGCGTTCCGGAGCCACTCTATCTGGAGGAGCGACTCGCGAGCATCCTCGCCGACGGCATCTCCCCACGCGTGCTGCCTGAGATCGAGGTCGTTCCCTGGCGAGATACGCAGGTTGTCGCCGTGCGAGTTCACCTGGGACCATCGAGACCGTATCACGTGGTGAGTGCCGGGCCGATTGACGGCGTGTACGTCCGGCTCGGTTCGACCAACCGTCTCGCCGACGCCGCGCTCATCACCGAGCTTGGCCGCTCGGCGCGCGGTGAAGCCTTCGACGAGCAGCCGGAGAGCGACTCGGGTGCGGACGCCATCGACCTCGATGCGGTGCGCGCGGCGTTCTCGGGCATTCGCGACATCCACCGCAGCGACC
>JBBQIR010000101.1:0-6283 GCA_038325105.1 Coriobacteriia bacterium
CGGGCGACTCGGACGGAGCGCTCTCGAAACTCGGGGGAGTACTTCGAACGTCGTGCCATGGGTCTGACTCCTTTCTCCAGGACCAAGTAATCCTGGAAACGGAGCCTCCGTCAAACCCGGGGCGTTTCAAAACGCCCCAGAAAGTTGACCTGATGCCGGACACTCCATCACTCTGACAAGACAACGCGTCGCTTGGTTGAGCCTGTCCGGCATCAAGTGGAACGGTGTCCGGCATTCGTGGAATATGCAGATCGGTTCGGTGTACCCCACACCGGGTGGTGCGGGTGTTCGTCCTTAACGTGTTTGCGCATCAGTTGAGTATTGATGCCCCTCGATCAGTTTAGCGCTTACCGCCTCTGCTGGATGTGCTTGTTAGGCACTGTGCCCTCAGCAACACATGCCCCCCTCGCTAACCGAGCAGCTCTCTCTTCTTCTTGTTGAACTCCTCATCCGTCAGGATGCCCGAGTCCCTCATAGCGGCGAGCTTTCCGATTTCGTCTGCAACACCAACGCCGCCTGGCGCGATCGCACTGGCGGCCGCTGTCGATCCCGCTGGCACCTGTGCGTCTCTTTGCTGCCGGATTAGCTGCGACATAGCTGTCGCATCATCACGCGACGTGCTGAATGAAATCTCGCCAATCGTGAGTAGCGGCAGGGAGGAGAAGCGAACCCCGTCCAGCGTAACCATCGACGCATAGTCAAATTCGGTCTCTTCCGAGCCGTGGCGGTGTGGTGCGGATATCCACCAGATGCGCTTGGTAGTGGCGATAAGCCAGCCTGCCCTTCTCCTACGGTCTGCCGGGATCGCCAGCAGGAGCTGCTCATCGGAGGCGATCTCGCTAAGACGACGTGCCACACGAGGTTCAATGGTGCCGAGCATCGCCGCCGTGGGCACTTGATGGGATCCCGAACTGTAGTTGAACTGCCGGATGAGCATGAAAACACCTCCCACCAGCACAGCGACCATTATCAAGCCCTGGATTAATCCCACTATCGTGTCCACTATCACGCCTATCGTGTCCACTATCACGCCTCCCCTTCGCGTCGGACCGATGGCTTCTCGGGCCTCTACTACTGCTCGCAGCGTTACTACGACCCGGCGACAGCGCAGTTCATCACGAAGGATCCGGCCAAGGCTGACGGCGAGGAGAGCGCGTACCAGTACTGCGGCGGGGACCCAGTGGGAAGGGTCGACCCGAGCGGATCCAAGTGGTACAGTCTGGCGTGGTACGGCACTCACCCAGGCGCCTATCACTCATTCTCGGGTCCAAATGTGTTCATCCGGGTTCGGAACTTCCGACCTTCATGGGCCTCATATTCGATCAGGCTTGAGAAGAAGTCCTGGCTTGGGCCGGTCTACAAGGGCTGGTCCGGTAATCTTAAGGGCGCCAATCGGATAACGTGGCGGAACGTTGGCAAGGGGACGTACCGGTTCATATATCACTCCGGGGCCAGCTACTACTACGGCCCGAAGGGAAATCAAAGGGTGGCGTATTTGACAGTGTCGGCCGAAGTTGAGTATGGGAGTTCGTCATGGTGACCGCTCCTCCCCAATGCCGTGAGTGATGTGACTGTGTCCCGTGGTGAGGAACGGTGGGGGACGCATTCGTCACCGGCGTAGGTGGCCCGACACGGCCGGTTGGCATGGGTACAGGACGCAGGTGACGAAGGGCTTCCGGTGCGGGTTCTGTCTTGGGCCCAACACGAGACCGTCCACGAAGCGGTGTTAGTTTGCGGCGTGAATGCACGGTTTGTTCGGACTGGAAGGTGGAGGGTTCGTGTGAAGGGCAGTCGTGCGAGATGGGTAGCACTTTGCGGGCTCTTGCTGGCAATCGGTCTGATGTCGACCTACTATTTGACAGCCTGGAGGGTTGCCCATGCTGAGGCCGTTTCTCTCGGAACGGGGGGAACAGTTGTGCTCGACGCGCCATGGTCGTCGCAGCTTGGGTATCCTGACAGCGACGACCTCATTGTACAGAGCCGGGGCGGCTGGTTTGGGTCCGCGAGACGACTGAGTTTCGCCTTTGATCTTCGAAACGAGGACAAGCCCGAAATCCCGGTCGTGTCAATCTCAGTGGACGTCGAGCTTAGCGCGCGGGGTTGGCGGGTCATCGGCGCGGGCAGCGGTGGGTGAGTCTCTGGCTGTGTTCGCAACGGCAACCCATTGGGCAGAACTTGTCTTGAATTTCAAGAATGACAGAGTGGTCTGCGCTGAAAAAGCGTGAGTGGGTCTTGTCGCCATATGCTACTAGTCTGCCCTGAGAACGCGTGAGTGGGTCTTGCTGTGCGCGGACGAGGGTGACCCGTTGAGACTCCTGCTGGGCAGCGCCTGTCGTGCCGGTGGAGTCGGTCGTTGCGGAAGACGGGAGTATCAGGCTGGGTAGCGAAGAAGCGCTCCCTGCTCTCGCGTCACTAGCGTTACTACGACCCGGCGACCACACAGTTCATCACGAAGGATCCCGCCAAGGCCGATGGCGAGGAGAGCGCGTACCAGTACTGCGGCGGTGACCCGGTGGGGAAGGTCGATCCGACTGGGGAGTGGAGGGCGGATCTGCATTATGATGTCACGAAGCAGATGGGGATGGAGTTCTTCACTGAGGGAAACGCTAAGACCATGGCTCAAGAGGACGTCGATGTGGATACGAAGTTTCCCGGTGATTGGCGCCACCCTCTCAACTGGCCCTACCACTATCGATGGAGCGCCCCAACCGCCGATGAGTGGTCCACGTACTATCTCAACAAGGCTCTCGCATGCAAACACGCTGGGAACAAGACGCGAAGTGCGTTCCAATTCCTTGGGCGTGCGCTTCACGCCAAACAGGATGCCATCGGTCATGCGCGAAAGCCCGATGGGTATGGGGGATGGGTCCACTGTGACAAGAACATGGTGCATTATGATCACATCGATCATTGGGAGGATGCCGGATCATTCAAGGACTCTGTGCGAGGCGCGTCGCGCATCGTGATGAGGAGTTTCATCAATGGCTAACTCGCTGTCGTCCCAGGACTGGGCCAAACCCGACCATTCGGTCAGGGTCTCAAGAGTGGCCCAGTTCTTCTCGTACTACGCTGTAATCGCGGCTGCTCTCTCCGCGGCCTTGAGCGCCTGGGTCTGGTTGATATGCACGGTTCTTTCACCCTCGTCTGTGCTTGAACTCGAGGTGTCGATCTCGCTGGCTGTGGCGGTCGGCATTGTCGTGGGAGTGTCCGTTATCGCGCATCCACCAAGGTCGCTGTTGCTCGCGTTCCTTGGGACAATCTGCGCAGTCTTGGCGTATCCGATTGCGGAGTTCGTGTTGGATGCAGTCGGGGGCGGCGTGTTCTTCTTGATCGGGATGCTCCCCCTTCTCGGCATCGCAAGCCTATTGGATGGACTTCTGCGCTGTCGAGCTGATCGACGACCGTGGGGTGCACCTGCCGCCCTCGTTCCGTTTCTTGCGCTTGGGTTGATGGGCGTCTTCGTGTCTCCGGCGGTCGATGCCGAAGTGTTCTTGGGCGCCATCCTGACTGCAGCGTCGCGACTTCCCATCGCAGCCACGTGCGCGTCGCTTGTGTTGATCTACGCGCCCGAACGCGGTCGCGCTTCCGGCGCATCCTCCGAGCGACAATGACGGCCACCCTCGAGCTGCCGACGAAGCTCGCTCCTCCCTCGCCCCCGCTTCCCCCTGCGTGATACCATCGTTTAGCACTCGCACGTGTCGAGTGCCAACGTGGTCTGCGCTGAAAGAGCGTGAGTGGGTTTTGTCGCCATCTGCATACAAGATGCAGTGACGTCAAAGACAAGGAGACGAGACCCTGACATGCCCAGTCCGCCGAGTTCGGACTGGCGTTCGCTCTATCGCCGCGACTCAGGATGAAGTCGTTCTCCTCGTGAACGCGCTCTCGGTCGCCGTGGGTTGGAATGGCGACAGTCCGATGGGCATTGCCGTCGCGGGCCCAAGGTCGGCACACGTCGCGGCTGGCTGACCGCATCCGCCCTCTCCTCGGTGCTATAATCCGACATCCACCCCAAAAGGGCTGCCTGGACCCCGCGTTCGGGGCCGGGACTGCCGGGAAGGAGCGAACCGATGAGCGCCACCACCAGCACCACGGCGCGCGTCACCACCGCAACCCTGCGCGACATGAAAGTCGCCGGGGACCCCATCGTGATGGTCACCGCGTACGACACACCGTCAGCACGTCTTGCCGAGGAAGCCGGCGTGGACTCCATCCTCGTCGGCGATTCGCTCGGCATGGTTGTGCTCGGGCATGACAGCACGCTGCCCGTTACCCTCGACGACATGCTGCGGCACACTGCGGCGGTCGTTCGCGGAACGTCGCGCGCGCTCATCGTCGCCGACATGCCGTTCCTCACCTTCCAGGTCTCGCCCGAAGACGCGATCAGCAACGCAGGTCGTCTCCTCGCCGAGGCGGGCGCGTCGGCCGTTAAGCTTGAAGGCGGCGCGTCGATCGCCCCCACCGTGGAGCGCATGGTCGCGGCCGGCATCCCGGTGATGGGCCACATCGGCCTCACACCGCAGTCGGTGAACGTCTTCGGCGGCTACAAGGTCCAGGGGCGTGAGAGCGACTCGGCCATCGCGCTCGTCGAAGACGCGCTTGCGCTTGAAGCGGCCGGCGCGTTCGCGGTCGTGCTGGAACTCGTGCCGGCCGAACTCGCCGCCATCGTCTCCGAGGAAGTCGCCATCCCCACAATCGGCATCGGCGCGGGCGGCGGTTGTGACGGCCAGGTGCAGGTCTTCCACGACCTGCTCGGCCTGGGGACGTTCATGCCAAAGCACGCGAAACGCTACGCCGACGTGGGCAGCGCCATCCGGAAGGCCATCGCCGCCTACGCCGATGATGTCCGTTCTGGCGCATTCCCCGCCGAGGCGAACCTGACGCACCTCGACGCTGAGGTCCTCGGCGAGCTTGAGACCGCACTGCCGCTCACTCCGGAGGTAGACGCGTGACGATGGAACGTGTGGGTTCGAAGGAAGAAGTCCGCCAGGCGGTTCTCGCCGCGAGGCGCGAAGGCAAGCGCGTGGCGCTTGTACCCACGATGGGCGCGCTCCACGCGGGACACCTGTCGCTCGTGGAGGCTGCGTGCAAACGCGTCGACTACGTGGTGGTGTCGATCTTCGTGAACCCGACGCAGTTCGGCCCGAATGAGGACTTCTCGGCGTACCCGCGCGACCTCGAGCGCGATTTCGACCTGCTGCGTTCCGAGGGCGCCGACCTTGTCTTCACCCCCAGCACCGAGGCGATGTACGCCGCCGACGCGCAGGTGACCGTCGCTGCGGGTCCGCTCGGCGACGTCTTCGAAGGCGAGATCCGCCCCGGTCACTTCCAGGGTGTGTGTACGGTGGTCACCAAGCTCCTCGGCATCGTGCAGCCGGACCTCGCGTTCTTTGGCGAGAAGGACTACCAGCAGCTCGCCATCGTGAAGCGCATGGTGTGCGACCTCGACTTGCCGGTGCGCATCGTGGCGTGCCCGATCATCCGTGTGCCAAGCGGCCTCGCGCTCTCCAGCCGCAACGTCTACCTCTCTGCCGAGGAGCGCAAGGCGGCCACCGTGCTCTACCGGGCGCTCCGCACCGCCGAGACGCTCGCGCTTGGCGGCGAGACCGACGCGACCCTCATTGCGGACGCGATGCGCGAGTGCGTCGCCGACGAGCCGCTCGCCACGCTCGACTACGCGGCGGTCGTGGACCCGAACACGCTCGCGGAGCTCGACGTGGTAGCAAGCCCTTCGCGCGCGCTCGTGGCCGTTCGCCTCGGCGGGACGCGACTCATCGACAACATGCTGCTAACGACGGGAGCATAGCCGTGCCGCGCGAGGACATCACCGCCATTCAGGCCGAGATCAGGCGTCTCGCGCGCGAACGCGACGCCGTCGTCATCGCACACAACTACCAGCGCCCCGAGGTCCAAGACGCCGCGTCGTTCGTCGGCGACTCCCTCGGCCTGTCGCGCGAGGCGGCGCAAACCGACGCTTCGGTCATCGTGTTCGCGGGCGTGCATTTCATGGCCGAGACCGCGAAGATCCTTTCGCCGGAGCGCACCGTGCTTCTGCCCGAACCCGGCGCCGGCTGCCCGATGGCCGACATGATCACCGCAAGCCAGGCCCGCGCGTTCAAAGCCGAGCACCCCGGACTGCCGCTCGTCACGTACGTGAATTCCTCGGCGGCCGTCAAAGCCGAGACCGACATCTGCTGCACCTCGGCAAATGCCGTCGAGGTCGTGCGCTCGCTCGGCGTACCGAAGGTGCTCTTTGCGCCGGATCGCAACCTTGCGGCGTGGGTCG
>JBBQIR010000102.1:0-6089 GCA_038325105.1 Coriobacteriia bacterium
CGGATTCTGCTCGACTCCGCTCCGTCATACATCGAGAGGATCTCAGCAATCTCAGGCAGCGACATACCAAATCGCTTACCTCGCAGGATCAGCTGCATCCGCGTCCGGTCGCGGCGGGTATAGGTGCGCGAGCCGCCCGGCCCGCGGATCGGCTCGATCAGCCCCTCGGCCTCGTAGAAGCGGAGGGTCCGCGGCGTTACCTCGAGCTCGGCGGCCAGGTCGCCGATCGTCCAGGTCTGACGATGGGTCTCGGTAGCGGTCACGAGATCCAGGGTGGGTGACCTTGACGTAAACGTCAATCACCCGCTCGTGGGTTTCCACGTGGCAAGCTCCCTCTGGCAAGATCGCCGAATGGCCGACGCACGCCGCTCTTCGCCCGAACCGCCCCAGGGCGGCCCCGAGATCGTTCACACGCCGGGCATGGCTGAGGACATGATGCGTGAGCTCGCGCCGTTGCTCGCCGAGGACGGCATCGATCTCGACGACCCGGGTTCAATCCCTGACCAAGAGACTCTCCAGCGCGCGCTCGACCGTGCCGTCGAACGACGCAACATGGCTCTGTTCGCTCCTGTGGGCGACGCCCGCTCGCTTGCACTCACGGTGCTTCGGCTCTTCGCCGAAGCCGTGGCCGACAATCAGACGGCGCTCGCCGGCGCGGTCTTGGCCACCGCGGTGCCCGAGTCACCCGACGATTCGCGAGCGACGGTGGCCGGCACCATCGGCGTCGGTCTAGACCTGCTCGACACCATCTTGTCCGGACAGGGCGACGGTGTGCCGCAAGGGCTTGCCGCCCGCACGCGACTGCCGAAGGGGCACTGGGTCGGCGAGCGCGCTGCCCGGGACATCCTTCAGCTCGCCCAAAGGGGTCGAGCCTTTGACGCCTTGGGCGCACTCATCGTCAAGCACGGGAGTCATGCGGTGCAGTCTGGTACCGCGCTGGCTCTCGCCGCCGGCGTGCAGACGTGGGCCGACCAGGTCACCCCTGACGTGTTTCGCTGAGGAGGCGCGTAGCCGAGCCCTGTGTATTGTCGCGCAAGATGTTACGATTTAGGTAACATGTACCGATGGAGTTGCGCTACGCTTCACGAGAGTTGGAGCGAATCTGTACCGACGTGCGTCGGATGCAGGCCGCCCTCGGAGCCAATGTGGCCAAGAAGCTCAAGCTCCGGATCGCTGAGCTCACCTACGTCGAGGAGCTGGCGGATCTCCTCGACGGGCCAGGCAGATGGGAAGAGCTGAAGGCTGAGCGAGCGGGGCAGTGGTCGGCCAGGCTCACCGGCAACTGGAGGCTCATCGTCCAGCCCGAGGAAGGCGATCAGGTGATCGTTCGGATCGTCGAGGTCACCGACTACCACTGACAAGCAGAGCGAAGCGAAGGGAGAACAGCATGACCACGACGCTCAACTACGACGTCACGACAGGTGACTTCATCACCGAGTGGATGGAAGACGAAGGTATCAATGCGGCTGAACTCGCTCGTCGGCTTGAAGTCACGCCCAAGCATGTCAGCGAGCTCCTCAGCGGCAAGGCTCCACTCTCGCACCCGCTGGCTCTCGCGCTCGAACGGGTCACCGGCATCCCCGCCCGGCTGTGGAACCTCTACGAGTCTGGCCATCGCAGCGCCGTGGCCCGTCAATCCGCGGACCGTGCTTTGGCGGAGCAGTATGAGCGGGCGAAGGAGTTTCCGCTCGCCTACCTGCGTCGCTACGGATACATCACGGCGTCCGCTCGAGACCGTGCCGGCACCGTCCGCCAGCTGCTCGGCATCCTCGGTGTTGCGAGCGTCGATGCGTTCTGGGACACCTGGTCGCACGGGAGCGTGGCATATCGACGATCCGCGATCGGCCGTGATGACACCCCTGCCCTTGCAGTCTGGCTGGCACTCGCGGAGCGGCATCACGAAGGGCTTCGCGAGATGCGGGCGTTCGACAGCGAGGGGCTGGGGTTGTTGATACCAGAACTGCGCCGACTCACCGAGGGTGAGCCGATGCCCGCGATTCATCTGGCGGAGAAGAAGCTGCGCGATGTGGGCGTTGTGCTGTGCTTCGTGCCGCCTGTGCCCGGCCTCGGGATCCATGGCGCCACGCGCTGGCTCAAGGGCCACCCCGTGGTCCAGCTCTCCATGCTCTGGAAAACCGACGACCAGTTGTGGTTCACGCTCTTCCACGAACTCGGCCACGCCCTGCTGCATGGTGACAAGTACCTCTACCTGAACGGTGAGCAGACCCTCGCGGAGAACGAGGCGAACGAATACGCGTCCAACGTCCTCATCCCCAGCGACTACTTGCAGCGGCTGCCTCGGCGTCGTGACCTCGGGGCCGTAAAGGCTCTGGCACGTGAGTTGGGAATCGCGCCCAGCGTCGTGCTGGGGCAAGCGCAACGCCACACCGGTGACCACGCCTGGGGCAACAGCCTCAAGCGGAAGTTCGAGTGGGTTGCTGAATCACCCCACGCGTAGAACGCCCTGTCAACGCTGACGGGGTGCTGCTCGAGGACGGACGTGTCAACAAATCGTCGAATTCTTAACACTTCTGGAGAACGTGTCAGGAGACCTGACGCGTTCTCGACCTGCCCGCAGGGACACGGAGGTCTCAGGCCTTGCCAAGATCTGCGGAATCAGGCACTCTGATTGACGTTGACGTTGACGTAAACGTCAAGTAAGTGACCCGATCGGCCGACAAAGCCCACAAGGCTCAAGGCGCGGAGGTGAGGCCATGACGGCCCCGGCACTCGACCAATCCCCTGACCACGACGCGCTGCGCCGCCTGGTGCGCGAGTTCGCGCAGGCCGAGGTCGAACCGCACGCCGCGGAGTGGGACCGCACGCACACCTTCCCCGCCCACCTCGTGCCCCAGCTCGGCGACCTCGGACTCTTCGGCCTCACCGCCCCCGAGCAGTACGGCGGCGCGGGCGCCGACTTCACCTCGCTTTGCATCGCGATCGAAGAGCTCGGCCGCGCCGACCAGTCGGTCGGCATCACGCTGTCGGCCGGGGTCGGTCTCGGCATCAACCCGATCCTCGCCTTCGGCACCGACGCCCAACGCCACCGCTGGCTACCGGACCTCGTCGCCGGACGCGCCCTCGCCGCGTTCGGACTCACCGAGCCGGACGCCGGGACCGACGCGGGCGCCACACGCACCCGCGCCGAGTTGCACGACAGCGACTGGGTGATTAACGGAAGCAAGGCGTTCATCACCAACTCCGGCACACCTATTACTTCGTGCATCACGATCACCGCGCGCACAGGTATCCGAGACGGCACCCGCCCCGAGATCTCCACGATCATCGTCCCCGCCGGCACGCCAGGCCTGGTCGTCGAGCCCGCCTACGACAAGCTCGGCTGGCACGCGTCCGACACCCACGGCCTCACCTTCGACGACTGTCGCGTTCCCGAGGACGCGCTGCTCGGTGAGCGCGGCGCTGGCCTACGGCAGATGCTCGGCATCCTCGTCGACGGACGTATCGCCATCGCGGCGCTCGCGGTCGGCCTGCTGCAACGCTGCCTCGACGAGTGCGTCGCGTACGCGGGCACGCGCACCACGTTCGGTGCGGCGATCGGCTCGCGGCAGGGAGTCGCCTTCCCGATCAGCGACCTCGCCGTCGACCTCGAGGCCGCCCGCCTGCTCACCTACTCCGCCGCCGCGATGAAGGACGCCGGACGCCCCGGCGCGGAGGTGGCGCGTGCGGCGTCGGTCGCCAAACTGTTCGCCACCGAGGCGGCGGTGCGCGCGACGCGGACGGCGACGCAGGTGTTCGGCGGCTACGGGTTCATGGAGGAATCGCCGGTGGCGCGCCTCTACCGTGACGCGAAGATCCTGGAGATCGGCGAGGGGACTTCCGAGGTTCAGCGCCTGCTCATCGCGCGCAGCCTGGGGCTGCCGATCAGCACCGGAGCTGCGGGATGACCACCACCGGTCCAGCGTCCGCCGCGCCCGATCGCCTCAAGGCGCGCGAGCGGGTCGACCTGCTCTTCGACACGGGGACCTTCGTCGAGGACGGAGCCTTGGCCAACGCGCTCGCCGAGAACCTGCCGGCCGACGGAGTCGTAACCGGCCAGGGGCTGGTCCACGGGCGTCCGGCGCTGGTCGTGGCGAACGACTGGACGGTGAAGGCCGGCTCGTGGGGAGCCCGCACGGTGGAGAAGATTGTGCGCGTCACCGAACGAGCGCTCGCCGCCGAGCTGCCGATCTTCTGGTTCATCGACTCGGCCGGCGCGCGCATCACCGACCTGGTCGACCTCTTCCCCGGACGCCGCGGGGCCGGCCGCATCTTCGCCAACCAGGTGGCGTTGTCGGGACGGGTGCCGCAAATCTGCTGCCTGTTCGGGCCGTCCGCCGCTGGCGGCGCGTACATCCCGGCCTTCTGCGACGCGGTGTTCATGGTCGAGGGCAACGCGTCCATGTACCTCGGGTCGCCGCGGATGGCCGAGGTCGTGATCGGCGAGATCGTGACACTGGAGGAGATGGGCGGCGCCCGCATGCACGCCACCGTCTCGGGCTGCGGCGACAACCTGGTCGTGGACGACCGTGAGGCGATCGACGAGGCGAAGGTCTACTTCAGCTACCTCCCCGGCTCGTGGCGCGAAGGCCCGCCTCGGTATGACGCGCAGGCGCCAACCGCTGCACTCTCGGCTGCGGTCATCCCCGAGTCAGAGTCGGCGCCCTTCGACATGCACTCAGTTGTCGACGGGCTCGTCGATGCCGACTCGTTCTTCGAGCTGAAGCCGCTATTCGCAGCCGAGCTACTCACCGGCCTGGCCCGCATCGACGGCCGCGCCGTCGGCGTCGTCGCGAACAACTCGGCGGTGCGCGGTGGCGTCCTGTTCAACGACTCGGCCGACAAGGCCGCGCGGTTCATCTGGTTCTGCGACGCGTTCAACATCCCGCTGCTCTACCTCGCCGATGTGCCCGGCTTCATGATCGGCGCGTCGGTCGAGCGGGCCGGCATCATCCGGCACGGCGCGCGCATGATCACCGCCGTCGCCGAGGCCAGCGTGCCGCAGATCTCGGTGATCGTGCGTAAGGCGTACGGGGCCGGGCTATACGCCATGGGCGGGCCGGGTTTCTCGCCCGACGCCTGCCTCGCCCTGCCGACCGCACACATCGCGGTGATGGGCCCGGACGCCGCGGTGAATGCGGTCTACGCGAAGAAGATCGAGGCGATCGCCGACCCAGGTGAGCGTGCCGCCTACGTGGCCGCAAAGCGCGCCGAGTACGAGGAGGACGTTGACCTGATGCGGCTGGCATCCGACCTGATCATCGACGGCATCGTGCAGCCGGCCGATCTGCGCGGTGAGCTGGTCCGCCGCTATGCCGCACTAGACAACAAGCAGCGCCCGCTTCAAGAGAAGCGCCACGGCGTCCCACCCGCCTAACCACCACCGCACCGCTCGCCGAGTGCACACCCCATTGCCACCCAAGCTCGCCGAGTGGCTCTGAACTGACGGTTTCATCCGTCCAGACGCCGCAGAAGCGTTAGTTGAGAGCCACCGGAGCGTTCAGGCGGTCTGACGCCGGGCACTCGCGGGAGTCCACAGCGACCCAAGGCGCTCGCGTTCCCGCCAGTAGTCGGGCGGCGCGAACGCGATGGGGATGCCGACCGCCTGAAGTCGCGCGACCTCGGCGGCGACCCTGGCCGGCATCGCGACGCCGGGAAGCGCGCGAAGCTCGGCGGTGACCCCGCTCGGCCAGCCGGCACCGAGCTGGGCGTAACGCCTTGTAGCGCGGTCGAGGCGGGCGAGCATGACGCTGGCGTCACCGGCCACCTCGACCGTGCCCCATCGCGCGACGCCGAACCCGAGGTCCTCCAACCACTCGTGGCGCCGCTTCTCGTCCCAGTGCGCCTTGGCGATGTCATCGCGCTTGCGGTACTTGCCCTCACCGTCGGGTTCGCCGATCACGCCGAGCTCGGCCCACAACTCGTCGACGCGGGCCTCGCGTGAGCCCGCGATCAGCGTGACGTTGCACAAAGGTCCGGGCAGCCCCGCCTCGATCCCCCGCCCGCGCGACAGCGACTCGAGCCATGACTCAGACCACGGGTCGGCCAGACCGATCGCTCGCCGTGCCCGCTCTCGGTGCGTGGCGACCGGC
>JBBQIR010000103.1:0-5787 GCA_038325105.1 Coriobacteriia bacterium
TCTCCTGCGTGCGCCCGTGGAGGGGTGGCAGAGTGGTTGAATGCACTGGTCTTGAAAACCAGCAGGCCGCAAGGTCTCGAGGGTTCGAATCCCTCCCCCTCCGCCAGACGGCTCGCCGAGAAGGTCCGCGTTTGGCACGGCGGCCACTGACTCGGGCGGTACCTTTACGCTCGGCGGCCGCGCGGGTACTATTACCACTCGCGCGCCGAGACTCACGTCGACGTGCGTGCGCGGAGAGCTGGCCGAGTCGGCTGAAGGCGCTCGCCTGCTAAGCGAGTAAGGGGGTAAAGCTCCCTTCGAGGGTTCGAATCCCTCGCTCTCCGCCATTTGACATCGCTCGTGTCGCCTGACCTGCGAGATTGACACCGCAGATTGCTGGTGGCAGGATACCTAAGCCCTTCGGGGTGTCTTCGCGGATGTAGCTCAATGGATAGAGTATCTGACTACGAATCAGGCAATTTGGGCGCGGTCGCAACCGAATACGCGCCTCTAGCTCAGCGGATAGAGCGTCCGGCTACGAACCGGGAGGCCACAGGTTCGAATCCTGTGAGGCGCACCAACACAACAGGTCGGAGGGGCGTTTCCCCTCCGACCTTTCGGTTTCCTGATGAAATCGCGTGTCGTCCCCATGGCCCTTCTGGGGCCCCCGATCCGGTGAGAATCACCATCTCTGCCTGGTGTCTTGGGGCTATGACCGTCGCTTCGTGGCGTACATCATCTGGTCCGCCTCCAAAAGGATGCCGCTGACCTCTGAGTCGGCGGTGACCTCGGCTACGCCGATGCTCAACCCGATATCGACCCCATTGGCTGCACCGACCGCCGACACCGACGACTTGAGGCGTTCGCAGACATCGTTCACGTCTCCCGCACCCTCGCGCCACAGAAGCACAGAGAACTCGTCCCCGCCGATCCTTGCGACGATGTCCACTTCTCGTACCGCGCCCACGATCGCCCGCGCAATCTCCCTCAGCATCTGATCGCCGAATGCGTGACCCCTGGTGTCATTGCACACCTTGAACCGATCCACATCAGTGAACAGCACGGTCGATGCCTTCCCCCTGCCGGCAAAGGCGATCGCCTTGGCTACCTCGGCCTCAAACGCCCGGCGGTTCTTCAGCTCCGTGAGCGCGTCATGGGTCGCAAGCTGTTCCAGCTCTGCGGTCAGCACACGCATGTCCGTGATGTCGTAGCACGCACCGATGAAGCCGGCGAACTCGCCGCTCGGGTCATCGAACGGCCGACCGAAGTCCCGGATCCATCGATACTCGGCGTCGTGTCGCATGAGGCGATAGTCCATGACGAACGGTGTCCGGGCTGCGAGGTTGTCCATCCAGATCTCCACACACCGCGCCAAATCGTCCGAGTGCACACCCTCCGCCCATCCGTTGCCGTACTCCTGGGCCATGGTTCGGCCGGTGAAGTCCAGCCACGTCTTGTTGAACCAGTCGCATTCGCCGGCAAGATTCGCACGCCAGATCAGCGCAGGAAACTCCTCGAACAGCGTGAGGTAGTACTCGGCCGCTGCGTAGCCCTTACCTGCTGTGAAGTCACTCATGCCCACTCCGCTTCTTCCTCAAAGGAGTATTCGTCCCTGCTCATGCAGCCGCATGCACGCCGCTGACACGTCGGCGTCGTACTTGCCTGGGTGAGAGCTGATCTCGGCGATCGCCGCATCAAGGCCCAGTGCGGGTCGATACGGTCGATGAGACGTCATTGCCTCCACCACGTCTGCCACCGCGATCACACGGGCGGCCATCGAGATGTCTTCAGCGTACAGCGCGTTGGGGTAGCCCGAGCCGTCCATACGCTCGTGGTGCTGCAAGACGATCTCGGCGATAGGCCAGTCGTAGTCGATGTCCTTCAGGAGGTCATAGCCCGACTGCGAGTGTTCTTTGATGAGCGAAAACTCGATATCCGAGAGCTTGCCCGGCTTGTTGAGGATCTCCGCAGGCACCGAAAGCTTGCCGATGTCGTGGACCAGGGCGGCCAGTTCTATCGCGTCGACATCGTCGGCGGGAAGCCCCATCTCCGCGGAAATCAGCCTGCTGAGCCTCGCCACTCCCTGCTCGTGACCCTGTGTATAGGGGTCGCGAGTCTCGACGATCTTGCCCATCGTCTCGGTGATGCTCTGCAAGACGCCTTCCAGACGCTCGTTGCTGGCAAGCAGGGCCGCCCCTGCCTCCTTGCGTTCGGTGATGTCTTGCACGGTTGCGATGACACCGATGACCTCGCCGCTTGCATCGCGCAGCGGTGCGCTCGTCTCGATTACCCAGCCGGTCCTCCCATCGATCTCGAACGAGAGCTCAGCAGCAGGGGTCGTCTCGCCCGCGAAGACCCGCTCGTAGTTCTCGATGACACCTGCCGACATCAGGAAGGGGAAGGCCTCCCCGGGGAGCTTTCCGAGGACCTCGCTGGCCATCACGCCGCTCAAGGTCTCCATAAAGGGATTGAACACCTTGTAGCGCATGTCCGTTCCGTAGACGATGATTCCCTCGCGTGCGCCGTCGATGACCTGCTGGTTGAGTTGGGAGGATTCCTGCAGCTTGGATTCGGTGTTGGCAAGGTCCTCGACCGTCTGCGACAGCATTCGATTGGAGTAGCCGACCTGTGCGATCTGTTCGGCCAGGCGGATGTAGAATCGCATGAGCGCATCGACGGTCGCGTGGGATACCCTTGGGACTCTTCGGATGGCATCGAGGTAGCCGTCACGATCAAAACCGTAGCGCGCGGCCTGTTGCTCGAAGAAGGCGATGTCGGGCTCTTCGTCGTCGTAGAAGAACTGGCCCGTGAAGACGTTGGCGACGTGCGTGTCGCCGACGAATAGCGGTGTGACGGTGTCGGACAGTCCGTTCTTGCACTTGTAGGCCCGGAACTCCCCTCTAGCGACGCCCTGAGTCAGGACCCGGTCACTCTCAAGGCAGTTCGCGAGCGTCTCGGGGTTGATGCGGTGGAACTTGGTGCAGATGTCTTGCCACCCGGTGCCGACAAGCACGCGACCTTCGAGATCGATCACGGCGATGGGCAGATCGGTCAGCGTGTAGAAGTCGTCCATGAGCGCTTGGACCGCGGGCACGTCGATGATCTCGGCCAGAGCCAGCGGTCGCACGGGTACTGCGCCCTCACCGGTCGTCATCTGCGGTCCTGAACTTGGGGCTCCGCTCACGGATACCCCCCCCCCTGCATCCGACTGCGGTCACTGAAGACACGTCCGCATCACGGCCCTCTTCCTGGCTCTTGCGCAACCATCTGAGGAGCCGACGTGCCCTGTGCCCAAGACGGCCTCATCAGATACCTGGCACACTGTATCGGCACAAACTGCGTGGCCCTGTACCTGCGATGAGTCAACTCGGTCTATGCCCGTGGCGCCCCATGGATAATCACCGCCACCAGCGCAGGTCAGAGGCGCAAGTGCTCTGGCCCGCGAGCGCGCCCTCGCTTCGTGGATGATGCCTCAGCGCTCGCTCGTGCCCTTCACCTCATACATCCGATCGTCGGCCTCGGCGAGCACCGCGGAAGCGTCGGAGTCGGGCTTCACTGCAGCAGCGCCGATGCTCAGGCCGATATCGAGCCCATGCGTGCGCCCCACAGCAGACACAGCATCCGCGAGGCGCATTGAGACGCGCTGCACCGTGTCGCCGCTCTGGTCCCACAGTACGATGCCAAACTCGTCTCCGCCGATACGGGCGACGGTATCGACGTCGCGAACGGCGCCTTTCATGCTCTGCGCGATCTCACGCAGGACCTTGTCGCCAAACGCGTGACCAAACTGGTCGTTGCAGGTCTTGAACCGGTCGACGTCGGCGAAGAGCACGGTCGAGACGATTCCTCGGCCAGCGAACAACGTTGCGCGCTCGACCTCGGACTCGAAGGTTCGCCTGTTGGGTAGTCCGGTGAGCACGTCGTGGCTCGCAAGATGGTCCAGCTCAATCGCAAGCTTGTGGAGCTCGGTCGTGTCGACCATCACGACGAACGCACCAATCTTGCGACCGGTCTGGTCGAAGAAGGGGCCGCCACCGCAAGAAACCTGCCGGGGCGGCTGACCCTCTGTGCATATCACCATCGGTACGTTGCGCACGGTCTCTCCGCGAAACGCCCGGGCAAGAGGGACCTCATCGGCGAGGAACAGGGTCACGCCGTCGGGCAGGCATAGCCGATAGTACGTCGCCCATTCTTCCGGCGGCATGCTCCGAGCGTCCAGTCCGTGCCACTCGCATGCTGTGGGGTTGAACACCACGAGATTGCCATGCTCGTCGCACGCGATGACGGCATTCTGCGAGTTCTCGATGACAGCGTGATCGAAGGCAGCCATCTCGCTCTTGCCCCACACGGAGCACACGAGCGGGGGGCTTTCGGCCTTGCCAGCACCCGAGTCCCGCGCGTTCACAGTGCTATCCTCTCGGCCTCATGCAGTCGCAGGCACGCGACCACCACGTCACCGTCGAACTTGTCGGGATTGTCCCTGATCTCGGCGATTGCAGCTTCGAGCCCCAGCGCCGAGCGGTACGGCCGATGCGACGCCATCGCCTCGACGACGTCGGCCACAGCGATGATGCGGGCAGCCATCAAGATGTCTTCGCCGACAAGCCCGTTGGGATAGCCCGAGCCGTCCATGCGTTCGTGGTGCTGCACGACGATATCGGCGATGGGCCAGTCGTAGTCGATGTCCTTCAGGATGTCGTAGCCGGTCTGCGAGTGTTCCTTGATGAGAGCGAACTCGATAGCTGAAAGCTTGCCGGGCTTGTTGAGAATCTCGGCCGGAACCGAGAGTTTGCCGATGTCGTGGACGAGAGCAGCGATCTCGATGGCCTCGATGTCGTCTTCTGGCAGGCCTATCTCCTGGGCGATCAGCTTGCTCAGGGAGGCCACTCCCTCTTCGTGACCCTGCGTGTAGGGATCGCGCGTCTCGACGATCTTGCCCATCGTCTGTGTGACGCTCCTCAGGACACCTTCGAGACGCAGGTTGGTGGCCGCGAGGTCCCGGTCGACCTGAATGCGCAGCTCTCTCGCCTTGAGTGTCTCGATGCCGTAGGAAAGATCCCCGGCCAGCTCGGAGAGCAGCGCGACTTCATCAGCATCGAACGCTTCGCTCTCGAACGAGTAGATGGACAGGCAGCCAAAGGCCAAACCGTTGGGGTCGAGCAGCGGAAGGCTCATTGCCGATTGGAAACCCCTGGCGCTCGCTGCCTCCTTCGAGGCGAATCCGGGGTCGGTTGCAATGTCGCGCGTGACGACCAAGTTGCTCTCCCGAATCGAGCGCCCAACCGGGCCCATCCCCGTTGGACCCTCTCCCCACGTGATGCCCAGATCATCGACGTAGTCCGCATTGTCCCCGCTGACGCTGACGGGAAAGACGGATTTCGCGTCGTCGTGCGCGGCGTATCCCACCCAAGCCAGGGCATAGCCGCCATCACGTAAGATGGCCTCGCACACCGAGGTGAGCAGCTCGTCCTCATTCCGTGCTCGGACCAGGGCCTCGTTGACTCCGCTGAGCGCCTTCAGGGCACGTGTGGTCCTGGCAAGTCCCTCCTCGGCAAGCTTGCGATCGGTGATGTCCTCGATGATCGTGACCATGTAGTCCGGGTTGCCGCTCGAATCCAGGGCGACGGTGGCAGCCACGTTGGTCCATACGGTCGCGCCGTCCTTGGCGACGTAGCGTTTCTCCACGTAGTGGTCCTTGATATCCCCACGCCTCAGCTGCAGGAGCGCATCCACGTCTCTGCCGACCTCGTCGGGATGTGTGATGGCGGCCAAGGTGAGGGCGAGTCGCTCCTCTCGGGTGTACCCAAG
>JBBQIR010000104.1:0-5729 GCA_038325105.1 Coriobacteriia bacterium
TGCATTGACTGGTTCGTGGCACGACAGGCATGACACGGTGTTGTGCGATCCCATGTCATACGTGCGCATTGCGTCGTCCTGCACGGAGTGACACAGCGAGTTGCAGAACCAGTACGTCGATGTGGCACCGAACGCCACAACAATGAACGCAGCCAACCCCAGTATGACGACGCCAGTCCACAGAATGAACCGTGGCCGTCGGACCGGGTCTTTAAACCCTGCCAATGATAGTCTTGCCATCCGCATCTCCCTCATTGCAATCCCGAGTCCGACATAAGTACACAGAACAGCGATCGCTCTCGCCCTTCATCGGGCTAACTCTAGTCGAACGCTTGTGAATGGACAATACAAGTGGGGGTACCCGGAAGTGATCGATTCCCCTGCTGTGCAGCGGCGCTCGGAGCGCGGGGGGCCGTATTCAACTGAATACCTCCGGGCGACTGACGCCTAGCGGACGACCATGATGTCGACGAGGGCGTTCAGTTCGACGATCGCGGCGGAGATCTGGCGCGAAGCCTGCGCCGCCTGCTGGGAGACCGTGGCGACTTCCCGCATAGAGATGACGACCTGGTCAGAGGCGGTGCGCTGCTGCTGTGTGGCTATCGAGATCTGTTTGGCAGCGTCGGTCGTCTCTTCCACCTGTGACACGATGCGCTCAAGTGCCTCTTGTGTGTTTCCCGCCATTTCGCGGCCCTCGGCCACCTTCTTGGCGGCCTTTTCGGTCTGCATGATGAGCGCCGACGTGGACGCCTGAATCTCGCGCACGACGCGGCCGATTTCCTGGGTTGACTCGGTGACGGACTCGGCGAGCTTCCTGATCTCCTCGGCGACGACCGAGAATCCCTTACCTGCATCGCCGGCGCGGGCGGCTTCGATGGCAGCGTTGAGAGCGAGTATCTTGGTCTGCTCGGCGATCTCGTCGATGATCGTGAGAACGCGACCAATCTCCTGGCTGCGCTCTCCAAGCGCGAGGATTCTGTCCGAGGATTGCTGAGTTGTGATCCGGATCTCCTCGATACCCTCGGCCGACTGCTGGACAGCGTGCATGCCTTCTTCGGCGGTGGCGAGCGTGCGCTCGGCGACTCGAACGACCGCCTCGGAGTTGTCCGCGATCTGGCTCGACGTCTGGGCGAGCTCCTCGACGGTAGCCGACGTCTCGGTCACAGCGGCGGCCTGCTCGGAAGCTCCCGAGGCTTGCTGCTCGGTTGCGGCAAGGACCTCGGCAGTGAGCGCCCGCATGTTCGTGTTGGCGCCCCGGATCTGATCGAGCAGGACAGCCGCATTGGCGAACACGCGCTCGAGTTCCTCGGTCAAAGCATCAAGTCCCTTGCTGTCATGTGCCGCGATGCCGAGGGCGCGCCCCGCAGTCGTGAGGACACCCGACAACACGCCTTCGGCGATTCTGAATGATACGAAATGGCAGAGGAGACCAAGCCCAACGCCAGCGCCGATGCATGCGAAGAAGAAGATCCACCAGGCAAGCGCGCTCTTGGGTGCGACGAAGATGAGTGAGAAGAATGGGAACACGAGACCGATCCCCACGCCGGCTCCCAGCATGATGCCAAGCATGCGTTTGCCCGTGTCACCGAGTCTGGATGTGTCGTCCACGTCGCCTCCCGTATGAGCCGCGTCGCTCGTCTGGCCGCGCCTGGCTTACGTTCCCATACTAGCCGACTCGGGCCATCGATGGCACGGGCTGGAAGTACCGACCGTCAATGACCTGCCCTGGTGTCTTGCCATGATACCCCATGGGGTATATCATGATGGAGCACCAAGACCACATTCGACCGTTGAGAGGGCTGCTCGTGACAACCGTACGAATCGACACCGCCTCATGTGACCGGTCCCCCGGTTGCCCCGCCCGGCGCATCTGCCCTAAGGGCGCCATCGTCCCTGTCACCGGCGGAGTGTATCCTGGTTCCAATGGCTATACCGTTAATGAAGAATTGTGCGTCGGCTGCGGAATCTGCGCCCGGGTGTGTCCCGGCGGAGCCGTCGAATTCGTATAGGAGGCTGACATGGGTACTGTGACCGTTGAGGTATATGACTTCCCCGCCGAGACCGCCTGCTACGGCGGAGGTTGAGGTCCGTCCTGGTCTCCGGAGGAGATCACTGCAATCATTCGCACAGAGATGGAGACCCGCTTTGGTGAAGCGGCTTCCATTCTCTACTACGACACCAGCAGACCCGAGACAAAAACGGAGCATTCCGAGATTCTGGATCGCATCCGGGAGCAAGGACTCGTGTACCCGGTGACCGTCATTGACGGAGAGCCCCTGTATGAGGGCGCAGTCTCCTACCCGGCAATCCTCCGCGCGGTTCAGACACGACTGGCCGACGCATCGTAGGACTGTCACAACCACGCAAGGACCAGGGTCGTCGGGCAGAGCGTCCGGCGGCCCTCTTATGTGCCCTTTCCCGATCCGCGATGCTCGCGATAGAGCCCCACGAGCCCGGCATCCCAGAAAACCTCCCACCCCGACAGGCGCTCTGAGGACCCCGCGAGCGACTCGTCGTACCGCTGTCTCCTGTCCGGGTCGTGCAGGACCGCGTACGCCTCGTTGATGAGCTGCATCCTCCGCTCGGCGTGCTGTGCCGAAGACGTGTCCGGGTGGTACTTGAGGGCGAGCGCCCGGTAGGCTTTCTCGATGACCTCGGGTTCGGCGTCCCGCGACACCTGAAGCGCCGCGTAGTGTCCGGGTCGTGTCACCTAATGCTCCTTGCAGACGGTCGGCGGCACGAGGGACGGGTCGAGCGAGATCTCGACTGTGTTCGGACAGCGGTCGTTGGCTATGAGGAACGTGTCGGCGCAGATGACGATCTGCACCTGCTTCGCATCTCCTGGAGTGCCGACCGGCGCCTTGCCCTTGCCGCCCGGCACCGCCTCATGCGTTTGCACCGCACTCTCCATGAAGTACTTCCAGATTCGCGCCGGGTAGCTGCCGCCGGTCACGCGCACGCCGTGGACGTTCGTCATCGAGACCTGACCCTCCGGATGGCCCACCCACACCGCCGTACTCAGGTCGCCGCTGTACCCAACGAACCATGCGTCCCGGTATGCCTGTGTGGTGCCCGTCTTGCCGGCGGCCCACTGACCGATACGTGCCGCCTGGCCGGTCCCGTTTTCCACGACATCGTGCAGCATCGAAGACGCCTGCTTGGCGACCCCCGCTTCAATCGCGCGCTCGTCGGTGTGTTCCGGTTCGTAGACGACCCGGCCGGCATCGTCGGTGACCCGCACGATGCCCGTCGGGACCCGGCGCATGCCCCCGGACGCGATCGTGCCGTACGCCGATGCCATCTCCAGCGGTGAGACCCCGGTCCGGAGTCCTCCGAGTGCGATGGCAGGGTTCGGTTCAAGCGCGGTCGTGATCCCCATCGCCTTCGCGGTCGTGACCACGTCCTGTGCTCCGACCTTCATGATCAGCCGCGCGTAAACAGCATTCACCGACCAGTCGGTCGCAACGGCCAGCGTCATGGATCCGCTGGTGACGCCGTTCTCGTAGTTCTGCACTGTCCACACGCCGTCGGTGACTTCGACCGAGTACGGCGCGGCCGAGAAGACATCCGTTGGCCTGACCCCCTCGCCCAGTGCGGTCACAAGCACGAAGGGCTTGAACGCGGACCCGGGCTGTCGCCGGGCCTGTACAGCGAGGTTGAACTTGTCCTTCGCGAAGTCCCTGCCGCCGACCATCGCAAGAATCTGGCCGTTCGTGTGGTCAACGCAGACGATCGAGACTGCCGGATCGTTCTTGTCGGGCAGGTTCGTGCTTGCCGCCTTCTCAGCCCGCGTCTGGAGGACCGGCTCGAGCGTCGTGTACACCCGCAGGCCGCCCTGGAAGACCATCTCAGAGCCGAGTCTGTCGATGAGCGCTTGCTTCACGTACTCCACAAAGTACGGCGCGAACGCCGGCGGCGTTTCGGGCGTCTTGAGCACGATGTCCTCGGCAGCAGCGGCGCTCTCCTCGGCCGAGGTGATAGTACCTTGCTCGCGCATCTTGGCGAGAACGACATCCCTGCGTCGCCGAGCGTCCTCGGGATTTGAACCCGGACTGAACCTGGAAGGTGACTGGATGATGCCGGCGAGCAGCGCGGACTGCGCAACGGTGAGTTCGGACGCCGGCTTGCTGAAATAGTGGGTTGCGGCGCTTTCGACCCCGTACGTACCCTCCCCGAAGTAGACGAGATTGAGGTAGGTCTCGAGGACGCGCTGCTTGTCGGCCCGGCTCTCTAGCTGGTACGCCATGAGCGCCTCACGGACCTTGCGGCTGAGCGTTCGCTCACCATCGGTGAAGAGCAGCTTCACGACCTGCTGGGTGATGGTGCTTCCGCCCTGCTGATACTCCCCGTTCTCGGCGTTCGCCCTCAGAGCCCGCAGGATTGCCTCGGAATCAACGCCCTTATGGGTGTAGAACCGTTCGTCTTCGATGGCAACAACGGCGTCCTGCATCGACCTGGGGATTTTGTCGAGCGAAACGACAGTCCTGTCCTGCTCTCCGTGCCACTGCGCCAAGACGGTGTCGTCGGCCGCGTAGACGATCGAAGTACGGGCCGGGCGGAATGCCGCGTTGTCAGCGGATAGATCGGGCAGGGTGCGCGACAGTTGATAGAGGTAGCCGCCCACGAACAAGAAGAACACGCACAGCACGGCGAGCACGCTCGCGGTGATCCACAATATGCGCTTCAGCCGGGACGAATACACACGTCCTCCAACACCTCACAACGCGGAAGGATGTCTAAACACCGGAAGCCGCGTGGGACGGTGATGTCCAGTATGCTGTGTGCAGGATCCACGCTCAGGAACCAGGGAGCGGTCAGCCACATGGTAGCACGCGCGATACCATCCGAAAGCGACGCACCCGCCACCTCCTCCGGCACCGTGCGGCGCCTCTTCACGACGTGGCGCCTCTTGCTGACGAAGTTCGCGCGTTTGCTGGTCGCAGCGGCCGAAGGTGTGTCATGGGGCCCACAGCGCGTTACGCGAAGCGGGGGCCGTGAGGTCAGCAACAGCCTCGCCTGGCTGTTCAACGGCTGGCGCAGACTGGTTTCTCGGGTGCTATCGTTCATCCGCTTGCGCGAGCGGTTCGCAGCAGCCCGATCTGCGTGCGTCGACGCGTACACTTTGCTCTCAAACCCGGCATCGTTCGGCTCACTCGATACCCCCCGAGCGGATCGTCTCGCTGCCCTGGGGCTCAGAGCGTTCGTGCTCGGTTCCGCAGCGAGTATCGTGGTCGGGATGTCGACCTCGGGCGGTCCGGGTCCGTCGATCGCATCGGTTCTGAACGGCGTGATCTGGGCAGCCGCACGCCTGGCTATCCTACTCGCACTGACTCCCCGGGACCGCCGCAGCCGAGTGCTGACCGCGGCGGTGTGGAGCGCATCGCTTTTGCCGTATCTTCTCGGCGTAACTGACGCGCTGCGATGGGTCGCGCTTGGAGCCTCGGCATTTCTCTGCTACGGCGCGCTGTCCGACGCGGGATTCAGACGCGAGACCGTGCGTACCATGACCGCGTGGGCATTCGGCGGACAGGCCGGGGTGCTGGTCGCGGGCTGGCTGCTGCGTGGAGCGCTTGCCTTGCTCGCCACCAGCTAGCGCGACTTTCCTGGCTCGTCACCTGAGCTGACGCCGACGGCAGCGGGAGTCTCTCGCCGTTGGCCTTCCTGACCTGCATCTTCTTTCCATTGGCCCCTTGCGTTCGCGTTCGGGATATGGTATTACCTAATATCAT
>JBBQIR010000105.1:0-5464 GCA_038325105.1 Coriobacteriia bacterium
GGATCTCGTGACCGACTGCGTCTTGCCCGGCATCAGTGAACTGCTTCAAGCTGCCCCTCTGAATGCACCGCTCAAGTTCGGTCATCGCTTCCTCCAGATCGTGATTCCTCGAGCGGTCTCCTTCGCAAGCGTTCCATCCTCCGCGATCAGCACCATGTGCCGCTCGGGTGTCAGGACCACCGGCTGTAACCACTGATGACGTGCCAACGAAGCTTGCGCTGTGCTCGCGTCGCGCGCCACGACGAGCACATCGACGTCACTCCCCTGCCTGTCCTCGCCTCGCGATGCACTGCCGAACAACACCACAAGATCGAGTTCACCACGAAGCGGAAGAATGGCTTGCTGCACGAGGCGTATGGCGCGGGCGATCTTGAGTTGTCGGGTCAACGGGTCCGCCGGGTCCACCGAATAACGACCGGTGCGCCCCACGCGTTCCTGAACCACCAGACCCTCGGCAACGAGCGCGCCCAGGGCGACATGTGTGGTCGTCTTCGGGAGATCGAGCGCGGCGGAGACCTCCGCTTCGGTGAAAGCATCTCCTGCGGCGACAAGAACGAATTCGTAGACAGCCTCGATGGCCGTCGGGGTGTCCGACACTCTAAAGTAGAGTTCCATTGAGCGGCTCCTAAGTTCCGTTATGCTGAACTTGGGTTCAGTCTAGTGGAACTCTCGGTCGACCGCAAGGCTGCGGACATGAAGTGCAACGACTGAATGAGCGTAGCTCGCGACGGCGCTGAGATCGCTTCACTGATGATGAACTCGTGCTTGAGAACCCCATACGTAGCGGTCGAGGGGACCGTCGCTCTCGGCGTGGCTACCGATGCAGACGGACTGGATCGACTCCGACTGCTCGCCATGGGTCGCGTCGCGTTGGCGCTGAGTGTGATTCACGGGTACGATGAACGCGATCGGAGGTGGGTCATGGTACGCATGCTCGAAGACAAGCAACAGGCGATTACCCAGGCGTGTCAGCGCTTCGGCGTCGCGCGCATGTACGTCTTCGGTTCGGCACTGAGGGACGACTTCAGGCCGGGCGATAGCGACATCGACCTGCTCGTGGAGTTCGGTCCCTTGTCCCCGTTCGAGCTGGTCGACGCGTACTTCGACCTACTGGATGAACTCCGGGATATTCTGGATGCCCCCGTCGACCTCGTGATGGCAGATGCGGTCAAGAACCGTTACATCATCGCCGATATAGAGCGCACGAGGCGGCTGTTGTATGCCGCGTGACGCACGCGCGTACCTTGCCGACATCATCGAGAGCTGCGATGCCATCGTACTCGCGCTCACTGGACTGGATCTCGATGCCTACAAGGCGACCCGACTCGTGCGCTCCTCGGTCGAGCGTGAGTTCATCATTATTGGAGAGGCCGCCTCGGTGCTGGCCCAAGTGGCGCCGGAAATCTTCGCCTCTATCACGCACGCGCGGCGAATCGTCGACTTCCGTAACCAGCTTACGCATGAGTATTCGAACGTGAGTGACGTGCTCGTTTGGGGCATCGCAGAACGTGACGTACGGGTGCTGCACGATGAATGCACCGCGCTGCTGACCAGCCAGGATGCAAGCTACGGGTCGCTCTAGCGGCTCACCCGGCAGATGCGTCGCGATCGGCGCCGCCTGCGCCGTACTCGTAGGTCACGGTGGCGTCCGAGGAGGCGACGCGCGCAAGGGCGCCCGAGGCGTTCCAAGCGAAGGTCGTCGTCTCGCCGGAAGCCGAGACCGACGTGCGTCGGCCGAACTCCGAGACCCCTCTGTCAGCCCCACGGAGGTCCTAGTCTCGTTCGCGCTGATGAAAGCGTTCCTTTAGATACGGTAGCCCGCGCGATTGCGCCATCTTGTCCTTGCCGGTCTTGAACCTGATCCATCCCCAGGCACCCCACCACAAGAATCCCCAGACAACTGCGTAGAGGACAAGTCGCGCGGGCAGGGGCGACCATCCCTCAAGGGGAGGCAGAGTGCCCCAACCGACTACAAACATGAGATGGTCGAAGTGAACCAGCCACCCGAACGTGGTCGCGTAGACTAGGCCGAGAAACGCTCTGTTCGATAGGATTCTGGCTCCCCACAAGGCGCCAATGACGCCTACAGCTACAAACAGCACCATCGGATTGACAAGACCATTCCAGACAAAGTCGTACCATCTGTAGTTCACGTGGTCCTCCGTCGGTTCACCAGTCACACGCCATCATTGTAGCCTCGGCGGCAGTCCATGCCGCACCGGACACTCGGTATACCCCGATGGCCGCGTCATCGGCAATGCCACCACCCACCCCTGCGGTCACGAAGGTGACTGTTGCCTCGAACGCAAAGTTCTTCCAGCCGTAGTCGTCGTCCCCGAGCCCCGCACGACCGGCGCCTGCCGCGAGACCAACGACGGCCGCGGTGGCTGCCACTGTGACGGCCACGCCCGCTCCCACCCATCCGACCGGAGTGCACAATAACACCACGCCGGCCACAAGCCCAGCCACTCCGGCAACCTTCTGCAATGCCTCGAGACCGTCAGCGTACCCCTCGTTTGTCGCTTCCTTTGCCACCGCCTTCATCGCCAGCGACGCCCCTAACCTCGCTTGGGCCATCGCCATGCGGGCTGCACGATCCCTGGCGGCTGCCTTCGCCGCTTCCAAGGCCCTAGCCCTCGCGACTGCCAGTGCCGCCTGCTGCGCCTTGAACGCCTTCCACGCGTCGTCGGCACGGCGCCGCGCTCGGTCTTTCGCGGCCTGGCCCTTGGCATTCCTCACGGCGAGCTCGAGGCAGTCGATGGAACTCACTTTGCCATCCCCGTCCGCGTCCATGATCGCGCCTGTCGGGTCGCTCGCGCCGATGGGGTCGTCCTCGCAGTACACGTACGGGTTGAGGCTCGCGGGGTTGCCGGCGCTCGGTGCTGCCGGATCAGGCGACAGGAAACGGCACGCCTGCGGATCGTAGTATCTGGCGGGCAGGTAGTAGAGGCCGGTCTCGGCGTCGAGGGTGTAGCCTCGGTAGCGGAAGGGCTGGCGCGAGGCGACGGCGCGGTCGAGCGATGACGCGGTGAGCAGACGCGTCTCGAGCGGCGCGCCCCACGGGTCGTAGGCGTAGGTGGCGACGGGGACGCCGGACCCGTCGGAAAGCGCCACGACGCTCCCGAGCGCGTCGGTGTGGACCGCGTAGCTCGCGGTGACGGTGCCGGTCGTGACGCGGACCTCGAGCGGCGCGCCTCCGGGACCGTAGAGGTAGCGGTAAAGGGTGCCGTCGCTGTCGCGCTCGGCCGTGAGCTGGGAGCCGGTGTAGAAGTACTCGGTCGTGCGCAAGGACGCGGGCGTCTCGACGGTCTTGCGGACCCGCATGCCGCCTGCGCCGTACTCGTAGGTCGCGGTGGCGTCCGAGGAGGCGACGCGCGCAAGGGCGCCTGAGGCGTTCCAAGCGAAGGTCGTCGTCTCGCCGGATGCCGAGACCGACGTGCGACGGCCGAACTCGTCGTGGGTGTAGACCGAGCTGACGGCGCCGACGGTCGCGGTCGTGAGACGCTCGCCTTCGTCGTAGCCGAAGGCGGTGGTGACGCCGCCACGGGTCGCGGTGGTGATGTTGCCGTCGGAGTCGTAGGTCCAGGCACCTGAGGCGACGACGGTGCCCGTGGACGTCCAGCCCTCGAGCCGCCCGGCCGGGTCGTAGGTGAAGGCGTTGGTCGCGGTCGGATGGTCACTCCGGTTCTACCGGCTCTCCCTGCCGTAGCGCAGCGACGGCAGCACACACGAATCCCGCGGCCCCCACGGAAACGCCCGCCCGGTACAGCCACGGCCCCACTTGGCCCAACAGCAACCAAGCTCGCGGCACGAAGAATGCGGATCCCTCGCCGATGGCGAGAAGCATGAGCCCAGAAACGAAGACAAGCAGCCCCCATCTCGCCAAGCGGCGAAGCCGCTGCGCGCGTGAGATAGCACCCACCTCGCGCGCAACCGTTAAGTTGTGCAAAGACACATAGGACGTCCAGATGACCAGACCTAGGAGCGATATGAGACAAACCGCAATCATTCGACGCGCCTCCAGAAGCCAACGAATCCCGTTGCATTTCCGTCAAGACTAGCTACGGTCCGATAACCACTTGTCCTCCAGGCGATCAGCAGTACGCGTGAACACCACCCTCAGAGACACAAAGATCACCACGATACCTAGCGCAAATGCGAATCCGACGTCGCTCAGCACACCAGACGTCGCAGCCTGATCATCCAGGACCATCATAGAGAATGTCGCCCCCAGGAACAGCGCTCCCCCGAATGTGAGAATCGCCGCAAGACGCACAGCCAATTCGTGAAGCTTCTCTCCCCATGCGTCTTTTGGTGCCTGTCTCACCGCCTTGGCCTGAGAAACCCATTTGACTGTCGCTACAACCGCCGCGACAACCCCGAGCAAGACAACCACCAGGACCCACTGCCGCACTGTCTACGCCTCCTCTGTTCGACGTACCAGAGCACGTCAACGACGTGCCGCGTATGACACGTACTCCGTCGTATCGCTTAGGTAACTCGCACCGCTCACCGCAGGGATAAGTCCCGCGACGGCCTTCGCTACGTCCCCCCGCGTGGCTTCGCCACTGTAGTAGCGCACACCAGTGCGGGCGAGGCCCCAAGTGCTGACTGCGCATCCCAGTACGACGAAGATCGCGGTACCAACCACACTCTCAGCCGTGGCCATTGCCAACACATCACACATAGCGTCCACAGTATTGATTCCATAGCCAACGGGATCATCCTGCGGAGCCGTCGTCTCCCAGCTCGACTGCATCTCCTGCTTCCGCTGAATCTCACGCAGCATCGCGACCGACTCCAGATGGCTGGCTCGCAGCCTTGCATCGATCCCGCTCTGCTTGATCTGACGCGAGCGCAGCCACATCTGATGAGAGGTGCTCTTCCTCTGCCTGTCGAGGAACCCGATCGATCGGCTCCTGCTCCAACCGGCGTGCTCGAGCCGCCACGCCAGCATGCCGTTCTCGATCTCGGATTGCACGAAACCTCCGCCCCCACCAGCCTCGCTGCGTGCCCCGCTCGGATCGCTCGCGCCGATAGGGTCGTCCTCACAGTACACGTACGGGTTGAGGCTCGCGGGGTTGCCGGCGCTCGGTGCGGCCGGGTCAGGCGACAGGAAGCGGCACGCCTGCGGATCGTAGTATCTGGCGGGCAGGTAGTAGAGGCCGGACTCGGCGTCGAGGGTGTAGCCTCGGTAGCGGAAGGGCTGGCGGAGCGCGACGGCGCGGTCGAGAGCGGACGGGGTGAGCATGGTCGTCGCGATCGGCGCGCCCCACGGGTCGTAGGCGTAGGTGGCGACTGGGGCGCCGGACTCATCGGTAAGCGCCACGACGCTCCCGAGCGCGTCGGTGTGCACGGCGTAACTCGCGGTGACGGTGCCGGTCGTGACGCGGACCTCGAGCGGCGCGCCTCCGGGGCCGTAGAGGTAGCGGTAAAGGGTGCCGTCGGAGTCGCGCTCGGCGGT
>JBBQIR010000106.1:0-5427 GCA_038325105.1 Coriobacteriia bacterium
CCACCCTCGGCGGGTCCAGAAGGACCGGGGATTCCACAACGGTCCCGTCGTTCAGCGTGAAACGTAGAACGCAGAATCCCATGGCCGCGCCAGCACCTGACTGCACAAGCGTCGCTGACTCGATCTCAGACGCGCTGATGAGGGTCCGGCGAGTACCAATCACGCCCTTCTGCACAATGAAGCCATCATCGAGCACATCGACATAACTCCTCAGCCATTGCACGTAGCCGCAGGGGACGGCAAGGAGGAAGGCGAGTAGGATGACGAATCGAATAGCACCGAAGAGTCCGGCGAAATCCACCAGAAGGATGGCGCCCACGAGCATGACGACCGCTGCGTGCACGAGTGCGTAGAGTGCACCAAGACTCTGATGTGAAAGAAGCCTCGTGCGACGACGGCCCGCGGGTACCACGCCGGAGACGGCTGGCTCCCTCGCATTCGAAGGGAGCAGTCTCGCCATTACTGCTGCTGTGATATAGCCAGCAACCGGCGTCATAAGCGCGGTGATCAGAATCACGTCAAAACGTAGCCCATACTTGCTGGGACTTCCAAGAACAGCAACCAGAACCATCACAAGGCAGGTCCCCGTGAGCCAGGCAGCGAAGATCAGTCGCCAGCGAATGCCATACGATGGGTTGGGCTTTCTGGTGGATTGACGAAGCCACCAGACGAATCCCCCAAGCATTAGGACGCCGGCAGTGATCGCGATAACAGAGACCATGTCTAACCCTTTCACCTATCTACAAGTACGACGTGTCGGCATAGAACCCCGTGTCAACGCCACCATGCTCTGCAGCCATCACGCCGATGTCCCCCAAGAACGTCGCTGCTGAAACACCTGGGACTATGCACGCGATCGACCACGCGAAGTCGGTTCCGGTTGCCTTGCCTTGAGACACCTGAAACCCGGTATACGCGATAGAGAAGACGTCGACAATGAGGCCCACCACAATGAAAGCAGGCGCGGCCGGTCCGGACACGGAGGTCAGTAAGTCCATCGTTGCACCTAGGGCCTCAAATGCTAGTGCGGGCCCATCTGGCTCAGACCTGAGGACAAGGGAACGTCTCCCAGCAAGGTCCGCTGCTGCCTCCTCTGCCGCTGCCTTCATCGCCAGCGACGCACCCAACCTCGCATGGGCCATCGCCATGCGGGCTGCGCGGTCCCTCGCGGCTGCCTTCGCTGCTGCGAGCGCGGCCGCCCTCGCTGCTGCCAGCGCCGCCTGCTGCGCCTTGAACGCCTTCCACGCGTCGTTAGCCCGGCGCCGCGCTTTGTCTTTCGCGGTCTTGCCCTTGGCATTCCTCACGGCGAGCTCAAGGCAGTCGATGGAGCTCACTTTGCCATCCCCGTCCACATCCATGATCGCCCCGCTCGGGTCGCTCGCGCCGATGGGGTCGTCTGGGCAGTACACGTACGGGTTGAGGCTCGCGGGGTTGCCGGCGCTCGGTGCTGCCGGGTCAGGCGACAGGAACCGACACGCCTGCGGGTCGTAGTATCTGGCGGGCAGGTAGTAGAGGCCGGTCTCGGCATCGAGGGTGTAGCCTCGGTAGCGGAAGGGCTGGCGGAGCGCGACGGCGCGGTCGAGGGCGGACGCGGTGAGCAGGGTCGTCGCGATCGGCGCGCCCCACGGGTCGTAGGCGTAGGTGGCGACGGGGGCGCCGGACTCGTCGGAAAGCGCCACGACGCTTCCGAGCGCGTCGGTGTGCACCGCGTAGCTCGCCGTGACGGTGCCGGTGGTGACGCGGACCTCGAGCGGCGCGCCTCCGGGGCCGTAGAGGTAGCGGTAAAGGGTGCCGTCGGAGTCGCGCTCGGCGGTGAGCTGGGAGCCGGTGTAGAAGTACTCGGTCGTGAGGAAGGACGCCGGCGACTCGACCGTCTTTCGGACCCGCATGCCGCCTGCGCCGTACTCGTAGGTTGCGGTGGCGTCCGAGGATGCGACGCGCGCAAGGGCGCCCGAGGCGTTCCAGGCGAAGGTCGTCGTCTCGCCGGAGGCAGTGACCGACGTGCGGCGGCCGAACTCGTCGCTCGTGTAGACGGAGGTGAGGGCGCCGACGGTCGCGGTCGTGAGGCGCTCGCCGTCGTCGTAGCCGAAGGCGGTGGTGACGCCGCCACGGGTCGCGGTCGTGATGTTGCCGTCGGAGTCGTAGGTCCAGGCGCCGGCGGACGCGGCGGCGCCGGCGCGGGTCCAGCTCGCGAGTCGCCCGGCCGGATCGTACGCGTAGGTGTCGGTCGCAGCGAGGGTGCCCACTCCTCGACCGGCGAGGGTGCTGATGCGGTCGAAGGCATCGTATGCCACGTCGATGCGACCGATGTCGGTGCTCACCGCTAGATCGTGCGGACAGCCGAGACGCACGCTTGAGAGCCGCCCGGTCGGGTCGTACGCGTAGTAGCGGGAGGCGAAGGTGGAGAAAATGCTCGCCAGGCCCCCGCCGTCGGTCCAGCTGTACTTCCACGTGTGGCCGAAGCCGGTCGTGGAGCGCCACTGGTCGGTCTTGGCGTACGCGTTCGTGACGGTCGCGCTCGTGTCGAGCGCGGACCAGGTAACAGAGACCGGCAGCGAGGACTTGTCGAAGGTCGTCGAGACGCTCGAGGGACCGGCGACATCGGTCGCGGCTGAGGAGTCCACGCGGCCGAGGGTGTCGTAGTGGACGCTCGAGGAGACGGTGGTCTCGCCCGAGACGCTGGCCGACGTCACGCGAGAGAGGCGGTCGTAGGTCGATGCGCTTGTGAGCACCGGCGTGCCCGACGCGTCGAAGGTGGTCGTATCAGCGCCTGCAGATCGTGATCCTCGAGCGATCTAGCGGAGCTGCGGTCTGACTGAGACTCGATGTCTGCGCCCGCCGCTGCACGAGCGTCAGCAGTGAGGGCTGCTGCCGTCGGCGTCAGCCTGCGTTTCACAGTCGGAGTCCGTCACACGTAGCGACGACGGATCCAACGGACTCTGGCCGGTGCCAGCATTACGAACCATCCAACGGGAAGTAGCCACCCACACAATATCGAGGAGGAACACTCCTGCCACAAAAAAAGCTGCAACGCTTCCAACATACACGACAGCCGTCATCAGGGGCGTCTCGAATCCCCACACGTAGTAGATCACGAATAGGATCACGGCTGGAACGAGCCACAACAGCATCCGGCGCGGTCTTTCAGCCCTTTTGCGCGAACGGATGCCCATAAGCGCCGTATAGACCAGGAGTACTCCTATCGGTATGATTCCGAACGACCATGACATGAGACCAGGTCTGGTCAACCACTCTCGAACCATTGCGCCTCCCTTTCACCCTGCTCGTTTTGGCGCGTTCGCGCCACTGCAACAGCACTCCACGCATGGGACATGCCGACAAGGCTCCGCCCTGTCGCGAGTGGCGATGATGGCGTCAGCCACAACATCACCTGAGGTTTCTGTTCGGGATTCAGGCTCTTCCCGACGGTTGTAGGCGTGGGCAGCTCTCTCCCATCGTCTCACGGCGCGTCGTGTTGGGGCCTGTCAGACTCCATTTCGCAACCGGGATCCGTAATCCGCGACTCCGGCGCGCCTGGAAGAGTTCGGATGTCGCCTGAGTCACCCGACGACACGCGCTGGGTGCTCACGAAGAAGGCGTCCTGCATAAACGCCACTGCTACACAAAGGAGCGAGCCACCACCCACGTACACGATAGCTCTCGCCACCGGTACCTGGAATCCCCACATGTAGTAAGTCATGAACAGAACCACGGGCGGCAGCAACCAGACCACCATCCGTCTCGGCCTGTCGGCCCTCCTAATTGACCGGAAACCCATCAGCGAAATGTAAACGAGTAACACAACCACCGGCAACCCGAATGACCAGAGCACGATTTCTGGTTTCATCAGCGACTCACGCAGCATTTGGCCTCCTATCGAATACTCCTAGTAGTATGTCCACTCTGTGGCAGCCACGCCAAGTGCACACCCCATGCCCATTAGACCCAACGCTGGTCCAGCGGCTGATGACGCCAATCCTAGAACGCCGGAACCATTTGATGCTACCGATACCGCCACACTGGCGCGCGGATCACCGTCGTTAATCTCCCCCCTCCTTACGCGCCAGTCCGTGACAGCTGAGTAGCCCGCACCGGCGGCGAGGGACACTGCCCCCGCCAAGAACGCTACCGACGCTGCGGCGACTGGCACTGCCGCACCGGCTCCCGTAGCAGCCGCGGGCGCCGTACACAGCGCGACGGTGCTCGCAACGGTGGCAACAGTTGTTGCCACGACCGACAGGCCAGCCAGCCCCCCAGCCAGCAGGTTGAGATTGTCAGCCCCTTGCTTGGCCAGCGACGCGCTCGCCCTCGCCTGCTCCGACATCATGTACCGTGAGCGCTCTCTGGCTGCTTCTCTCGCCGCTTCCAAGGCCTTAGCCCTCGCGACTGCCAGTGCCGCCTGCTGCGCCTTGAACGCCTTCCATGCGTCGTCGGCACGGCGCCGCGCTTTGTCTTTCGCGGTCTTGCCCTTGGCGTTCCTCACGGCGAGTTCGAGGCAGTCCACTGAGCTCACTTTGCCGTCCCCGTCCGCGTCCATGATCGCCCCGCTCGGGTCGCTCGCACCGATGGGGTCGCCCTCGCAGTACACGTACGGATTGAGGCTCGCGGGGTTGCCGGCGCTCGGTGCAGCCGGGTCAGGCGACAGGAACCGGCACGCCTGTGGATCGTAGTATCTGGCGGGCAGGTAGTAGAGGCCGGTCTCGGCATCGAGGGTGTAGCCTCGGTAGCGGAAGGGCTGGCGGGCGGCGACGGCGCGGCCGAGCGATGACGCGGTGAGCAGTCGCGTCGCGAGCGGCGCGCCCCACGGGTCGTAGGCGTAGGTGGCGACGGGGACGCCGGACTCGTCCGAAAGCGCCACGACGCTTCCGAGCGCGTCGGTGTGCACCGCGTAGCTCGCGGTGACGGTGCCGGTGGTGACGCGGACCTCGAGCGGCGCGCCTCCGGGGCCGTAGAGGTAGCGGTAAAGGGTGCCGTCGCTGTCGCGCTCGGCGGTGAGCTGGGAGCCGGTGTAGAAGTACTCGGTCGTGCGGAAGGACGCGGGCGTCTCGACGGTCTTGCGGGCGCGCATGCCGCCTGCGCCGTACTCGTAGGTTGCGGTGGCGTCGGCGGAGGCGACGCGCGCAAGGGCGCCCGAGGCGTTCCAGGCGAAGGTCGTCGTCTCGCCGGAGGCGGTCACCGAGCTGCGGCGGCCGAACTCGTCGTGGGTGTAGGCGGAGGTGACGGTGCCGACGGTCGCGGTCGTGAGGCGCTCGCCTTCGTCGTAGCCGAAGGCGGTGGTGACGCCGCCACGGGTCGCGGTGGTGATGTTGCCGTCGGAGTCGTAGGCCCAGGCACCTGAGGCGACGACGGTGCCCGTGGACGTCCAGCCCTCGAGCCGCCCGGCCGGGTCGTACGTGAAGGCGTTGGTCGCGGCGAGCGTGCCCACTC
>JBBQIR010000107.1:0-5313 GCA_038325105.1 Coriobacteriia bacterium
CTTCGACCTGTTCGGGCTTGACGCCTTCGCCCCGACTCGCTGAGCAGCCCAGTTAGGTAATACAGAGAAGAAGTCGATTCACCCCCTGGGAGCTGCGGTTATCCACACCCCTGAGCGCAGAGCCAGGAAAGTCGCGCTAGAACGTGAAGCCGTGCGCGCGCGGTTTCACAGAAATACGCCCGGGGGTATAGCCGGACACGCTTGCGGGAGTGCGCTGGCGCGTGCTACAGTGCCAACACCTTCGCCCCGCCAGGTCCTCCCCGGTGACCTGTCGTGCGGGCGTCGTCGTACCCGGGGTACGGTCGCCGACGGGGTCGTTCCGGGGAGAGGAGGTCGGAGATGCAGGGTGCGGTTGCGGACCACATCGTGCTCGCGGCGTTCGTGGTCATCGGCATTCTGTTCGTGCCGGCCACGCTGACCGCGTCGCGTCTCCTCGCGCCGTCCAAGCCCGACGAGCGCAAACTCGACACGTACGAGTGCGGCAGCGAGCCGATCGGCCCGCCGTGGGTGCAGTTCCGCATCGGTTACTACGTGTACGCGCTCCTCTTCGTCGTTTTCGACATCGAGACCGTGTTCCTCTACCCGTGGGCGGTCGCCTTCGACTCCATGGGCCTCTTCATACTCGTTGAGATGGTCGTCTTCATCGCCATCCTCGCTGCCGGGCTCGCGTATGCCTGGAAGGAGGGCGCGCTCCGTTGGCGCTAGATAAGCTGACCGGCGAGAACTCCATGCTCTTCATCCGGAGCGAACAGCTCTTTGACTTCGCGCGCAAGAACTCGCTCTGGTACATCGCATTCGGCATCGCGTGCTGCGCCATCGAGGGTCTCATGAGCGCGAGCGGCCCCCGCTTCGACTTCGACCGCATGGGCGTGTTCTTCCGCAACTCACCTAGGCAAGCAGACGTCATGATCGTCGCGGGTACCGTGAACAAGAAGATGGCCGAGACGGTCAAGCGGCTCTACGATCAGATGCCCGAGCCCAAGTGGGTCGTGGCCATGGGTGCGTGCGCCAGCACCGGCGGTCCGTTCCGCGAGTATCCCAATGTTGTTCTCGGCGTCGACAAGATCATCCCGGTCGACGTTTACATCCCCGGTTGCCCGCCGCGGCCGGAGTCTGTGCAGTACGCGTTCATCGAGCTGCAAAAGAAGATTGCGCGCCGAACGGAGGAGCGCCTTGCGGCCCGAAATAGCTGACATCGAGCGTTCGCTCGCGGGACTCTTTGAGGCGCAGGTCACCGGGGAACTCCTCGGCGTGGTGGCGCGCGTGTCACTCGCTGATGTCGCCGGGGCGCTCGAGGCGCTGAAGGCTGCCGGCTACGAGACGCTCATCGACTTCGACGGAACCGACACCGGCGAACTCATCGAACTCACTTACCGTTTGCGCTCGTACGCCCTCGACCTCGAGGTCTGGGTGAAGGCGCCGGTCGCGTACGGCGGGACCATCGAGTCGATGTGGTACGAGTACCCCTCGGCACTTATGCCGGAGCGCGAGACCGCCGAGCTGCTTGGCGTGCACCTTGCCGGTCACCCGAACCCGAAGCGCCTGCTCACGACCGATGGCGTCGAGCCGCTGCTGCGCAAGAGCGTCGCCATCCGGACGGTCGAGGAGGTGCGCGACAGGTGACCGACCACTGTGACGACACACTCGGCGTCGGGCTCCTGTGCGAGGGCCAGCACGAGCCCGGCACGCCCCCTGCGGGCCTGCGTCGCGCGCCCTCGGGCGTTGACGGCCTTACGACCGAGCACCTCATCATCAACATGGGACCGCAGCACCCGTCCACGCACGGTGTGCTCCGCATGATCATCGAGGTCGACGGCGAGGAAGTCGTTGCTGCCGAGGTGTCCGTCGGCTACCTCCATCGCGGCATCGAGAAGCTTGCCGAGCACCGCCGGTACGACGCGGTTGGTACGCTCATGGACCGCGGCGATTACGTCTCGGGCATCATGGGCGAGCTGGCTTTCGCGCTCGCGACCGAGCAGCTCATGGAGATCGAGGTGCCGAGGAAGGCACACTGGCTCCGCTCGCTCACCTCGGAGCTCAACCGGCTCGCAAGCCACCTCGTGTGGTACGGCACCTTCGGACTCGACACCGGCGCGATGGGTCAGTTCCTCTATGCCATGCGCGAACGTGAGGCGCTCCTCGACATCCTCGAGGCGATCAGCGGCCAGCGCATGATGTTCAACTACGTGCGGCCTGGCGGCGTCGTTGCCGACCTGCCGGTTGGCGTGGAGGAGAAGATCCGCGCGTTCCTCGGCACGTTCCCGATGTACCTCGATGAGTACGACCAGCTCCTTGGCGGCAACGAGATCTTTCAGGCGAGGGTGAAGGGCATCGGCGTCATCGACCGCGACATGGCGCTCGCGTTCGGCCTCACCGGCGCGAACCTGCGTGCGTCCGGTGTGGACTTCGACATCCGTAAGGCGCGACCGTACGCTGCCTACCCGGAGCTCGATTTCGACGTGCCGCTCGGCGCGAAGGGCGACGCCTGGGATCGCTACACGGTACGCATGGGCGAGATGGCGCAGTCGGCACGCATGATCGGGCAGCTCATCGACGGCATGCCCGAGGGCGAGCACACGGCGAAGGTGCCAAGGATCATCCGACCGGCTGCCGGCGAGTCGTACGCGAGCGTCGAGTCCTCGCGCGGCGAGACCGCGGTCCACCTCGTGAGCGACGGCACTGAGCACCCGTACCGCATGCACTACCGCGGCCCTTCGCTCTATGCCGTTCAGGCGCTTGAGGAGTTGCTCCCGGGTCACCTGCTTGGCGACGTCGTCATGCTCATCGGCTCGACCGACGTCATGCTCGGGGAGATCGACCGATGAGCGCCATCGGCATCAGCGCCCTCAAAGTCCTCGCCGCGCTCGGGCTCATGCTCGCAAATGGCGTGGTGATGATCTACATGCTCCGCAAGGTCCTCGGCCACCTCCACATCCGGCTCGGGCCGATGCATGTGGGGTGGAAGGGCACGCTGCAGACCGTCATGGATGTGCTCAAGCTCCTCACGAAAGAGGACATCACCCCGCGCGCGGTCGACCGCTGGCTCTTCCGCATCGCGCCCGCTGTGGTCTTCATCCCGTCGCTCATGGCGTATGCCGCGCTGCCCTTCTCGGATACGTGGCGCGTGACGAACCTCGATACCGGCCTCCTCTACACCTTCGCGGTGCTCTCTCTCGTGCCGATGGGTATCCTCATGGCCGGCTGGGCGTCGAACAACAAGTGGTCGCTCCTTGGCGGAATGCGCGCGGCTGCGCAGCAGATCGCCTACGAGGTGCCGCTCTTGCTGTCGGTGCTGCCGATCGTGATGCTCGTGGGGAGCATGAACCTCGGCGTGATCGTGGAAGCGCAGCGCGGTACCGTGCTCGCGGTCATTCCACGCTGGTTCATCATGAACCCGCTCTTCTGGCCGACGTTCTTGCTCTACTCGGTCTCGGCGCTCATCGAGACGAACCAGACGCCGTTTGACATGTCCGAGGCCGAGTCCGAGATCGTGGCCGGTTTCGCCACCGAGTACTCGGCCATGAAGTTTGGCCTGCTCTTCCTCTCGGAGTTCAGCAACCAGTTCATCGTGGCCGCGCTCACCGTGACGCTCTTCTTCGGCGGGTGGACGCTTCCCTGGATTCCCGAGGCGGTCTCGAACTCGTTCGGACCAGTCGTCTTCATGCTCAAGACGTACCTCGTGATCGCCGTGATGATGTGGATCCGCGGGACGTTCCCGCGCGTGCGCATCGACCAGCTCATGCAGCTCGGGTGGCAGCGCCTCATCCCGATCTCGCTCGTGTGGATCGTCTTCTCGGGCATCGTCATCAAGGTGTGGAGCTAGCCATGTGGGGCATGGGACTCATAAACGGGCTCCGGATCAGTTGGCGCAACATGCGACGCGGCCCGATCACGGTCAAGTACCCCTACGAGAAGCTCACCTTGCCCGAGCGCGCCCGCTGGGCGGTCGCTCCCAAGTACTTCGCGGATGGTTCCCCCAAGTGCACCGCGTGCATGACATGCGTGCGCACCTGCCCCGACCACATCCTCGACATCTACGTAACGACCGCCGAGGACAAGACGAAGCACATCGACAGCTTCTTCTACGAGATCGGCGCGTGCATGATGTGCGGCCTGTGCGTAGAGTCGTGCCCGTTCGACGCCATTCTCATGAGCCACGACTACGAGCTCGCCGTGACCGATCCGGCGGATCTCTCATACGACCTGCTCACCGACGTCGACGCCGCGACCGGCGCGCGCCACAAGGCCGAGAAGGCCGCCGCCGAGCCCGCGCCCGACACGTCAACTGCAGGAGAGGTGAGCGTAGGTGAGTGAGACCGTCAACGGTGTCGTCTTCCTCGCGCTCGCGTTCGCGACAATCGGCGGCGCCGTCATGATGCTGTCGACCCGCAACGTCGTGCACGCCGCATTCTGGCTGCTCGAGGTCATGCTTGCGACCGCCGGGCTCTACTTGCTGCTGTCAGCCGAGTTCCTCGCGCTCGTGCAGGTGCTCGTGTACGCGGGTTCTGTGACGGTCCTCATGATCTTCACGGTCATGCTTACACTCCGTCGCCGTGAAGATGCGGTGCGTCCTTTTGAGCCCGGCTGGGGCGGCGCGATCATGGCCGCTCTCTTTGGCGGCTCGGTCACCTTTGCTATCGCGCAGTTCGCATCAAAGCTGCCCGTTGGGACGTATCCGGACACGGCGCCCGATGTCGCCGCGTTCGGGGAGAAGCTGTTCACCACCTGGATGGTTCCGTTCGAGATCGCCTCACTCGTGTTGCTCGTGGCGCTCGTTGGCGCCGTGTGGTGGTCGGGCGGTGATGGCCGGTGAGCATCTTGCAGCCGGTAGGACCCGTGTCGTTCATGGCGCTTGCGGCCGTGCTCTTCTCGCTTGGCCTCTATGGCGCGATGTCCCGCAAGAGCACCGTCATGGTGCTCATGTCGCTCGAACTTATGGCGAACGCAGTCAACATCAACCTCGTCGCGCTCTCGCGCTTCACAGCGCCTGCCGAGATGACCGGGCAGTTCTTTGCGGTCTTCTCCATGGTCGTCTCGGCCGCGGAGATCGGCCTCGGCCTCGCGCTCGTTCTGGCCCTCTACCGTGAGCGTCAGACGATCGAGCTCGATGCGATGCAAGAGTTGGAGGGGTAGCGGGTGGGCTACGTCGTCGCCATACCGCTGCTGCCTGCGATCGCGTTCGCGATTATGGCGCCGTTGTCGAACGGAGCGCGTAACAAGGCGGTTCCCGTCTCGGTCGCGGCCGTCGTGATCGCCCTCGGCCTCTCGGTCGCGGCGTTTCTCGCGGTGTGGCCCGGCGGGCACGAGGAAGCG
>JBBQIR010000108.1:0-5231 GCA_038325105.1 Coriobacteriia bacterium
CAGGTCGATGTGGCGGCTGAACAGACTGAAGAGACGCAGGTCGATGATTGCGAGATCGGGGTTGGAACGGTGGCGACCCTCGGACGCAAGCTTGGCAAGCCCGTAGTGTTGGTCGTCGCGCAGACGTCCTGCGCACAGGTCGGCGGGAGTGTCGTCGCATGCCGGCACACCAAAGTCCGAACAGTAGGCGGCGCCGCTGCTGATGTTGATCAGCCGACAGGCCGGCCGGCTGGCCAGGTATCCGAGAGCAAGGTCGTCGGCGAGGCCCGTGACTCGGTACACCTCGTCTGGATTCGCTGCGACAGCGCGGGGATCGCCAACACCGATACAGTTGATCAGCGCGTCATGGTCACGCTCGCCAAGCGCCTCGAGGGAGTCGACCGAGCCCTCAAGTCCCGCTCCCCGCACGAATGCAGCCGCGGCGTCCGGGCGGCGCGCGTAGAGCGTGAGTGCATGCGTGCTCGCGAGTCCGGCGGCGAGCACCTTGCCGACGTGGCCGGTCGCACCTAAGATCGCAACGCGGGGTCGCTCACTCATCGTGTGACCCGTCTCCCGGCGGCAGCTCCATCTCGAAGATCGAGCTGCCGAACGCGACCTTGGGCCTCACACGCGTGTCCTGGGCGAGTCGCACGTGCATAAGCGCCGGAGCACTGGGATCGCTCATCAGCCACACCACAGCGGCCTCGACGTCCTCCTCGGCGTCGACGAGTCGCGCGGGGACGCCGTACGCCTCAGCTACCGCGGCGAAGTCCGGCGAACCGTATCCCCAGACCGTCGACTGGTAACACGACTCGAAGTACTCCTCTTGGAACTGGCGAACCATGCCGAGGCACCCGTTGTCCAGAACCACCAGTTTGATCGGCAGGCGGAGTCGCGTCACCGTTTCGAGTTCCTGAATGTTGACCTGCATGCCGCCGTCACCGGTAATGGCTACGACCGGTCGGCCGGGAACTGCGAGCGCGGCACCGATTGCAGCCGGAAGCGAGAAACCCATCGCGCCCATGCCACCCGAGGTGAGCAGCCGCTGCCCCTCCCGCAGGCGCAAAGACTGCGCGGCCCACATCTGGTTCTGCCCGACGTCGGTGACGAACGCCGACGCCTCGGCGGTGGCATCAGAGAGCACGTGCATCAACCACGCGGCATTGATACCCGGAACATCGGCGATCTCCGCCGTATCCGGCGCCGCCACCCTGAGCGCCCTCACCTCCGCGAGCCATGCCGAGTGATCGACGGCGGGCGCCTCCCCCGCGAGCAGCTGGCCGAGGAACTCGTTCGCGTCCGCGACGACGGCGATCTGCGGATGCACGCGCCAAGAGATTTCGCTGGCATCGAGGTCTACTCGGATAACCGTCTTGCCTTGGACGAAGCGCTCGACATCGACGCCCGTCTGACGGTTGTCCAAGCGGCTACCGACGACCAATAGGACGTCACATCTGTCAAGGGCCTCGTTCGCCCACCGGTTTCCGTAGGTGCCGATCATCCCCACCTTAAGCGGGTCATCACCAGCGATCGCATCGACGCCGAGAAGTGATGTGGCCACGGGCAGTTGCCAGCTGTGCGCCAGCTGTGCGAGCCGGTGACGGGCCTGCTCACCGCGGATCGCACCGCCTGCGAGAATCAACGGACGCTCAGCCGTCGCGAGCGCCGAGCGGACCCGGTCGAGGGTCTCGGCACGTGCGGTCAGCGACACGTCGGGAGCGATCATCGCAGGGGCGGCCACCTCGATCTGAGCACGCTGAACATCCATAGCAATATCGAGTAGCACGGGTCCCATGCGACCCGACAGCGCGACGCGGAATGCCTCCGCAAGGAGCCGAGGAAGGTCGTCGGCATCCTGGACGCGCCATGCGGCCTTGGTGACCGGTTCAACGATGGAGACGATGTCGGTCTCCTGGAACCCGGACTGCCGCACCCCGCTTGTGCCACGCTGCTCGTGGGTGTTGACCTGACCGGTAATGAACACCGCCGGGACGGAGTCGTAGAAGCAGCTGCCGATACCCGTGATCAGGTTGGTTGCACCGGGGCCGCTGGTGGCGAGCGCGACTCCCGGAACACCCGTGACCCGCGCGCCCGCTTCCGCTGCAAACGCGGCGGCCTGTTCGTGATGCATGCTGATGATGTCGATCTCGCCAAGGTGATGCAGCGAGTCGAGAATGTGCGTGATCATGCCGCCGGTCAGCTCGTAGACCGTGCGCACTCCCTGCGCTGCGAGGAACTCCGCTATGTAGTCGCTCGCCTGCATGACTCTACCCGCAGGTCACAGAACGGTGGAGTTTTGTCATGTGGACCAGCCTCTCCTCAATCATGTCGCATACGCGCCGACCCGGAATCTGTCGGATGCTGCCAGAGTCGTATGCGAGTCCGCCCGCGGCTTCCTCGCACACGGATTGTAGCAGTGAAGCGATCCGTGCCTATCCCTCGAGCGAAACCCGAAACGTGAAATACTTATGTCCGAAGTAGCTGAATACCGTCGTCGCCATCACCGCGAACAGCTGACCAATGAGTGCGCTCAGTCCGAAGACGTTGAGCGCTGTGAACAGAACCAGCGCTGCGACGATCTGCGCCGGAAGGTAGACCAAATAGGCTCGCGCGACCTGATGCCAGAATCGACCGCTCGACTTGAAGACGAGGTACTTCATAGTCGCGGTTGCTTGAACAACCGCGACCACCCAAGTCAGCCATTGTAGGACCAGTGCGACGGAATTCGGGCCCCACTCTGTTGCTACTGCGACCGAGTCAGCCAGCGTCGCAAACGCTAGCCAGTAAAGTGCGTATCCGACAGCGGCATTGACTGCACCAAAAACCAGGAACCTGAGTTTCTCATCGTTCCCAGCCCAAGCGCTCCTAGCGGTGCCGTTCTTTGCGCTCAAGATCGTGTCCCGTCACTAGCGTACCCGTCGCATCAGAATGTAGTTGTCAGTGCGCTCGACTTCGCGCCAATCCGATCTGAGCGCCTTCGCAAAGGAGGCCGTAGGGTCGAGCACTGCATTCCTACCGTGGAGTTCAATTGGGAGCCACAAGAGCTGGAGACAGTAGCTCTTGTTCAAGGCGACTTCGGGGACGGCCATCACAACGTTGTCCTCCCTGCCCCCGCCGATGGCAGCCGTACCCTCAAGCGCTTCACCAAGAGAGACGGGGATGGCAAGCGTCTGCGCACTTCGCAGCTGACTCATAGCGATGGCGAATTCACTTGCACTGAGGCACATTGTGGGATCGACGTAGAGTGGAACGAGGTTGTCAGACGCGCTCAGCTTCCGCCCGAGCTCTCCTGCCAGCGGCTGCGTAAAACCCAAGGACGGTAGTTGTTCCAGTTTCGCTATCTCTTGAGCGGTTGGTCGCGTGGCAGCGACCTGACGCCAGACTCGTTGACCGGTCGACGCAGGTTTGCCGACCAGCTCCGCAGCACGTATCGCGAGCGACTCTGAGACGGTTCCACTTCGCACACCAGACTGGAAGACGCCGCCATACCAAGGCGCGGTGGCAATCATCATCGCGAGAACAAAAACGAGGCCCACTGTTCGAATGTACAAAGCGCCCCGCTCTGCCCAACTATCGAACATGGCAGTACAGATCAAAATCGCTCCCAGCCCGTTCCAGAAGATGTGACCAAAGTCTGCACGCCCGAGAGCCGGAGCAACGAGAACCAGGGCGAGCGCAAGCCATCCAATGGACAAGCTGGTTGCTGGATCGATGTCACGTGGGCGCGAAGCACCAACTCCATAGGCCACAGTCAACATCGTCGCAACGAAGATTATCTGCGGTATTCCGGGCACGACCGGGAAGTTGTACGCGCCTCCAGCAAACGCACTGACCGCACCTCGAGGCCACAGGACGCCCATCACTCCTCCGGCAACAACCATCGCCAGAAGTGGCGCTATCGAGCTCCGCATGCCGCCCGCAAGCTGAAGGACCAGAACACAAAAAAGCGCCGCAAACAGCGCAGCACTCATCTCGGGAGTTACAGCGGCCGTGATCAAGACGGCCGCCGACGGCGCGACTAACCGCTTCCATCGATATGAGCTGCCTGTCAACACGGTCGCTACCCACATCAAGCACGCGTACGGAAGCAGAAACCGAAGCGCTGTGTAGTTGAGGCCAAGGTCGAAATGGAACAGCCCAAACAGCCCGATCACTAGGAATGCTTCGTTCCTAACCCTGCGGCTCATACCAAGCCGATTCAGCAGATACACGGTGAGAAGCAATCCGACGACCTGGGAAAGAACCACCCAAGCGTAGTACGCCGAAAAGGGACCGACGCCCAAGGGCTGCAGCAGCTGCCATGACCACAGTGGGCCGTACAGCAACGCCGGGCCGTACATGAACCCGATCTCCGAGTACGGGTGCCCTCCCGCCGCCGTACGGAGTATCACGTCGATGAAGTAGCCAGCATGGCTGAACGGCAATGTGCGAGTGATCCCTACGACAACAATGGTCATCACCAGCGTCAGGCCCACGACCGCGAACACCAGTCTTCGATCCACCCGGTCTTCAGTCGAGACGGGCGTCATCTGGACCACCGGTTCGGCCCCAAAGATCGCTTCACCGACAAGGTGGCTGCGATACGCCACGAGCGCCATAGCTATGCAGGCAAGAACCAGCCCAACAATCGCGATGCGGTTGTTGAAACCAACTGCCTGCGAGACCGAGGCGATGGGCGATATGGTGCTTGGCAGCAACCACGGCAGTACGAACACGAGCGCTAATGCCGCAGCTGCGATCACTGCGGCCGGCGTATGCCTGTTGCAGCTCACGGTCACCCTAGCTCACATCGCCAATGGATTCCTCGACCACTACCATGGGAGGCGCCTTCACCTGTTTGTAGATTCGTCCGACGTACTCACCAATGATCCCAAGGAAGAGCGCGTTCAGGCTAATCGATAACAGCATGAGCACCCAAATCGTCGCAACCCCGGCAGGCCAATCCTGCCCGAAAGCGAACTTCCCCACCACCACAACCACCAGCGCCACAACGGTCAGTAGCGCCACGATCAGCCCGAGGTACGTCGCAAAACGGAGTGGGACAATCGAATGGCTGAGAATACCGTCGATCGCAAGAGCAGACAGGTCGCCCCAGCTGAACTTGCTTTCGCCGCGACTACGCGCGGACCTGTCGTACGGTATGCCGATCTGGCTGAAGCCCATCGCCGCAATCGAGCCTCGCAGATAGGGCTGAGCATCCTTCAACTCGGCCAGTTGGTCGAGAACCATCCGATCAATGAGCCTGAAGTCAC
>JBBQIR010000109.1:0-5179 GCA_038325105.1 Coriobacteriia bacterium
GCGAACGGCGCCGTCTGCGCCGCACCGCGCTGCTTTCGAATAGCCGCGTGTAGCAACGCGTGTAGCAACGCGTTTCATTTCGCGGGGGTTCGCCACCGTCCGCTGATGTCGCTTCAGGCCTCTCACCTGAGGGAATCCGACAATGGCGAACACCAACGTACAGCGTGGCGTTCATTTACACGGAAGAGGTCGGGGGTTCGAATCCCTCATCGCCCACCATACAAAACCGCAGGTCAGAGGCACAATGGGGGCTTTGCCAAGGGTTGTGCCGAAAGCCTGAATGTAGCAACGCGTGTAGCAACGCGGTTTCAAACGGGCCGGTTTCGAGGCATTCGCGAATCAGTCGCAATGCCCTGAGCTGCGGGAATGCGAATTGGGCCTGTGTTTGAACTCTTCTGATTCGCGTCTTCGCAGAAGAGGTCATCGTGATTGTCAGAATGAACATACAACGTGCCACTATCCGACGTGATAGATGTATGAATTGACAATTCGATTGTCCCGATGTACGTTCAACCTGTCATATGGCGACACGATAGGCGCTCGAAATGACAGTGAGAGACGTAACAAGGACGCTGGCCCCTTTGCTGCAAGAGCTTGAGCTCGAGCGGCCACGCGTCGTGACCAAGTCCGAATTGGAGTCCTACGCAACCTCCGCGCAGCTCAATTGGCCTGTCGAGGTGGTGGTGCGCCGCCTGCGAGAGGCTGGCTGGCTGCTCGACCTGAATACCAAAGGCGTTTGGGAGTTCGCGCCGGCTGCTCGTGCCGGGGCGTTTGGCTCGGGCGATCCAATGATCGAGCTCCGGGCCACTCTTGCGCGAGATAGTCGTGCCGGATTCGCAGTAGCCGCGGAGTCTGCGGCCTATCTCCTCGGACTGACCAGCAGGCGTCCGGACACAGAGGTGATAGGAACCCCCGAAGGCTCCCGGTTGCCGAACGCTCTCCGAGACTTCAGGGTCGTCCACTGGGCTTCACGGACCGAGCCGGTCCTCAAGGACGGCCTGCCCGTGTGGGCGGTCGCGACACTCATGGCGTTCATGGCCGCCAAACCCGCCGGTTACCGCGACTGGCCCAATGCCGGTGAGTGGATAGCACAGGCGGTGAGACGGGTCGGCGCCGACCTGATCGCCGACGAACTCGTCGGCAGGCCACGTGCCGCTTGGGCACGGGCGTCCTATCTCCTCGACCGCGGCGGGAACCCCGAGGCCGCGATGAACTTGCTCTCGCTCGCTCCGTCCGGGGTCGGACCCTACTACATAGGGAGGCGCGGGATGCCAGGCCGCTACGACGCCCGCTTCGAGGTCGTCGATTCGATCGGTTTGGAGGTCGAAGGCGAGTGATCACCGAAGGCTATCTCGTCAGGCACTATCAGGGACGGCGCGGTGGACGCGGGCCGGCGATCATCGACATTGCCCAGGACCATCTGCTCTACCTCTTGGAACAGCGGGGCATCTTCGATCTCGGCGTGTCGCTCAAGGGCGGCACGGCGATTCGCAAGTTCCGTGCAGGCAACGCGGGCCGATTCTCGACGGACCTCGACTTCGCAGGCATGGATGATTCGGCTGCGGACCTTCTGGTCGAAGTCGTCGACGGCGCTGCGGTCGGCCCGTTCTCGTTCTCGCTCGAACCTCTCGATGGGACACGGCGGATGCAGTTGGACATCGCCAGCCCGTTCGGCGAGACGGAGGTGCCTGCTCGGCTCGACTTGGGTCGACGGCCGCTGTGGCTCCCGCCGGAAGTGCTGCCCGCGATCGAGGCACCGATCCACGCTCGATACGAGTTCCAGATTCCCGCGATTCCCACGGGGCGCATCGAAGAAGTCATCGCCGAGAAGCTCGCGCGCTACCGGCGCGGCAGTCTGGCGCGTGACCTGTACGATCTTGCGTGGCTTGCGGGTCGGCCGTTCGACGAAGCGCTCGTCCGACGAGTCACTGCCATGAAGATCTGGAGCGACGTCGTCGACGACGGTCTCGGGGACAAGCCCTGGCACCCCGACCAGATCCTTCGGCCGCGGGCTGAGGCCGAGTTCGCGCCCGAGGCCATCGGCTACCTGACCACTCCCGTGGACATCCCGGCTTGGGTTACGAAGGTGCGCACGCGATTCGAATTCCTCCGCGACTTGGACGACGTGGAGATACGGCTGCTTCGATGCAGCCGCGCCGATGAGTGGGAAGTCCGACAGATGATCGAGGCTTTGAGTCGTGGGAAATGACCGCGGCGCCCCCCGACACTTCCCGCCCGATGTGCCGGATGATTCCGATGAACTCGAGGCCTTGAGGCGGCAGAACCTCCTGCTTGCCGAGGAGAACGCGAGGCTCAAGGAGATGCTGGCACTCGGGCAGCAGGCCACTCGCGGCTTCGTCGCACAAGCCGTTGCGCCGAGCATCTCTCCCATGGCCGCCTCCACGGCCATTGCGTCCATCACCAACACGTCGTCATCCGCCTCGAAGATCGAGCTCTTCCGTTCGTTGTTCCGAGGCCGCGCGGACGTCTACGCGATGCGGTGGCAGAGCCGCTCTGGGGCTAGCGGATACGCCCCGGCGTGCGCGAACGAATGGCGTGCAGGACTCTGTGACAAGCGGCGTGTGAAATGTGCCGAGTGCAAGAATCGAGAGCTGATACCGCTCGACTCGTCGGCAATCGAAGCGCACCTGACCGGGCGCAGCACAATCGGCGTCTACCCGATGCTCGAGGATGAATCCTGCCGCTTCCTCGTCGCGGACTTCGATGACCAGGACTGGCGGGAGGACGTCTTGACGTTTCGGCGCGCTGCGGCCGAGGTCGATGCCGACTGCCATGTCGAGGTATCGCGTTCGGGGGCGGGCGCGCATGCGTGGTTCTTCTTCGCGCAGCCGATGCCCGTAGCGCTTGCGCGCCGACTTGGCACCGCCATACTCACCCGGGCCGCGAGGAGCCGACACGACCTGTCACTCCGTTCGTACGACAGACTCTTTCCGAGCCAGGACACCATGCCTCGCGGCGGGTTCGGAAACCTCATCGCGTTGCCGCTCCAACACGAGCCCCGATCGGCCGGACGCTCTGTCTTCGTCGATGAGCGCATGAGCCAGTACCCTGATCAATGGGCATACCTGAGCGCCGTGACACCGCTCGAGCGCGCGGCAGTCGATGCCGCGCTGACTCGGCTCGGCGGTGACGGCACCGCGCTCGGTGTACGAACCTATCCATCGGGCGGTGGCAGCGGCGACACGCCGTGGGTGCTTCCGGTTCCTCCACCTCGCGTGCGTCCCGAGCTGGTTGGGCGGGTTCCGGCGGTCATTCGGGTTGTTCGCGCGAATCTGCTCTTCGTCGAGAAGGCAGGGCTTCCAGACTCCCTCCTTGACCAGATCGCGCGGCTCGCCGCCTTCGAGAACCCAGAGTTCTATCGGGCGCAGGCGATGCGGCTGCCGACGTGGAACAAGCCGCGGATCATCTCGTGTGCGCAGGAGTTCGACGCGCACCTCGCGCTGCCAAGGGGATGCCTCGAAGAGCTGAGAGAAGTCATCGAAGGCTACGACTCGAAGCTCGATCTCAGCGACGAGCGTACTCAGGGTGCAGCACTATTGGCGGGATTCTCGGGCACGCTTCGCCCCGAGCAGCGCAGGGCCGCCAAGGCTATCCTGGCGCACGACGACGGAATTCTGAGCGCAGGGACGGCGTTCGGCAAGACGGTCGTGGCAGCGAATGTGATCGCGAAGCGCGGAGTGAGCACGCTCGTCCTCGTCCACCGACGCGAACTCATGGAGCAGTGGTGTGAGCGGCTGTCCACGTTTCTGAACGTGTCGCCGGAATCGATTGGCGTCATCGGCGGCGGCAAACGAAAGCCGAGTGGAGCCATCGATGTCGCTGTACTGCAGTCCCTCGTGCGAAAGGGCGTCGTTGACCCGATTGTTGCCGAGTACGGGCAGGTCATCATCGACGAGTGCCATCACGTCTCGGCGTTCAGTTTCGAGGCCGTGTTGCGCCAGGCCCGTTCTCGCTACGTACTCGGATTGACGGCGACGCCCGTCCGCAAGGACGGCCATCATCCGATCATCGCGATGCAGTGCGGCCCCGTACGCTTCAAGACCGACTTGAAACGCCAAGCCGCGGCTCGGCCATTCGAACACATTGTGCGACCGCGTGAGACCGGATTCGGGGTCACAGCTCTTGCTGCGGACGGGATTCAGGAGGTATACCGCTTGCTTGCCGGTGACGAGATGCGCAACGCGTTGATCGTGGAGGACGTGGTCGAGGCGGCTGCTGCAGGCCGCTCGGCACTCGTGCTCACTGAGCGCACCGCGCACCGCGACCTGCTCGCGGCGCTGCTCGTCGAAAGGGTCGCCAACGTGTTCGCGCTGTCCAGCGGCATGGGAGTGAAGAAGCGTGCGGCCCTCGCCGAGGCGATGGCGCAGGTGCCCGAAGGCGAGCCCCGCGTACTCATTGCTACGGGACGACTCGTGGGCGAGGGCTTCGATGACGCACGGCTCGACACGCTGTTCCTCGCAATGCCCATCTCATGGCGGGGAACGCTGCAACAGTACGCGGGCCGGCTTCACCGCTTGCACGACGAGAAGCGGGAAGTGATCATCTACGACTATGTCGATCCGCTCGTGCCCGTGCTTGCGCGCATGTGGGAGAAGCGGCTGAGGGGCTACCGGGCGATGGGCTATCGCGTTGAGGCGAACGCGCCGACGGACACTGGGCGTTCCGGCTAGAAGCGGCCCGGGTCGTGTCGCGCGAGAGCGAGGCGGGCGTGTGCAGTTTCCGAGGCCTGAATGTAGCAACGCGTGTAGCAACGCGTTTCATTTCGTGGGTGTTCGTGGGTGTTCGCTGACGTCGCCACGGGCCTTTCACCTGCGGGAATCCGCGGCGCTTCAGCAGACAATAGACAACATCGCCATTGGCGGTGTTCAGGTGGCAATCGACCTTATGATGATGATGCTAAAGGCGTTCTGGCCACTGTGGCTAGCGCTTGGCGTCTTAGTGATAGCAAAGATGATCTTTCGTTTCGCAGCGATGGAAGTAGGGGCGCGGCGGGGTTGGAATCTGTTCTGGTTCTGGAACGATAAGTAGAGTTGCAGTTCCGACATCAAGACAAAAGCCGAGTCTAGACGATCCGCATTCGTCCCAAGGAGTGCAAGTCGGCGCGGTCCGAGGCGTGGCATCTCCGCAGTAGTCACTGGTCGAGATTCCTTCGAATCCC
>JBBQIR010000110.1:0-5141 GCA_038325105.1 Coriobacteriia bacterium
GGGACGAGCGGCCGTTCGGCACCTGAACGGCGCACGGAGCGGTCAGTTGCGAAGGCTCCCGAGTGGGGCCGGAACCCTGCCGCCGCGACGAACCAATCGCGTTCCCGCCCAGCCGTTCACGGCCATGACCGGCGTCTCGCCGAGGAGGCCCCCGAACGATACGTGGTCGCCGACGCCCTTACCGGGCACGGGTATGAGGCGTGCGGCTGTCGTTTTCGAGTTGATGACCCCGATAGCGCACGCGTCGGATATGATCGCCGCTATCGTCTCGGCGGGTGTATCGCCCGGGATTGCGATCATGTCGAGGCCGACCGAGCACACGGCGGTCATGGCCTCGAGCTTCTCTAGGGTGAGCGCGCCGCACTCGACGGCCCGCACCATGCCCATGTCCTCCGAGACGGGGATGAACGCTCCGGAGAGCCCGCCGATGGAGCTCGTGCCCATGGCGCCGCCCTTTTTCACTGCATCGTTGAGCAGTGCGAGCGCCGTGGTGGTTCCCGGTCCGCCGCACCGCTTCACGCCGATCGCTTCGAGAATCTCGGCGACGCTGTCGCCGTCTGCGGGGGTCGGCGCGAGTGACAGGTCGACGATTCCCATCGCCACGCCAAGCCGCCGCGCGGCCTCGCGGGCGACGAGTTCGCCGACGCGCGTGATCTTGAACGACGTCGCCTTGATCGCCTCGGCAACCGCTGTGAGGTCGGCATCCTCGGGAAGTGAGCGCACGACGGCGTTGATGACCCCGGGGCCCGATATGCCGACGTTGATGACGACATCCGCCTCGCCGGTGCCGTGTACGGCGCCTGCCATGAACGGGTTGTCCTCGACCATGTTGCAGAACACGACCAGTTTCGCGCAGCCGATGCCGCCACGATCGGCGGTCGCGGCAGCGGTGGCTTTCACCGTGTCGGCCATGAGCATGATCGCGTCCATGTTGATACCGGCGCGCGTCGACGCCACGTTGACCGAGGCGCACACACGCTCGGTCGCGGCGAGTGCCGACGGCATTGAATCTATGACCTGACGGTCCGCCCTTCCGATGCCCTTCTGTACGAGCGCCGAGAAGCCGCCGATGAAGTCGACGCCGATCTCCCTGGCCGCCCGGTCCATCGCCTCGGCGATTGGTGTGAGATCACCTGTCGCGCAGCCGACGACGCCGGCTATGGGCGTGACCGAGATGCGCTTGTTGATGATCGGGATCCCGTACTCCCGGGCGATCGACTCGCATGCCGGCACGAGCCGCTCGGCAACCGTTGTGAGCCGGTCGTACACCCGGGTCGCGATCGTCTTCACGTCTGGCGCAGAACAGTCGGACAACGAAACGCCAAGCGTTACCGTGCGAATATCGAGGTGCTGCTGGGTGACCATCGTGAGCGTTTCGACGATCTCCTCGGGCGTGATTTGAAGCATGGAGCCTCCGGCCTATACGCGGTGCATGAAACGAAAGACATCTTCGCGCTGCAAGGTGATCTGCATCCCAAGATCCTCGGCAACGGCGGCGAGACGCGCCTGGACGTCTTCGAAGCTGCACGCGTCCTCGTTGACGGTGACGAGCATGGTCATCGAGAACATGCCAGAGAGAATGGTCTGCCGGATGTCCTCGATGTTCGCGCCTGCGGACGCGAGTGCGGCCGAAACCGCGGCAACGATGCCGACGCGGTCTTCGCCGAGCACGGAAAGGATCGATCTCGTCTCCATCGGGCGCCCCCCAAGGCAGTTCGAATGTTGTACAAGGCTATACTGGACACGCCCGCACAACAAGTGCGCGGCAGCGGCAGATGGGCGGATGGAGGCGGCGTGACGATTCCGATAGTCCCGGTTCGGGCAGGCGACGTGGTGCGCCTCAAGAAGGCACATCCGTGCGGCGCGAACGAGTGGGAAGTGCACAAACTCGGGATGGACATCGGCCTCACGTGCCTCGGCTGCGGCCGCAAGGTGCGACTCGAGCGCTACGACTTCGATCGTCGATTTCGCGGGTTCGAGCGACGCTCAGACGAGACCCTTCCGGAGTCTTAGGATTCCGTCAGCCGCTCCAGTTTGCCGGGCACATCGATCCGGTTGAGTTGCATGTGAACATGATCTCCACCGTTCTTGGTGTACCCGCCAAGCTGGATATCGATCTTGTCGGACATCTTCCGCACGCAGGCGATGCGTGATACCCCGCAGGCCACACGCTCGCCGACTGCGACGCTCACGTCGTCGACGTGGATCAGTACGACGTCGACTTCGGGCCAGCCATCGGGACGGATGTGGATCTCGTAGTCCGGATACTTGTTGTAGAGGTCGTACGAGCGCACCTGTACGACCGTTCCGGTGACGGGCGCGAACACGTCGGTTCCGGGATCCGCCCCGATGTCGGCGGCGGTGTCTGGCTTGCCGCTCCTGTTGCTCCGCCACAGTCTGAGCACGCTGCCGCCCCATACGGTCTCGAGCGTTGCGGTCGTCTCGGCGGCGCCGGTCGCGAGCGTGCTCGCCGCAACGGCCTTGTTCTTGGAGGCGAGCGCCATGTCGGCGTCCTTGGCAAGCGACGTGAGGGAGATCGCCTCCTTGCCCGACGCCTGATGGAAGGCGACTGCGGTCACATCGCGCGGATCTATCGGGAGTCGCAGCATGAGGCTGCGGTACGATGCGAACGCGGGAGTGGCGTCCCGTGGCGGGGCGCAGGGCGTGGTGGGAGCCGACGAGACCGTCGCTGTCGACTCAGCGCCCGCCGAATGTGCCGGCAGCCGGGAGGCGGCGGTGGCTGCAAGCAGCATCGTTGCCACACCGAGAACAGCGACAATCGCAAAGATTGGCAGCAGGCGCTTGCCGCGACTGCCGGGTCGACGCGTGCCGACCGTGATTCCAGTGTCGCGAATGGGGCCCAGACCGGACGGGGTGGGCGCCTGGCGCAGTGGTGTTCTCGGCCCTCGTCGGAATGAGCGCGGCATCACGGTGTCACCGTGGCAGTGGAACCCTCGATCGAGACCGTCGTTGAGCGCTTCGCCGAGATGCTCTTGAGCCGCTTGAGGATGACGTCGGCAGCACTTCCCGAGACGATCTCCGGCTTACCGTTACCGTCGAGGTAGACGGGGGTTACCTTCACGTCGGTCACGCCGTTGGGTCCGAGCGATGCGTCTAAGATGAAGGCCTCGCCGGTCTTGCGGGAGTAGTGATCGAAAACGAAGTCGCCGGTCGAGTACGCGATGAGACGGTTCTTGTAGAACTCGACGGCCTGGATGACGTGGGGGTGGTGGGAAAGCACCATGTCCGCACCGGCATCGATGGTCTTGCGCGCGTCCCGGACCTGGTCGCCATTCGCGTCGTCTTGGTACTCGACACCCCAATGGAACGAGACGATGACGTAGTCGTACTGCTTCTTTGCCGAGCGGACCGCCGCGACGACGGCGTCCATGTTGTTGCGCCCCTGGGCAAGGCCCGCCTTTGATGAGGTGGCCACGAAGCCGGGCGGCAGAATGTGTGAGAAGGAGAGGAACGCCACGGTCGCACCATCGCGCTCGACGACGGCCGGCTTCCAAGCGGCGTCCTTGTCGGCGCCGGCACCGGCGTGGCCGATCGAGTGGTCGTCGAGCGATTTGACGGTGTCCGCAAGCGCGACCGGACCGTAGTCGAGCACGTGGTTGTTGCCGAGCGACAGTAGGTCGAATCCTGCGGCCGTCAGACCCTCGATCCCCCGTGGATCTCCCCTGAACGTCACGTCCTTGTCGGCATCCTCGGTTCCCCCGCTCGACAGCGGGCTCTCAAGGTTGCCGAGGGTCACGTCGGCCGCCTTCAGGTGTGCTGCGACTGCCGAGAGCGGTGCCGTGCCGCCCTGCGACTGGATGAGGGTCTTCACCTTGCGGTCGAAGATCATGTCGCCCACGGCCGAGACGGTGAGCGTGGCCGGCCGCCCTGCCGAGAGTACCGCGAGGGTTGCGGATTCAGCGATGGACGCGGCTCTCGCCGCTACGGGAGCAGGTTTTGGTGCGCGCATCGTGGCCGCGGCGGGAAGGGGCTGTGGCGCGCTCCGCGGATACCACAAGACGAGCGCCCCGACAGCCGCAGCGAGCATGATCGCGCCGCCCACGATGAGCGCGGTAGTGCGCGCGCGTCGCGCGGCGCGCCTTCGTGCGACTCGAATATCGGCTCGTGACGCTGTGTCGGGCAGTGGGTCTGTCATCGGCTCCACCGTTGTCATCGTGTGTGCACGCGCACAAGGGTACCAGCAGCAAGCAAGTCGTGCGCCGGACTTAATCTGTCCACAGACAACAACAGCGAATACCAGTCACGTACAACCAGCAAAACGTGCTCCCGGGCGGCGTGGCTGGTGCTAGAATAGCCACACATCGAGGGATATTCGTCGAAGGCGGAATCGTGGAGAAGCTCGAAAGCGTACTGCGCGCGGAAGATGACGCGCGCGCGATCTTTTCTGAGGCACAGTCCCGCGCTCAAAGCATCCTGGAAGAGGCGCGGACGCGCTCTCTCACGCTCCGTGCGGACTCCGACGCCGAGGCGAAAGCGCATGCGGCCATGGCGCGCGCGCAGACGATCGAGGCCGCGCGTACCGAGGCGACCGGAGTCGTCGCTGGCGCCGAAGCCGCACAGGCAGCCACGCTCTCGCAGGCGACTGTGCGGGTCGACGCCGCAGTTGCGACCATCATGGACGAGCTGGTGGGCTGACCGTGGCTGTCGCCCGGATGCTCAGGGTAACTGCCTTCGCACACGCCTCGATCATCGAGGAGGTTGTGGGACGCCTTCGTGCGGCTGGCGTGCTCGAGATCACCGACGACGCCAACGACCTTCCCGCACCTTTGACCCGGGTCGAGGAGGAGCATCTCCGCGAGTTCGACGAGTACATCGCGGACGCGCAGTTCGTCGTGAAGTTCCTCGGCCGGTATCGCAGCTCTGACGCACCCTTTGCCCAGTTCATCAGCGAGAAGTTCCATCTCTCGGAAGACGCGTTCATGGCGCTCGCTCCCGACGCGCATTTTCGCGAGGTGTATCGCGATTGTGTAGACATGAGCGATCGGCTCGCTTCGATGGGCCGTCGACGCGACGTACTCACCCAACTCATGGAAGACCTGAAGCCCTGGCTTGACTTGCGGTTGGAGATCTCCCGCCTGCAGGGCACCGAGCACGCGGTTCTGATGACCGGGACCGTACCG
>JBBQIR010000111.1:0-5121 GCA_038325105.1 Coriobacteriia bacterium
GCTTCTCCACCTTCGGAGGCCGCGGCAACATCCTGGTAGACGATCTCGGCCAGCTTGTACGAAGCCTCCTGGAGCTTCTCGATCGCGGCTTTCATGGCCGCGACGTCGTCGCCCTCGAGTGTCTTCTGGAGCTCAGCGGATGCCTCTTCGCACGCCGTCTTGGTCTCCTCGGGTACCTTGTCGCCAAGGTCCTTGATGGTCTTCTCGGTGGAGTACACGAGCGTGTCGGCCGTGTTGCGGACCTCGGCCTCTTCCTTCTTGGTGCGGTCATCATCGGCGTGGGCCTCCGCGTCGGAAACCATGCGGTCGACTTCCTCGTCGGACAGCGCCGTAGTGCCGCTGATCGTGATCTTCTGCTCCTGACCGGTGCCGCGGTCCTTCGCGGCAACGTTCACGATACCGTTCGCATCGATGTCGAACGTGACCTCGACCTGCGGGACACCGCGCGGAGCGGACGGGATGTTGGCAAGCGTGAACTTGCCGAGGGTCTTGTTGTAGGCAGCCATCTCGCGCTCGCCCTGGAGGACGTGAATCTCCACGCTCGTCTGGCCGTCGGCCGCAGTCGTGTAGGTCTCGGTCTTGCGGGTCGGGATCGTGGTGTTGCGCTCGATCATCTTGGTCATGACGCCGCCGAGGGTCTCAACGCCGAGCGACAGCGGGGTCACGTCGAGGAGCAGAATGCCCTTGACGTCGCCGCCGAGCACGCCACCCTGGATGGCTGCGCCGACCGCGACGACCTCGTCGGGGTTGACGCCCTGGTGCGGGTCCTTGCCGGTGATCTTCTTGACGAGTTCCTGCACCGCCGGCATGCGGATCGAACCGCCGACGAGGATGACCTCGTTGATATCCGCGGCCTTGACGCCCGAGTCCTTGATGGCCTGCTCGACCGGCTTCTTGCAGCGGTCGAGCAAGTCGGCCGTGATCTTCTGGAACTCGGCGCGGGTGAGCGTGTAGTCGAGGTGCTTCGGACCCGATGCGTCGGCGGTGATGAACGGCATGTTGATCTGCGTGGTCTGCGTTGTCGAGAGTTCCATCTTGGCCTTCTCGGCGTGCTCTTTGAGCCGCTGAAGCGCCATCTTGTCGTTGCGCAGGTCGATGCCGTGGTCCGACTTGAACTTCTCGGCGATCCAGTCGATGACCTTCTGATCCCAGTCATCGCCACCGAGGTGGTTGTCGCCGTTGGTTGACTTGACCTCGAACACGCCGTCACCGATCTCGAGGATCGAGACGTCGAAGGTACCGCCGCCAAGGTCGAAGACGAGAACCGTCTGGTCGTGATGACCCTTGTCAAGACCGTAGGCAAGCGCGGCAGCCGTCGGCTCGTTGATGATGCGCATGACTTCCAGACCGGCGATCTTACCGGCATCCTTGGTGGCCTGGCGCTGCATGTCGTTGAAGTACGCAGGCACGGTGATGACGGCCTGGGTGACGGTCTCACCGAGGTACGCCTCGGCATCGGCCTTGAGCTTCTGGAGAATCATGGCCGAGATTTCCTCGGGGGTGAAGTGCTTGCCCTCAATGGCGACGACCGCACGGCCGTCCTTACCCTTTTCGACGTTGTACGCGATCGTGCCGCGCTCCGAGGAGGTCTCCTCGAACTTGCGGCCGATGAAACGCTTGATGCTCTTGATCGTGTTCTCGGGGTTGGTGATCGCCTGGTTCTTCGCGGACTTGCCCACGATGCGCTCACCGTCCTTACGGAATGCGACGACCGAGGGGGTCGTACGATCGCCCTCGGCGTTGACGATGATCGTGGGCTCTCCGCCTTCGAGCACGGCAACTGCGGAGTTCGTGGTACCCAGGTCGATACCGATTATCTTGGCCATGTGAAACGCTCCTTCCAACGCCGCCTTCTTGTGGCGGCACTATGCACGAATAGACCGGGCGGTAGAGAGGGATGAGCACCGCCCGGCAGAGCCATACTATAATCTGAGTGTAGTGTTGTCAAGTTTTCTGAATGTGCTTGCTTACTATACCCGGCCTTCCGTCCCGCTAACCAGTACCGAGCGGACCGGGATTCACAGCATTGAGAATTTGTGCTTTACAGCGTGAAACCCCTCGGGTAAGGTACGTGCGAACGTGGCCGCCTCTGGTGCGACCGATACGTGTACACAGCCAGATGAGAGTGAGGCCCTTCATGCCCCGTCCGATCATCAACGAAGAAGAGTGCTCCGGCTGCGGAATCTGCGTCGATGCCTGCCCCGAGGGCGTCATCGAGCTTGTCGGCGACGTCGCCACCGCAGTGAACGACGAATCGTGCACCGCGTGCGCGACGTGCATGGAGGAGTGCCCGATGGGCGCCATCGAGGAGATCGAAGAAGAAGAGTAGTTCCTCGGCCGCAACACCTGCTTGTCGGGGCGCCAATGGGGCGCCCCGATTGCGTTACCGCGCCGGGTTCTGTGCGCCGAGTAGCCCGCGGAACTGCTGCCAGACTATGGCCTTGCGCCCGTCGGTGAACGAGCGCTCGAGATCATCGACCGCCAGCACCGTGCGACCTCCCGCACGCACCGGCTCGCCGAAGACCAGCTCCGCAGCCGCGTATGCTGTCGAAACGTCCGTGGCGGCTACGCGGTCGAGCGCGATGATGAGCGACGGGTCGAGCGCCTCGATGATGAGCTGCAGCCGCCGTGCCGCTGCAGCCGGCTTCCCCTTGGTCGCGGGTCGCGAACAGAGCGCGAAGACCGGTCCGTGTACGCCGAGTGCGCCGAGTGCCTTGCGGACCGCATCGCCGTCGGGGCCGGACAGCGCAACACCCAACGACCGGTCTGCCTCTCCCGGAACGCCTTTCACGACCACGACTGCGGGAGCCAGCGAGCCGGTACCCGCAACTGCGCCGAAACCGGGGCCAAAGCCGTCGGCGGCGTCGAGTTCGGCTCGTACCTTCGCCTCGTGAAGCATTCCGGCCCGAGAAGGCGTCGCTTCTACTGCTCCCTCGCGAGCCACGTCGCCGTCCTTCCAAGCGCCGTCTCGAACTCGGCATGCGCAGCCCAGCCGAGCGCCGCGTTCGCTTTCGAGGGGTCAAGCGCGCTCCGCACGATGTCGCCGTCGCGCGCCTCCGCGCGCTCGATTGGCCCGTAGTAGCCGACCGTGAGGCGCAATGCCGAGGCAAGCTCCTCGAGATTCTTCTCGGTGCCGGTGGAGATGTTGTACGCGGGACCGTCCTCGCCGTCGAGCGCGAGCGGCGTGTCTGACTCCAGCGCGGCCACGATCGCCGCCACGACATCGCTCACGTAGATGAAGTCGCGGGTCTGCTGCCCCGAGCCGTACACAATCGGCGCCTCACCGGCGTTCATGCGTGCCGCGAAAATCGCGACGACACCGCCTTCGCCGCGCCAATCCTGCCGCGGCCCGAACACGTTCGCGAAGCGAAACGATGCGAAGTCGGTCGCGCTGCCACGAAGCTCCGAGGCCAGAACCGCCTCCGCCTCGAGCTTGGACTCGCCGTAGGGGTTCATCGGCGTCTTGGGTGACGTCTCCAAGAGTGGGACGACAGCCGGCTCGCCGTACACCGCGGCTGACGACGCGGAAATCATGCGACGCACGCCGACAGCACGCGCCGCCCGGGCGACCGCACGCGTGCCCTCGACATTCACGAGTCGGTCTCTTTCCGGATCCTTGAGCGACTCAGTCACGCTCGTCTGCGCGGCGAGGTGGATCACTGCCTCGGGGGCGAAGGAGGCGAATGCCTCCGCAAAGTCCGGCCCGGTGATGTCGAGCGTCCGGGACCACGCTGCGGGGTGCATGTTCGCGAACGACCCCGTGCTCAGGTCGTCTATGACGCCCACCTCATGTCCGCCACTCAGCAGGCTCCAGACGAGGTTTGAACCGATGAACCCGGCACCGCCCGTCACGAGTACTCGCATGCGCGTCTCCTTACTTCCCGGCAGGCGCTATGCGCCGCACTTCACTCATCTGAGCCTGCACAACGAACCGGTATCTGGCGCTGTACGGCGGGTGACACGCCGTGAGCGTCAGTGTGGGTGTCTCGGTCGTGTCGAACACCTCGACCTGATCGGGAGTGACCGTGAATGTCCGGGTAACAGTGTAGCGGTAGCGCCGGAATGGCGAATACAGGTCGATGGTATCTCCGACCTGCATGCCGTCGATTCGTCGGAATGGCGCCATATAGGTCGTTCTGTGTCCCGAGATGCCGCAGTTACCGTCGGGGCCGGGCAGGTCGGTGTATGGCGCCCACCCCGGGCCCATCTTCAGGTCGGCAACGTCCACACCCTTAACGACCACCACGTCGAGTCCCATGCGGTCGATCACGAGCCGACCGAAGACGTCGCCGTTAGCGAGGCCGTCCCAGTAGGCCTTGTCGTCGGTCTCCCATCCCTCGAAATCGAACTGCGGGCCGGTCACAACCGCGATGTCCGCAGCGGCATCGGCCGACACGCCGCCGAAGCGCGCGAGTGATTCCTTCAGCCGAGACTGCCCCGTGACCGAGACAAGGTTCGTCAACCCGTAGTACCCCAGCAGCCCGATAGCGATGCCGAGGAATACGTTGCCGAGAGCGCGCCGTGCTGTCTTTAGCTTGTCTCGCACGAACCCGCCTCCTCCAGGCACTAACAACACCCGGGAACTGTAACGGCCGTCACAAAACAGGTAAAGAATCGGCCTGCCGCTGCCGATACTCAGAGTGTACGGCCATTGACAGGCGAATACCGGAACGAACCCCGAAAAAGGCACTCCCGCCGAAAGGCGGGCAACGCAAAGTCACGGGTCTACCGGGCTCCGAGAGGCGCCCCACGACAGCCGGACTACCGAGGTCGAGCCGCGGAGATAACCGCCGGCCCGATCCACCCAGCCTAAGGGGGATCAGGGCCGGCGTTTCGCGTTTGACCTCGGGAAATGGGGCGTTTCCGATGAAGAGTTCGACCAGGAGCAGAAGCGTCATCGCGGGGCTCGTGTTGAGCATCGCACTCGTAGCCGTTCTCGGAGGGATCATACCCGCAGCATCTTCTGCCGCTCATGCGGCAACTCCGGCGACAACGCTCGCGGCCGCAACGCCCGCCGTGAAGATCGCGGCGACGTCGACCAGGCCGGTCGTGCGTGTTGCGCGCAAGCTGAGCACGGCGACTGCGGTCAAGCCGGCATCGACCTCAACCGGCAGCAGAAAG
>JBBQIR010000112.1:0-5055 GCA_038325105.1 Coriobacteriia bacterium
TGAGAACGGTTACCAGGGTGCTTACATCACCGAGATCGCGCGGGAGATCCTCGCAGACGAAGGCGAGAAGTGGGCGGACGCGCCTGCCGAGAAGCGCGAGGCGCACTTCAAGGAGAAGGCGTACGCGCAGGTGCTCGCGCATCTCAAGCACGTGCTCTCGGGCATGGGCGTCGACTTCGACGTGTGGTTCTCGGAACGCACGCTGCATACACCCGGCGCCGACGGCGCGCCGAGCGCCATCGTTCGCGCGATGGACCGCCTGCGCGAGGCCGGCTACATCTTCGAGGAAGAGGGCGCGACGTGGTTCCGGTCAACGGACTTCGGCGACGACAAGGACCGCGTGCTCCAGAAGGCCGACGGCGACTACACGTACTTCGCCGCGGACATCGCATACCACTGGGACAAATTCGAGATTCGCGGCTTCGACCTCGTCATCGACATCTGGGGCGCGGATCATCACGGCTATGTGAAGCGGATGGAGGCGGCTGCGGCGGCTCTCGGTCATCCGGGCAAGCTCGAGCTCGTCATCGGTCAGCTCGTGAACCTGTTCCGCAATGGTGAGGTCGTGCGCATGTCCAAGCGCACCGGCGAGATGGTGACGTTCGAGGACCTGCTCGACGAGGTCGGCCCCGATGCCGCGCGCTACTTCTTCCTGCGCCGATCGACCGACCAGGCGCTCGACTTCGACATCGCTCTCGCAAAGGAGCAGTCGAGCGACAACCCCGTCTACTACGTGCAGTACGCGCACGCGCGCATCTGCTCGATCCTACGCAAGGCGGCCGACCAGCCGGACGCCGAGGATGTCGTGGCGCTTGCGGCCTTGCTCATCCCGGCGAATGCCGACCTGTCCGTCCTCGTTCACGACGCCGAGCTGGCGCTCTTCCGGAAGCTCGCCGAGTTCGGCGAGGTCGTGGAAATGGCCGCCGCCCAGCGTGCGCCGCACAAACTCACGCGCTACGCCGAGGAACTTGCGGCCACGTTCCACCAGTTCTACACCGTATGCCACGTCATCGGCGACGATCCCGGGCTCACAGCAGCCCGGCTCGCGGTGGTTGATGCCACGCGCATCGTTCTTGAACTTGTCTTAGCGCTCCTCGGCGTTCACGCGCCGCAGCGGATGTAGGAATGCGCGGCGCCCCGAACGGGCGCCGCTTGTGCAGAGAGGATCTACCATGGGCAGGCCAAGCGCACCGAGACCCCCCGCAGTCCCCGACGATCTGACCGCGGCGGACCTCATGTCCGTGCTGCCTTCGACCGCCGAGGTACGCGACGGCCATCTATGGGTCGGCGGTGTCGACATGGTCGAACTCGCCCGCACGCAGGGCACGGCGCTCTACGTGATGGACGAGGCGTCGATCCGCCAGCAGCTGCGCGACTACGTGAAGTGGACGCGCTTCCACTGGGCAGACGTCGACGTGGTGTACGCCGGCAAGGCCTTCATGTCGCTCGCGATGCTCAAGATCGTGGCCGAGGAGGACTGCTGCCTGGATGTCTCCAGTGGTGGCGAGCTCGCATTCGCGCGCCGCGCCGGCTTCCCGATGGAGCGCATCTACGTGCACGGCAACAACAAGACCGACCTCGAGCTGAGCGAGTGCCTTGACGCCGGCGTGGGGCGAATCGTCGTGGACAGCTTCGAGGAGATGGAGCGCCTCTCGGCACTGGCCGAGGCCCGAGGGACGCAGCAGCGCATCCTCATCCGGGTGACGCCGGGCGTGGAGGCCGACACACACGACTTCATCATGACCGGCGCCGAGGACTCCAAGTTCGGCTTCGGCATGAACGAGGGGCTCGCGATGCGTGCGGTGAAGCGTGCGCTGGAGCTGCCCGGGCTCGATCTGGCCGGGCTGCACATGCACATCGGCTCACAGATATTCGCGCTCATGAGCTTCAGCAAGGCGATCGAGGTCATCGTGCACTTCATGGACGACATCCGTGCCGAGACCGGCTGGGTCGTGCGTGAGCTCGATACCGGCGGGGGCCTCGGCATCGCATACGGCCTGCCCGACGAGCCGAGCACCATCAAGGATTACGGCAAGGTGATCGTCGACGGCATCAAGGAGCACGTCGAGGCGCACGACCTACCGGTGCCAAAGATGGCGGTCGAGCCGGGTCGTAGCATCGTCGCGAATGCTGGCGTGACCCTCTACACCGTCGGTTCGGTGAAGGAGATTCCAAACATCCGCACGTACGTGGCGGTCGACGGCGGCATGTCCGACAACATCCGGACGTCGCTCTACGGCGCGCACTACGAAGCGCTCCTCGCGAACAAGGCGGATCAGCCGAGGACGATGGTCGCCACGATTGCGGGCAAGCACTGCGAGAGCGGCGACATCGTCGTGACCGACGCGCCGCTTCAGGAGCCGGAGGTCGGCGACATCGTGTGCGTGTGCGCGACAGGCGCCTACTGCCAGTCCATGAGCAGCAACTACAACAAGCAGGTGCGTCCGGCGGTCGTGATGGTCAACGACGGCGAGGCCCGCGTAATCGTCCGCCGAGAGACCTACGACGACCTCATGAAGTGCGAGCTGGGGTAGGGGAGTCGGAGCCTCGCTTGAGCTACACTGGTAGCGATGGCGGGAAGAGGGATGTGGGAAATGGACTCACTGCTCAACCAGGAGGTCCGAGGGCTGCAGGACGTGGTCGATGTCCTGGTGGCCGGATTTGACCCCATCAGAATCATTCTGTTTGGCTCACAGGTTCGAGGAGATGCCTTCGCATCAAGTGACATCGATGTTCTCGTCGTCATGGAGGATATGGGGCACAAGCGGCACTTGTTGGGCGAGATGCTCGACGCGGTGGCGACCCTTGATGTGCGCGTCGATCCGATTCCGACCGATCTGCGCGAGATCGAACGTCGCGGCGACCTTCCCGGCGACATCCTCCGCGCGGCACTTCGCGAGGGGCGGGTAGTCTATGAGCGCGCTGCCTGACCGACGCCGCGAGGCCGGCAAGATGGCTTGAGTACGCCGAAGAAGATCTGTCCACCGCGCGTATGATTCTTGAGGATGACGGCCCGTTCCGCCAGGTCTGCATGCTGGCGCAGCAGTCGGCCGAGAAAGCGCTGAAGGCAGCGTTGATACTCGACGATCAGGATCCGCCTCGCTCGCATAACCTTGCACAGATTGTCGGGCTGCTGACGAGCGCGTGGTCGGTGAAGAACGCTGATCTCCACCTAGCCTCGATCTTTCACGAACCATCTGAGATTCACGCCTGAAAAGGGCGACGGTGACCCTTTGAGCTGGGATAATGCGAGTTGCGAGACACGCAGAACCCCACAAGAAAGGACCACCGTACAGGTGAACATTACCACGCCTCTCTCCCGGATTGAAGTCACAGTCGACGCCGAGGGTCTGACCTCCCGTGCGGGCACCGCGCTGCTCACGGGTCTGGCCGACTCGATCGGCCTGACGGACACGTTGGTCGAGGGGCTGCGCGTCCACTCCCGCAAGGTCCGTCACGAGCCGGGCCGCATCGTGCGCGACCTCGCCGTGATGCTCGCGGACGGCGGCGATGCGCTCACCGACCTCGGGGCCCTGCGCGACCAGGGTGTGCTCTTCGGCGAGGTCGCCTCCGTCCCCACGGCGTACCGCTGTGTCGCGCGTCTCGACGAGGGGATGCTCGCACGCATCCGCGCCGCGCGGGCCGCCGCCCGCGCCCACGTGTGGGGCCTGGCTGGCACACCGGCGCGCATGATCCTCGACATCGACGCCACGCTCGTGACCGCGCACTCCGAGAAGGAGGGCGCGGCCGGTACCTACAAGCATGGCTTCGGCTTCCATCCGCTGCTGTGCTTCGAGGCGACCACCGGCGAGGCGCTCTCCGGTGTCCTGCGCCCCGGCAACGCCGGGTCCAACACAGCCGCCGACCACATCGAGGTGCTCGATCGGGCGCTCACGCAGCTTCCCGCAGGAGCCGTCGGACCCGGTACGCTCGTGCGCTGCGACTCAGGAGGTGCCACACACGCCTTCCTCGACGCGGTGGTGGCGCGCGGGCTCTGCTTCTCGGTCGGGTTCGACCTGACGAGCAAGGTGCGCGAGGCGTGCCTGGCCGTGCCGGAGGCTGCGTGGGTACCGGCGCTCGATCAGGGCGGCGATGCGCGCGAGGGTGCGTGGGTCGCCGAGCTCGACCTCGACCTTGCCGGCTGGCCGCACGGCACTCGCGCGATCTGCCGCCGCGAGCGTCCGCACCCCGGCGCGCAGCTCTCCTTCACCGACATCGACGGGCACCGCTTCCAGGCCACTCTCACGAACCAGCAAGGATCACGCATCGCACGCCTCGAACAGGTGCACCGCCGGCGTGCGAGCATCGAGGACTCGATCCGCTGCGCGAAGGCCTCGGGGCTGCGCAACCTGCCGCTGCGGCTCTTCGCCATGAACGAGGCGTGGCTCGAACTCGTGCTGCTGGGCTGCGATCTCGTGGCATGGACAAGGACACTGCTGCTTGCCGGAACAGACCTGGCGCACTGCGAACCCAAGCGCTTGAGATACCGTCTCTTCCACGTGGCAGGCAGGATCGTGCGCCACGCCCGCGGGATCCGCCTGAGGCTGCCGAGGAACTGGCCGTGGGCCGACGCGGTCGCGACCGCGTTCGCGCGTCTGCAGGCGCTGTCCGCCGGCTGATAGGTCACCGATTCACCCCGCCCCCCGCACACGATTCACAGGAGGCCTGCTTCAGCGTGCCCTGAGATCGCTCAGATCGATCCGGTTCGCCCTTCCGGCCCCCGGAAAGCCGTCAGCGCCGCAGGAGCAGCGCTGACGTGGACGCGATATCGTGGGACACGCCCGATTCACGGGTCCGAACGAGGGTCTCGGGGCCTTCGTGAAAGATCGAGGCTAGGTGCGCTGTCAGGGTGGGCAGTTGCGTCGTGATACCCAGGTGACTGGGAAGAGCCGACCGCAGCCGAAGCGCACGACGCTGTCGCCACGGCAGCGAGCGTTGTGGGGTCGATCCGGATGGATTTCGACCGACGCTGATCGGCTGGCGCGGGGCTGCGGGAAATCGCTTTTGGGCGGCCTCTTCCATGCGAGTGTGGCGGGGAGCTAAGACTGACTCACC
>JBBQIR010000113.1:0-4980 GCA_038325105.1 Coriobacteriia bacterium
CTGCCGGGCTTCATGGAGAAGGTCTCGGGGCAGTTCGCCGGCTTCAAGTGGGTGAGGAAGTCGTGACCTCTCATGATGCGGGTTTCCCGAGAGCCAAGGGAAGCCCGGTACCCTCTGCAGAGTGAAGCGCAATCGCGGCACTACTCGCCTCTGTGGTCGCCACTATGGTCGGCAGACCACATACTGATACACTGACTGGCACGCGCAGGCGTGAGGGTCGCCGCGCGCACAGTCCGCCCGGTATCGGTAGTTTGGCGATTGCGGGATTGTGGATCACCCAACGCACATCAAGGCTGCCCCGGCAGAGGAGCAACGTTGATCAAGCTCGTCGGCGTGTGTAAGCACTTCGGAACCCACTACGCTCTCAAGGACATCAATCTCGAGATCCCCACCGCCCAGAAGGTCGTCATCATCGGCCCGTCAGGCTCGGGCAAGTCGACGCTCATCCGCTGTATCAACATGCTCGAGAAGCCGAGTTCGGGTCAGGTGATCGTCGATGGTATCGACGTTACCGCGTACCGTGCCCCCATCGCCAAGGTCAGGCAACAAGTCGCGATGGTCTTCCAGCAGTTCAACCTCTACCCCCACAAGACGGTCCTCGAGAATGTCACGCTCGCGCCGATTGTCGTCTGCGGAGTGCCGAAGGACCAGGCGACCGAATCGGGGCTCAAGTACCTCGAGCGAGTCGGTCTGAGCGAGAAGGCGGACAAGTACCCCGCGCAGCTGTCGGGCGGACAGCAGCAGCGCGTCGCGATTGCGCGGGCACTCAACATGCACCCCAAGGTCATGCTGTTCGATGAGCCGACCTCGGCACTCGACCCCGAGATGATCCAGGAAGTCCTCGAAGTGATCATCGGTCTGGCCAGCAGCGGCATCACCATGGTCGTCGTCACCCACGAAATGGGCTTCGCGAAGGTGGCCGCGGACCGCGTTATCTTCCTCGACGAGGGAAGCATCATCGAGGACGGCACCCCCGAGCACTTCTTCGAGAACCCGCAGCAGGATCGCACCAAACTGTTCCTGAGCAAGATTCTGCGGTAGCACGCGCGCTCCACCCGGCTGGTCGAGACCGAAACGGTCTCTTGTGCACCATCGTAAATGTCGGCTCAAATGTGTGTCCCGGGCGCGGCCCGGGGAGAAGGAGGAAGCATGAAGAAGTCAGTAGTGCTGTTGTTGCTCGCGCTCGCCTTGGTCGTCGGCGCCTTCGCCCTCACCGGCTGCGGCGCGAAAGAGCCCGTCGAGCCCGAGGCGGGATCGACGACGGAGCTTCCCGCCGGCGTACAGGCCATCAAGGATGCGGGTGAGCTTCGGGTAGGCGTCAAGGCTGACGTACCGAACTTCGGCCTTCAGGATGCCGCTACGAGCGAGTTCAAGGGCATGGAAATCGACCTCGCAAAGGCGATTGCGAAGCGCATCGGCCTGAGCGAAGACGCCGTCAAGTTCGAAGCGGTCACCGCGAAGACCCGCGGTCCGCTGCTCGACAACGGCCAGCTTGATCTCGTTATCGCAACGTTCACCATCAAGCCCGAGCGTCTCGAGCAGTGGAACTTCTCAGAGCCGTACTACCAGGATGAAGTCGGCCTACTCGTGAAGAACTCGTCCGGCATCAAGAACCTCGCCGGTCTCGACGGCAAGACGGTTGGCGTCGCGCAGGGCGCAACGTCGCGCGATGCGGTTCAGGCTGAGGCCGACAAGGCCGGCATCACGGTGAAGTTCCTGGAGTTCGCGACCTACCCGGAGATCAACGCCGCCCTCGAGTCCGGCCGCGTCGACGCATTCTCGGTCGACAAGTCAATCCTCTCGGGTTACGTCACTGAGGACTCCACGATCCTTCCTGACGGCTTCTCGCCGCAGGACTACGGTGTTGCCAGCAAGAAGGGCACGGACGATCTGACCACGTTCATCAACGAGATGCTTGCCGAGATGGAGTCAAACGGCGAGATGGCGGCCCTCCTCGAGAAGTGGTCGCTGAACTGATCGCTTGCGATCAGGACATCGCCAGGCATGTCTGAGATCATCGGGCGCATAGGCTTCCTGCAAGAGGGACCGTTTTCCATCCCTCGCTGGGAGGCACTGTTCCTGAACGCAGACGTGCTCTGGCAGGGAGCGCTCGTTACGCTGCTTGTGGCGTCCCTAGGGCTAGTGATGGCACTGGCCCTAGGGACCATTCTTGGCGTGATGTCAGCATCACACTGGCGAGTCCCGCGTGCGTTTGCCCGGGTGTACGTCGAGTTCTACCAGAACACGCCGCTGCTCATTCAGGTGTTCATGCTCTTCAACGCGATTCCACTCGTCTTTCCGGGTCTGTTCATCCCGGTCATCGTGATTGGCATCTTCGGCGTCGGGATGTACCACGGTGCCTACATCGCCGAGGTCGTCCGTGCCGGCATTCAGTCCATCGGGCGAGGCCAGCTCGAGGCGGCGCTCTCTCAGGGACTTACGTACGTCGGCGCAATGCGATACATCATCATTCCGCAGGCAATGCGCATCGTCCTTCCACCACTGACCAATCAGGCGGTCAACCTCATCAAGAACACCTCCGTTCTCGCGATCATCGCGGGAGGAGATCTCATGTACGCTGGCGACTCCTTCGCCGGTCGTTATGGCAGCTACGGTCCGACGTATATCGTGGTCGGCCTCGCGTACTTCCTGATGTGCTTCCCGCTTGCCGTGCTCACGCGGCGCCTTGAAGAGCGCACGAGGGCCGACTAGTGGAAGCCTTCATGAACAGCCCCGTCATGGTTATGCTGGCCGACCCGGTGCTCTATATCGGCCTCGGCAACGGCTTGATTCTGACGCTTGAGATTGCGGGCCTGGCTATTGTGCTGAGCTTTGTGTTCGGCACGGCTATCGGATCGATGCGTTACTCGGGACTGCCGGTCATCAGCCAGGTCGCGACAACGTACATCGAAGTCATCCGCAACCTGCCGACACTGCTGCTCATCCTCGTGAGCTACTTCGTCCTCGGTCTGCCTGCGATGTGGGCGGCGACCATCGGCCTGACCATCTACACGTCGGCAATCATCGCCGAGATCATCCGCGGCGGCCTTAACTCCGTGCCCTCCGGTCAGTGGGAGGCGGCGCGTTCGCAAGGCTTCAGTTTCCTGCAGTCGATGCGCTATATCGTGTTGCCGCCGGCGGTCGTCAAAATGATCCCGCCGATCGTCTCCCAGTTCGTCACGGTCATGAAGGACTCGTCATTCGCCATGGCTATCGGCGCCTACGAGCTGATGTTCAAAGGGACCATCCTCGCGGCGAAGTATTGGAAGCCGTCGCAGATAATCACGATCTACCTCGTGATCTCTCTCGTCTACTTCGCCATAAACTTCACGATTTCGTCCATCGCGCGTGGGATGCAGGCGCGGATGTCGGAGGGACGCGGCAGCATCGGCTCGTAGCGAGACCGGCGCACGCTTACTTGGTGATGATGCGGTATCGCACCTCGTGCACGCCGCTGAAGTCGAGGACACGAACGACTCCCGGCCCGAGATCGAACGTGCGTCCCTTCGTGTACGGACCTCGGTCGGCGACACGCGCCACAGCCCGCTTCCCTCCGTACTCGAATTCGATGAGCGTGCCGAAGGGGAGGGTCTTGTGCGCGACGATCATCGAGTACGGACCGATCGTCTCGCCGCTCGCACCCCGACCCGTGAAGTTGCGTCCGTAGTGCGAGGCGATAGCTGTCTTCCAGGCACCCGAGCCGCTCAACCGCGGCGTCTCGTCCTTCTTCGCTGCTGCGGCCTTCGCGCTGGCGGCGGTTCTGGCCTTGTAGGCTGCGAGTGCGGCCTCGCTCGCGGAGAGCTGCTTCTTTGCCGCGGCGGCCTCACCGGCCAGAGCGTCGAGGGCGCGGGCTTCCTCGGCCTGGAGATCAAGCATCTCAGTGGCGGTTGCTTTCGCCCGGGCGCGCGCGGCCTTCAGGGCACGCAGGTTCTCGATGTCGTTCCTGGCCAGCCGCTCCAGCAGGTCCAGCCGGGCCGTTAGATCCTGGATCGTCGACGCGCCGAGAAGGAGCATGAGGGGACTGTCGTTTGTGGAGCGGTATATCGCCGTTGCGCGCATGCGGAGGCGGTCCTGACACTGCTTCTCTGCCGTGATGGCACGGTCGAGTTCGAGCCGTGCGGTGTTCACGCGGCTGTCTACCTCTGCGGACTTGGCACGAGCCACTTCGTAGAGCGAAACGGCGCGATCGACAGCAGCGCGATCGGATGACGTCTGCTCCGCTGCCGGCGCCGCCTTTGCGGGCGTGCTGTGCAGCCCGATGAGGCCTGTCACGAGTGCAACGGCCAGAGTGAGAGCGACTATTCGTCGATGAGACATGTGGAACAGTGTAGCAGCGCGCCGATGCGAAGCGCTGCGGCGCACGCCCGAGACCCGTGGAGCACGGTCGTGCCGCGTTACTGCCCGCCGAGAGATGCGCTATCGAGGAAGGCGCCGACGGCATCGAGGAAGTCGGCCGGTTGCTCCTCGTGCGGTACGTGGCCGCACTGCGCGATCGTGACCACCTGCGAACTCTCAACGAGTGCGGCTGCACGCTTCGTGTCCTCGGGAGGAACGATGCGGTCGTCGTCACCTGTGATGAAGAGCGCGGGCACGCCGATGCGTGCGACGGTGCCGGGTACGTCCAAAGGGCGCGGTGCGATCGTGAGGAGCCACAACGCGGTGTCCCAGTCCGCTACCCGCAGGGGTGCCCTGTAACCCTCAAAGGTGGCCTCGGTGATGCGTGAGGGGTCGTGCCATGCGGTGCGGATGAAGTCGGTGCCCGCCTGTCCGCCAAGGTTGCGGACGATCAGTGGTCCCACGCGTCGGAGTTGGGGCGTGCGGAACAGCGGAGTGAGGAATGCCGGCGGCCCACCCGCAAAGATCGCGGGGTCCTCGAGTATCACGGCAGCAACACGGTCGGGATACCGGGCCGCGATGAGCGCCGCTACGGTACCTCCGGCCGAATGCCCTATCAGCACCGCACGACGTATACCGAGGCGA
>JBBQIR010000114.1:0-4975 GCA_038325105.1 Coriobacteriia bacterium
TCGGACCGCGACCGGTGATGACGCTGGCGCAATCGCCCGCATCTACAACCAAGCGGTGGTTGGGACAACGGCAACGTTCGACACCGAGCTCAAGACCGAACAAGACCGCCGTTCGTGGCTCGCGAACCGCCCGATACACCACCCGGTCATCGTTGCTGAAACCGATGACGGGATCGTTGGCTGGGGCGCGTTCCTTCCCTGGTCGGACCGGTGCGCCTACAGGAGCACGGTCGAGATGTCAGTCTATGTCCATGAATCACACCACCGGCACGGCGTCGGTGCTGCACTGTCCCGGGAACTGCTGCGCCGGGCACCCGAACTTGGAATCCGCACCATCCTGGCCCGTATCTGCTCCGAGAACGTCGGGAGTCTCACGATGTCGCGGGCACTTGGGTTCCGGGAAATCGGCACGATGCACGAAGTCGGCAATAAATTCGACCGCTGGCTCGACGTGGTCATGCTCGAACTACGTGTTCGAAACGACTAGCTTCCGAGTGCCACGGGTACCTCAACACGTGAGAGTACGACTACACCAGGAGGTGTCGCGATGAAACCCACGGTCGACCGGGACCTTTGCATCGGATGCCGGCTCTGTGAGGACACCTGTCCCGAGGTGTTCCGCATCGGCGATGACGGCATCGCCTACGTCATCGACGGAGATCCGGATCCCGAGTCGTACGAGGACATCGAAGCGTGCGTGGAGTTGTGCCCCGTCGCTGCGATCAGCGTGAGCGACTAGCAACACATCAGACGCGCGCGCTCGCCACGGTGTAGCGGTACAGGCGTTCGATCTCGTCAACGACGACGTTCAGGTCGTGCGGCCTAACGTCGACACGACACGCCTCCCCGAACCGCCGCCGCAGGGGCTCCTCGATGACGATGCGTTCGATTGCGCGTGCGAGGGCCTGAACGTCGAACGGCGGGACCACGATGCCGTCGCGACCGCTGCGGACAATCTCGGGGATCGCCAGCGCGCGAACGCCGACGACGGGAAGCCCGGCTGCCATCGCCTCCAGCAGCACGATTCCCTGGGTCTCGATGGTGCTTGCCGTCGCGAAGCAGTCGTACTCTCCGTACATGGTCGCAAGCGAGGCACGCTCGACAAAGCCGAGAAAGCGGACCCGCTTCTCCAGCCCGAGCTGCACCACGAGCCGCTCCAGGCTCTCTCGCGCGGGACCGTCTCCGGCGATGTCGAGCGACATGTCCGGATGCGCCTCGACGATTCGCGCGAACGCCTTTATGAGCACATCGACGTTCTTCTCTTTGCCGAGCCGACCCGCATGAAGGACTCGTCCGGTGCTGTCGTAGGACGTCTTCACGGTTATCAGCGAGAGGTCGATGCCGTTGCTCACGTGGTCGACCGGCGATGTGACTCCATGCCGCATGAGCTCCCTTTTGAGAGTCGCCGACGGCGTGAACACCTGGTCGGCACGGTTGTAGAGCATCCGTGAGTAGCGCCACGCGAACCGCGCGGTGAACTCCGGCCGGTCAGCGGCAACTTGTTCGGTTATCCCAAGCAGCGTCTCAAGCATCTCATCGGTACGCTCCTCAAGAAGTGCCCTGGAGCGCACGATCCTCTGCCAGGAACCGGACTCGAACACCCGCTCCATAACGATGGAGTTGATCACCCGCTCCTGCAGGTCATCGATGCCGAGGAGTCGCGAGAGTTCGACATACTGCATGAAGTCCGGAATGTACGTGTGATAGGTCTGCACGTTCGGAAGACGCAGAGACTTGGCTGCGAGCAGCCCAACCACGCCGAGGCTAAGCGGTGTGTGGATGTGAACGAGGTCCGGATCGAACCGGCGCAGCTGTCTCGCGACTGACATGATCGACGGCAGCGCGATCTTCGTCGCCTTGTTAGTGACGAAGCTGAAGGCCGCATAGCGCCTGACCTTGATGCCCTCGGGCGCTTTGTCTTCGTAGTCACCATACTTCGGGCTTATGACGAGGATCTCGTGGCCGCGCTCGGCCAGGAGCCTCGTATGGGCGTCGATGCTGGTGACCACGCCGTTTACCTCCGGCAGGTACGTATCGGTCACATACGCGATTCGCATCTAACTCGCTCCTCCAGACTGAACCATGTCGACACGCGTGTACGCGATCCGGAATCCCAACCGTTCCATATTGCGCTGAGATCCGCTTCCGGGGCGAGATTCCGTGACCGCCAGTTCGCACCCTTCCGTGTAGGCCAGGTGAAGTCGCGCTCGTTGCATCGCTGTTTGGACGCCCCTGCAGCGGTACGCCGGAAGCGTCGTATCCGCCGAAAGCCAACCGATTCCGTCCTCGATGACGATCTCACCTGTTCCGACCGGATCGCCATCGATGGTGGCGAGTAGTTGCACCGCGCGCTCCTCGGCGGTCAGTACCCGGGAGATGTTCTCTTCGACCTCGGTCAGCGTACCCGTCGTTGAGAACCCCCGCACGACGAGTCGAGCCCACAGCGGGCGTTCATCGGGAGTGACGACATGGATGTCGACCAGCGAATCCAGCCGTGCCTGTTCGTCATCGGGGCCGAGCGCTCGAACGAGTACGTTCTCAAAGTCCGCGACAAAGTAGTGCCGACGCGAGAGCTCCGCAGCAAGACTCGGGTGCGCGAGCGGGCACACGTTCACGCGAACGGACTCGCCGCGCTCGGTGAAGAAGTTCTCCAGCGTATCGATATCCGATGCGGCGACGGGTCCGGACAGCCCGAGTCCAATCGCCTGGTTGAACGGAGCTCCCGGCAGGCAGAAGGCGGCAGCACCGCCGGCGACCTCGAGGAGCTCCGCGCCTGCAGCCGGGAATACCCGTGCCGCCGCGCTCACGAACCGACGATGGTCCCGCGCGGCGAAGGACTCCAGCCGCGCTGCGAGCGCGACGTCTGCGAACAGGTTCTCCACCGGCTCAGGCCCCCGGCCTGTCGAGCGGCTGGACATCGGTCTCGAAGAAGACGTGGCACTCCTCGGGCAGATCGTGGTAGTCGACGCCGTCGACCAGCGGTCCAAGGTCGTGCGAGTTGTACGTGTCCCAGAAGAGCACGTTCGCGTCAGACAGGTCCGCACTTCGCGCAGCGGACACGAGCGCCGCCATCGTCTTGCCGCTGTACGTGCCTTCCAGGTGCAGGCCGGCCTGGGCAGCAGCGAGCGCGACCGCTTCCATACCGGCCGGCGTGAACCGCGCGTATTCTTCGCCGAAGAACCCGCTCACAACTTCCAGGTGGCACATAGATGCAAGCGAGTGCGGGAAGGCACCATCGCCGAGTTCGAGGAGCCGCGTGGTCTCGAGCGCAAGTGTGGCGGCCTTCCCGGCATCGGCGATGGACTCCGGCACGACCTGAACTGCCCGTACGATCGGCGTCAGGCCACCCAGGGCGAGTCCCAGCGCGATTCCCACGGCAGTACCCATCGAGCCGAGCGGCACGTACACGACTTCAGGCGCCACGGCGTCGCCCGCCGCAACCTGCAGGGCGAATTCGAGTCCCGCGTTCACGACGCCGACGGAGGAAAGCGGCGACGTCCCGCCGAAGGGGATGACGTACGGCTCAACGCCGGTCTGGGCCCCGATGGCAGAGCGGAACGTTGCGGCCGCCCGCACCGCGGCTTCCTTGTCGGCGTGCATATGCACAGTGGCGCCAACCCAGTGGTGAGCGAGCAGGTTGCGCCTGACGTACGTAGCGTTGGGCTGCATCATGAGGAACGACGTCACATCCAGGCCGAGCCGCCGTCCGTAGATCGCGGTTGCAAGCGCATGGTTCGATCCGGCCGCACCGAAGGTGATGACATGCCGCGTCCCGCGAGCCACAGCATCGCCGAGGAGAACCTCAAGCTTCCTGACCTTGTTGCCGCCGTACGGCCGCGCGCTGAGATCGTCGTGTTTGACCTGCAGGCCACCGACGTCAAGCACGCCCGCGAGCTGCGGGAGTGCCTCCACAGGAGTCGGCCACGAGCCAAGCGGAACACGCGGAACGGCGGTCGCCAACAGCGGAAACCGCGCGAAGAGCGGGTAGGTACCCGAACCGGGCACATCTGCAGGAGCGGACGAATCCCCGGGTGTCACGTCTTCTCCACAAACCCCACTACGACCCACGTACCTGAACGGGTGTCGGTGCGCAGCGTGATCAGACCGAGCTTCTCGGCGTCCTGGAGCAGATCGGAGAACGACCGGTATCCGTAGGAAGACTCCGAGAACTGCGGTTGCTTGCGCTTCATTGTGTCTTTGACCATCGACGAGTACATGACGTCTTTGTTCTCGCGCTGAAGCGCGTGGATCGACTCTGTGAGCAGCGCGATGGCTGGCCGCACCGCCTTCGGGATGGTGGTCGCAGGCATACTTGACGCCACCGGACCGGCGACGATGTCCTCGTAATAGATGAACTCGTCGCAGTTGGCGGCGAGAAGGTCGCTCGTGGAGTCCTTCATGCCGACTCCGATGACCGACTTGCCGTTCTCCTTGAGTTTGGCCACGAGCGGCGTGAAGTCGGAGTCGCCGGACACGACGACAAACGTGTCGATGTGCTCTTTCGCATAGCAGAGGTCGAGAGCGTCGACGGCGAGCTGGATGTCCGCGTAGTTCTTTCCGGTCATGCCCCGCTCGGGAATCTCCATCATCTGGATGCCGAGGTCGTGCATGACCTCGCGGTACTTCGAGAAGCGCCCCCAGTCAGCGTAGGCGCGCTTGACGATGACCTTGCCCTTCTCAACGAGTCGCTCGATGACGAGGCGGACTTCGAAGCCAGCATCGTTGGTAGGCTTCGGCAGCCGTCTGCCGCGCCCTCCCGATGACCCCGCGGGAGCACCTGAACGTTCGTAGCCGAGAGCGAGGTTCTCGAAGTCGATGAGAACCGCGAGTGAATGTGCTTCGTCAGCCATGGATTCCTCCTGGTCAATGATGAGCTGGCGTCGCGCCTGCCCACGTGCCATCGTACACCAGGCGCAACGCAGAAGAGCGACCCCGGGGAGGGTCGCCCTTCGGTCATGAACTGCGGGCTACTGCT
>JBBQIR010000115.1:0-4916 GCA_038325105.1 Coriobacteriia bacterium
GGATCCCTCTTCTCGATGACGAGAGCCGGTGAGACCTACTTCTACCACCTGAGCGCCAGAGGCGACGTCGTCGCGCTCTCGGACGAGTCCGGCGAAGTCGTCAACACCTACCGCTACGACCCGTGGGGGACGCTGCTCGAGTGCTCCGAGACCGTCCCCAACCCCTACCGCTACGCGAGCTACCGCTTCGACGGCTCGACCGGATTGTCGTATTGCTGGAACCGCTATTACGCGCCCGAGCTCGGCCGCTTCCTCACCCGAGACATCTACCCCGGTGAGACGAGCGACCCTGTTACGATGAACCCGTACCTGTACTGCGGCGGGGACCCGGTGAACTGGGTGGATCCACTGGGTTTGGCTCCTTGGAACGAGTGGCTCGGGCTCGTCACAGGGGGTGTCCTTGTAATCGCTGCTGCTGTAGCTGGCGTCGCCGGTTTCCCGGCCTGGGCGGCGTTCTACGGCGTCAGCGCCACTGCGCTCGCATTAGAGGCCCCAATTATCGGAACGATTGCCTACTTAACGATTCTCAAGCCGGGAATGGATGCAAACTACGCCGATATCGAACGATGGAAAGAGATGAGTGCTAGAGCTCGGGCAGAGAACAGATGTGAACAGGCAGACAAGATGGACGCCATTACGCGAGATACCGAAAAAGGACTGAATACAATTCGCGCCAATAGTTGGATCGAAATCATTCGCGATTCGTTCTTTGCGGTGGGAGTCCAGTAGATATTCGGTAGCCGGGTCTTTGGCCGGAGATGCTTCGAAGGCGTTACACGGCTTGGAGGGTGACGGCATGAACTACAGGATAGACGCGGTTGATGGGTGTGTAATCATCGAGTCTTGGGCATCTCCCCGTCGTCGCGTTCGGGGCACTGTCCTCGCGACACTGGCGTTTGCGTGCGTGGGCGTTTTGATCTATCTGCGGATAGTCGGGGGACCCAACCTCGGGTTGATGGAAATGATCGGGCTTCTTGCCGGGTACGGGTTCGCCTGCATCTTGATCGACCGGGCGTCGCACGAGACAGTGAGGATATCCGCAGGTCACATGACCCGGAGCTTGATGATCGGTGGTCGAACGCTCACCCAGAGGAGCTACGACGGCATCTGCTCGTCCCCCGTGTTAGGCAAACGTAGCGGCCTGTCGTTTCCCGGAACGAAGGCTCGCTTCGCCATGTTCGTGAGCCGCGATAGTGCTATCGTCCTAAAGGACGCTCTCGTCCGGGCGCTTCCGACTGCGGTCTCCATAAACTCGCGCGAACAACCATATTGACCTACGCCTACAACCCCATCGGGTGGCTCGCCGCCGCGACCGACACCGCGGACGGCACCTCCTTCGCCGCCACCTACGCTTACGACGGCTCCGGCCGCATGACGGGCATGCGTGCGAGCGAGGAGGGCACCCGCACCTACGCCTACGACCTCGCAGGCGACCTCACCTCCCTCACCGTCCCCGGCGCGGGCGGTCTCGCCACCTTCGCCCACGATGCCGCACGGCAGCGCACGGGCGTCTCGCTCCCGAACGGCGGCGCGACCTCCTATGCCTATGACGGCGCCGGTCGCCTGGCCTCGGTCGCGACCACGCTTCCCTCCGGCGTGATCGCCCGCTCCTACGACCGCGACGACGCAGGCCGCGTGACCGCCGAGAACGCCGAGCGCTTCGCCTACGAAGATGCCGGACGCCTGGCCTCCTGGTACGACCCGTCGGCCGACGCCACCACGACCTACTCCTACGATGCGGCATCCAACCTCACCGGCGTCTCGGCAGAAGGCACGGCCTCAGTCGCCTTCACCCTCGATGCCGCCGACCGCATCACGAACGCCGGCTTCGCCTATGATGCGGCAGGCAACCTGACAAGCGACGGGACGCGCGACTTCTCCTACGACGCCGCGTGCCGCCTCACGTCCGTGAGAGACGCCAGCACCGAGGCGACGATCGCCACCTACGCGTATGACGCCATGAACCGCCGCGTGAGCGCGACCGAGGGCACGGCCACCGTCTTCTTCCACTACGACGGTGCGTCCGCCCGCGTGATCGCAGAGACCGACGGCTCGGGCGACACCATCGCCACCTACGCCTATGACGACCGGGGATCCCTCTTCTCGATGACGAGAGCCGGTGAGACCTACTTCTACCACCTGAGCGCCAGAGGCGACGTCGTCGCGCTCTCGGACGAGTCCGGCGAAGTCGTCAACACCTACCGCTACGACCCGTGGGGGGACGCTGCTCGAGTGCTCCGAGACCGTCCCCAACCCCTACCGCTACGCGAGCTACCGCTTCGACGGCTCGACCGGCCTGTCGTATTGCTGGAACCGCTACTACGCGCCAGAGCTCGGCCGCTTCCTCACGAGAGACATCTACCCCGGTGAGACGAGCGACCCTGTTACGATGAACCCGTACCTGTACTGCGGCGGGGACCCCGTGAACGCGGTGGATCCAACCGGTAAAGAGCTAGTCACGTGTCTCATCATCATTGGCGTGGGTCTGTGCATGATCCCGCCCGTTACGCTAGCTGCGGATGCGGCTGGGGGCGCGTCGGTACGGATTCCCGAAGCGAATAGCGCGCGAGATGCTGCGACTGTAGCAGGCACGCCTGAGGCGGAGGGCGCCGCCAACGAGATGTGCAAGCAGTTGCTGGGTGACCAGGAAGAGTTTATTGGCGACGCGACGCGCAAGACAACGACTCTCAACGACTCGTTCTGGCAAATATTCGCCGAAACAATAGCCGGTCAGGAGATTCCGGGACTACGAGACTCCGAATAACCTAGGAGATTGGAACCGCTTTGAACAGGAACGTGCCAGGTAGAGTGGGAGCACTGGTGTCACTCGTTGGAGTCTGTGTTCTGCTGCTGATCGCATGGTTCAGTCCCGACGGGCGGATACTCATCGGGGTGGCGTTGGTAGCGGGCATTGTGAGCGGTGTCTACGCACTGCGTCTTGTCCTGGCGCCGATTCCGCGGTGGGCTCGGATAGTGGGAGTGATCGGCTGTTGCATCAGCCTCCTCACCGTTTCATGGGCCAGTCTAGACCTGAGCGGAAACTGGGACTACTTTCGGGGTCGGGCTTCTATGACTTCCGAGAGGTACGAAGGAGCGGTTGACTGCTACGGACGCGCCATCGAGCAGATTGATGCCAGTGGCCCGATGGTGGTGGGGGCGCCGTTTCGCGTGAGGCTGTCCACTCGGGGGCTGGTTCGGGACCGGCGTGTCGAGATGTTCTCGGATCTTGGATACATCGCGTATTCCGGCCATGACCTGGCCACGTCCCGGGGGTGGTACTCCCTTGCCTTAAGGACGGCGGAGAGTGAGGGGTACGACGATGTTGTCGTCAGGGACATAGAGACTGCACTCTCACGGATCGATGGCGAGGAATAGGGTTACTTGTAAGTCCTCAAGTTCAGGAACAAGATCGGGCTCGATGTCGCGCTTGAGGCGCTCCGGGAGGCGGCCTCGTGGTCGAGACGACCTTCTCCGTCACCCTTGCACTCCAAACTCGGCGGCACTACACTGCAAAGGTAGTACCTCATAGGTAGTACCTCTGGAGAACCCAATGGCTAAAGTCAACGTCTACATTCCCGACGACCTGCTCGAGCACATCGATGTCGACGCGCTTGCGCTTGGCCGCAGCCGGAGCTCGATCGTGCAGGAGGCGCTTGCACAGTACGTCACCGTGCGAGGTGAGACGAAGCGGCGCGCCAGCGTCGAGAGTGCCATCGATATCGCTGACCGTGTCGCCGCGACGTGGTCGGAGCATGATGCCACTCCGGAAGTGGGCGCAAGCGAGTTCCTTATCGGGCTCCGGCATTCCTCCGAGGGCGAGAGCGATGCTGAGATAGTCCGCCGCATCCTCGAAGAAGGGCACGGCGGCGGTAGTGAGTAGTCACTTCGTTGTCTTGGATGCGTCGGTGGGTGTGAAGTGGTTCGCCGCGGAGTCCGGTCGCGAGGATGCTATGGCGCTTCTGCACGAGGCAGCCTCGGGGGAGACAACGCTTGTGGTGCCGGATCTGTTCATCTACGAGGTCCTCCGCACCGTCCGGCGCAAAGCCGGCGATGAGTCTGCGCGCGCGGCGGTCGCGTTCTTCTCGGTGGCGGGAATCGTGGCGGTGCCGCCGATCGAGCGCGTACTCGATGCCGCCATCGACGCTGCGAGCACTCTGGGATGCGACTTCTACGACGCTTGCGCGCCCGCCATCGCCACGCTGCTCGACGCGCCACTCTACTCGGCGGACCGGCGTGCGCATGCGGGGTACCCGAACGTGCGACTCATCGGGTAGTCGCGGACAACTGGCGCCCTCGCCGCGTACCCCGTACCCTAAGCGTATGATTCCGCTCCCCGATATCGCTCGCGCTACCGTTGCCGAACACGCGATGCTCCCCGACGGCGTCGTGGTGCTCGCGATGGTCTCCGGTGGCGCCGACAGCGTGTCGCTCCTGCGACTCCTTGCCGCAGGCGGACTCGGCGACCTCGCGGGGCGTCTCTCGGTGCTGCACGTCAACCACCTGCTGCGCGGCAACGCCTCCGATGGCGACGCCGCATCGGTCGAGGCGCTCTGCGCGGAGCTTGGCGTGCCCTGCCGCGTGGCGCGATTCGACGTTGCTGCGTACGCCGAGGCCGAGGGGCTCAACCTCGAAGACGCCGGACGCCGCATCCGCTACCGCTTCGCCGAGGACGAGCTCGACGCCCGCTGCGCCGTACTCGGCCTCTCGCCGCTCCGGGGCCGCATCGCCGTCGCCCACACGCTCGACGACCAGACCGAGACGTTCCTCATGCGGCTCGTGACCGGCGCCGGCCCGGGCGGCCTGCGCGCGATCCCCGCCGTTCGCGGCCGCATCGTGCGCCCGCTCCTCGGCGCCGAGCGCGGCGACATCCTCGCGTACCTGACCGGCCTCGGCCAGCCGTGGCGCGAAGACGCGTC
>JBBQIR010000116.1:0-4824 GCA_038325105.1 Coriobacteriia bacterium
CAAAGCTGACCGGCTAAGCCCCCTGGCCTCCCGGAGCTTCTGAATCCTGAGCATCAATCCGCCTTTCTCTTGCGGGCATTGTCCTATGCGAAGTATATTGTCCGTGTCTGCATATCGGTAGACGGCTATGGAGGACAGAAACGTGACAACGCGAATCAGTACAGCATCACCGGCCGCCCTTGTGGACTTCCAGTGGTGGCGCATGGTGGAGGGACGATGGATTGGCCCGCGGAACCAGCGGCTACTGGCCGGCCACCCCGCTGATGACGGCTATCAGCCCCTGAAGAGTGAGCCGGCGTTGTTCCGGAGATTCGCCGATGTGCGAGACACCGAAGATGCCTTTGCGGAGTTCGCCGCCAGGTACGGCGACCTTGAGAACGGCGGAGTCGTGGTTGTTGATGACCACATAGCGACTAGCAAGGAGATGTCGGACAGCGATCCGTTCCTCGTGTACTCGGAGGGTCGCAGTCTCGAGATATGGCGGGGGCACCGCCGAATGCTCGCCTTCGCGCTACGACTCTGGGACGCAATCAACGAAGGAAGGGCTGCTGAGCTGATAGGGACGGATCTGCTCGTGAAGCCATACGACTCCCTCGTCGAGCCCGGCAAGACGGCACCCAAGTACATGGTCTGGACACGCACGGCGTCCGCACAACGTGACCTAGGGTTGACCACCCCACAGACGTTCAACGACGAGTTCGAGCCGGCCACACCGCTCATGAGGGCCAGCCTTCCGGAGGCGGCCGCTCGCGCCGCTCTTGCCAATCTCGTGTCCGAGATGTGCGCGGCTGTGCGCGTGGTGATGCGAGTAACGAGCGCGCAACCGGATGGGCTCCGGCTCACGTTCGAAGTTCGATCGCTCATAGCGGCAATGTGGCTACAGTTCGCGCTCGCGGTCGATGGGCAGCGAGAGTATCGCCCCTGTCCGGTCTGTGGCGATTGGTGGGATGCGACCGAGGCCCGGTCTGACAGGAAGACCTGCAGCGACCGATGTCGCAAACGAATGCATCGCCAAACCGTGTCTGGAGGCACCGGAGTATGAAAGGCCACGTCGAGCCTTACAAGAGAAGTGGCGAGGTAGTCCGCAATCGATGGCGAATCATCGTGGACCGTGGTCGAAACGGTGCAGGCAATCGCCAACGGGACTACTACTACGTCAACGGCCCAAAGTCCGCTGCTAACCGCGAGATGAGACGGCTGCTTACCGCCGCCGACCAAGGTATGTACGTCAAGCCTGAAGGCCAGAGCGTGGCCGATTGGCTCGACACATGGATCAAGGACTATGCGCCGATCGGACGGGCGGGCTCGACGCTCAAGGGCTATCAGGGAATCATCAGACGCTACTTGAAGCCCGAGCTGGGACAGCTGCGACTTCAGAAGCTGAGCGCGGAGGCCATCCAGGCACTCTATACGCGCATGCAGCTACCCAAGGCGAACGGCGGGCGCGGTCTTTCAGCACGCACCGTGATTCAGACACACGCCGTGCTGCACAAGGCCCTTTCGCAGGCGGTGAGGCTGGATAGAATCGCGTTCAATCCGGCGGACACCGAGCGCGGCGTCGAACTGCCGCGACCCAAGCGACATCGAGTCGAGGTACTCGGCGAACACAAGGTTGCCGAGCTTCTGAATGCGGTTGAGGGGACTCGACTGCATCTGCCCGTACTGCTCGCTGTCACGACTGGGATGCGCCGCGGCGAGATCCTGGCGCTTTCGTGGGACGACGTCGACCTCGTGCGCGGCACGATCTCGGTCGTGCGAGCGTGGGACGAGGGGCCCAACGGCTACGAGCTGAAGGATCCGAAGAGCGAGACATCGCGCCGAACCATCGAAATGCCCGGGATCCTGGTCACTGCGCTGGCACTCGCGAAGGACGAACACGAGGACCGCCGCGCGCGTCGAGAACTCGCCAATGAGGGCTATCGGCTTGAGTATGGCCCGCTGGTGTTCTCCGAAGACGATGGTGAACCATGGTGGCCGTCGCGCTTCGAATGGGCGTGGCAGGAGTTCAGGAAGTCCTCGCGTGTAGCGCCGCGATTCCATGACCTGCGCCACACCGCGCTATCCCACCTGCTGAGGCAGGGCAACAGCCCGAAGGTTGTCCAAGAGATTGCCGGTCACCATTCATCGGCATACACGATGGACACCTACTGCTGGTCCGATCGCGCCACTCAGAGAGCCGCGGCCGACAGTATCGGCGACCTGTTCAGCGGCGCCTTGGGTGCAATGGAAATCAAATCGGGCGGCAAATCGGGCGACAAATCAGAGGCCGTACCCACTCTGACCTGCGAACAAATGGTGCCCCCAAGGGAATTCGAATCCCTGTTGCCGCCTTGAAAGGGCGGAGTCCTTGGCCACTAGACGATGGGGGCCTATGAAGTATGTGGTGGGCCGTATAGGGATCGAACCTATGACCTTGGGATTAAAAGTCCCCTGCTCTACCAACTGAGCTAACGGCCCCGTTCGAGCACGTTCCATGCCGACACGCGGCCTCGTCGGCCGAAAGCGCAACGCGTAGTGTAGCCCACACCTTCGTCGGGGGTCAACGCGCAGACGCGCAATCGAGTGACACTACCGAGGCCGGTAGATGTCCGCTCGGTGGTCGATGTCCGTGACCAGCACGCGCTTCTCGGCCTCGAACACCTGATAGACGATCCGGTAGGCGCCTCGGCGGGCAACGTGCGAGCCGAGATAGAGCGCGTGCAGCGGCTTTCCGAGTCGGTACGGGTTCTCGAGCAGCGCACCCGTGATGAACTCGACGACGGCAGCGGCTGCGGACTCGGGCAGTCTTCGTAGTGAGCGGTGAGCGGCAGGAGCGGTCTGCAGCGCGTACGCGCTCACTCCGCCCTCTTCTTCCGGTCGAGGAACTCGGCCCTCAGCTGCTCCGCCGTGACGTAATTGCCATCCGCGATGTCGGCTTCGGCCTGCTTGATTCGCTCGAACGCCCCCGGCGTGGCCACCAGATCGAGCGTCTCCATGATGCTCTCGTACTCATCGACGCCGAGAATGAGGGCAGCCGGCTTGCCACGCCTTGTGATGACGATGTGCTCCTGCGTGGCCTCGACCTCATCGATGATCTCCGAGAGGTGGGCTTTCGCGTGCGCCAATGAATGATGCTCAGTCATGACCTGAATTGTAGTCACATCGACTCCTGCCGACAAGGTCTTCAGGAGTCACGGTACGCGAAAGCCCTAAACGGAATCCGAACGAAATCTCACCCGGCGACGCCCGCGTCGCTAATGCCGGAAGTGCCGGTGCCCGGTGAACACGAGCGCGACGCCCATCTCATCGGCGACCTTGATGACCTCTTCGTCGCGGATCGAGCCGCCGGGCTGGATGACCGCGGTACACCCGGCCGCCGCGACCACCTCAAGCGAGTCCGGGAACGGCATGAACGCGTCGGACGCGCACACGCTGCCCGCGGCCTTCTCACCCGCCTTCTCGACGGCGATCTTGGCCGAGTCGACCCGGCTCATCTGGCCGGCACCCACGCCGACCGATGCGTAGTCCTTCACGAGCAAGATGCAGTTCGACTTAACGGCCTTGCACGCCTTCCACGCGAAGAGCAGCTGCTCCCACTCGTCTTTCGTGGGCTCGCGCTTCGTCGGCACGGTGAAGGTCGCGCGCTCCTCGGCCACGGTATCGTGCGTTTGCACGAGCATGCCGCCCTCCACCGAGCGGAACTCCATCCCGTAGTCCTGCGGACGGCGGACCGCGCCGGTCTTGAGCACCCGGACGTTCTTCTTCTGCATGAGCAACTCGAGCGCCTCGACCTCGTACTCCGGCGCGACGATGACCTCAACGAACTGGCCGCGCGCGTTCACCTCGGCGACGACCTCGAGCGTGACCGACCGGTTGAATGCCATCACGCCGCCGTACGCCGAGATCGGATCGCAGTCGTGCGCCCGCTTGTACGCCGCAAGCGCGTCGCCCGCGATCGCGGTACCGCACGGGTTCGTGTGCTTCACGATCACGCACGCGGGGTCCTTGAACTCCGCGACCGCACTCCATGCGGCATCGGTGTCGAGGATGTTGTTGTAGCTGAGCTCCTTGCCGTGCAGCTGCTCGGCGCGCGCAAGGGTGTGCTCGGCGGCGTCCATGTGGCGGTAGAACGCGGCCTGCTGGTGCGGGTTCTCGCCGTAGCGCAGGCCCTGGACCTTCGTCATACGCAGACGGTATTCCTCGGGGAAGACATCCCCGCCCGAGAGGTACTTGAAGATCATCGCGTCGTACGCCGACGTCTTCCGGAAGACCTCGCGCGCGAGACCCTTGCGGGTGTCGTAGGCCGTGCAGCCCTCGTTGGCTCGCAGCTCGGCGAGGATGTCGCCGTAGAGCGCGGGCTCGGTCACGACCGCCACGGAGTCGAAGTTCTTCGCCGCCGAGCGGAGCATGCTCGGGCCGCCAATGTCGATGTTCTCGATGGCCTCCTCGAGCGTGACGTCGGCCTTGGCGACCGTTTTCTCGAAGGCGTAAAGGTTCACGACGACGATGTCGATGAGCTCGATGCCGTGCTCCTCGGCCTGCGCCATGTGCTCGGGCACGTCACGGCGGGCGAGCAGCGCACCGTGAACCTTCGGGTGGAGCGTCTTCACGCGGCCGTCCATCATCTCGGGAAAGCCGGTGAGGTCGTCGATGGCGCGCACAGCGACGCCTGCCTCGGCAAGCACCTTCGCCGTGCCGCCCGTCGAGACGATCTCGACGCCGAATTCCTCGGACAGCGCGCGGCAGAACTCCACGACGCCCGACTTATCCGTGACCGATACGAGTGCGCGCTTGACCTTCACGAGATCCACGAGGATTGCCCCTTCCGAGATGACGTGTCGCGAC
>JBBQIR010000117.1:0-4787 GCA_038325105.1 Coriobacteriia bacterium
CATCTCGGCAGGCATCGCCAACGAGGGCGTCGTCATGCGACCGTACGTGGTGGACTCGATCACCGACCACGCCGGCGCAGTGCTCTCGGCCACCACCCCGCGGGAGTGGCTGACCGCCACCGACCCGGCGACCGCATCGGCTGTGCGCGACATGATGGTGCTCGTGGTGAAGAGCGGCTCGGGCACGCGCGCGGCGATCAGCGGCGTGAGCGTTGCGGGCAAGACCGGTACCGCCGAGGCCGGAAAGAGCGTGCAAACGCACGCATGGTTCATCGCTTTCGCGCCCGCGGACAACCCGCGCGTTGCGATCGCAATCGTCTTGGAGAACGCCGGCGTCGGTGGACAGGTGGCTGCACCAGCGGCCAAACCTGTGCTTGAGACAGCGCTCGCCCGCACGAAGTAAGTGCTGCATAGGGTAGAATGCTCATCAGTATCTGCAGGTAGTGACTGTAGAACGCGATCGGGGAGTTGGCAGTGGAAGACATGGTGTTCGGACGCCGATACCGCGTGACCGAGAAGGTCGGTTCGGGCGGAATGGCCGAAGTCTACAAAGCCGTCGACGAGGTTCTCGGCCGCACTGTTGCGGTCAAGGTGCTCCACCCTCGTTACGCTGCCGAGTCCAACTTCGTCAACCGCTTCCGCCAGGAGGCACAGGCGGCGGCCAACCTCTCGCACCCGAGCATCGTCAACATCTACGACTGGGGACACGATGGCGAAACGTACTTCATCGTCATGGAGTACGTGAACGGCACCGACCTCAAGAAGCTCATCGAAGACCGCGGTGCCCTCGACCCGATGAAGGTCGCCGAGTACGGCGCACAGGTCTGCGCGGCTCTAAGCGTCGCACACGGGTACGACATCATTCACCGCGACATCAAGCCCCACAACATCGTCATCATGCCCGACGGCACGATCAAGGTCATGGACTTCGGCATCGCGCGCGCCGGCAACACGACCATGACGCAGACCGGCTCCGTTCTCGGCACCGCCCAGTACATCAGCCCGGAGCAGGCGCAGGGTCGCACGCTCGGGCCGGCGTCGGACCTTTACTCGCTCGGCATCACCCTCTACGAACTCGCCACCGGACGACTTCCGTTCGATGCAGACACACCCGTAGCCGTCGCGCTCAAGCAGGTCAACGAAGCGCCCGTCCCGCCGCGCCAGGTGCGCCCGTCGATTCCCGCGTCGCTCGAAGCGGTCATCATGAAGGCGCTGCGCAAGAACCCGGCCGAGCGCTACGACTCGGCCGCCGAGATGCGCGACGACCTGAAGCGGGTCGCCAGCGGCGCGCAGGTCGCAGCTGCAGGCACCGGCGTCGCAGCAGGCGCTTATGCCGATGAAACCTCCGTGATGCCCGCAGTCGAGCGGGCGGAGCGCCTCAACGTCGCGCAGGCCCCGCAGGTGCGTCCGGTGCCCCAGCGTCGTATGCCGGCGTGGGCATGGGTGCTCATCGCCGCAGCGATACTACTCGTGGGCCTCGGTGTGGCATGGGCTGCGGGAGCGTTCGGGCCCGGATCGGTAGCGGTGCCGACCGTCATCGGCATGACCGAGGAAGAGGCCTCTGCGACGATCTCGGCCGCCGGGCTCAAGGTCGGCAACGTCACAACCGAGAACAGCGACCAATACGAACTCGGCACAATCATGAGTCAGGATCCCGCGGCCGGCGGACGGGTCGAAAAGGGGTATGCCGTCAACCTCGTGGTTTCCGCAGGAATCGCCCAGGTCGAGGTGCCGAACATCCTCGGCATGAGCGAGGCCGACGCGATTGCGACAATCGAACAGGCGGAGCTCCAGGTCGGGCTTCCAATACAACGCGAGTTCAGCACCAAAGTCCCCGAGGGGATGGTCATCTCGTCTGAGCCAAGTGCCGCCGCCCAGGTGCCCAAGGGCACCAAGATCGCCATCGTCGTGTCCAAGGGCACCGAGCTTCTCAAGGTCCCGGACGTCGTGGGCAAGCAGAAGGCAGTCGCCGAGAAGACAATCACCGACGCTGGCTTCAAGGTTAAGGTGGCCGAGGAATTCAGCGACACCACGCCCGTCGGCAACGTCATCAGTCAGAACCCCGACGGCGGCGTGTCGATCGATGCCGGATCGACCATCACGATTGTCGTCTCCAAGGGCCCGAACCAGGTGGTAGTTCCCGATGTCACCGACATGACCGAGGCCGACGCCATCGCGCAGCTCAAGGATCTCGGACTCAAGGTCAAGGTCATCTACGAGATCAGCCCCGACGTCGGTATCGTCATCAACCAGGATCCGCTTCCTGACTCGAAACTCCCCAAGAACGACACGGTCAAGATCTACGTCGGCAAGGCACCGTAGGTCGAGCATGCTCCTGACCCTCTTGCTCTCCTGTGGCACGGCGCTTGGCTTCGGCATCTCCGACTTCGTCGGTGGCAATGCGAGCCGAACTGAGCGGCCCGTGCGCGTCGCAGCTTTCTCTCACATAGCCGGTCTCGTCGGCATGGTCGTGGCGGCGCTCCTCTGGCGCGCGTCGGCGGTCTCGGTGAGCGACATCGCATGGGGAGCCGTGGCTGGCATCAGCGGCGGCATCGGCATCTTCTCGCTCTACGCGGCACTTCGTGCGGGTCGAATGGGCGTCGTCGCGCCGATCACGGCGGCCATCGGTGCATCGCTGCCTGTGTTGTACGGGACGCTCATCGGCGAGCACCTCACGCTCAATGGCACCATTGGGCTCGCGGTCGTGTTCGCGGCGATCTTGCTGGTGAGCATCCCGCGTACCGAGGGACACGAGCCCCTCAGCCGGGCAGCGCTGGGCTTCTCTGTCATGGCGGGCGTGTTCTTCTCGGGATCGTTCATCCTGCTCTCCAACACCACCCCCGCAAGCGGACTCTGGCCGGCCGTGGCACTGCGCGTAGTGTCCGTAACGCTGCTGGGGAGCGCGTCGCTGATCGCCACACGCGGCCTCGTACCGGCGCGGCCGGTGCTGCCTGCGGTGGTCGCCGCCGGTCTCATCGAGACGACTGCGACGGTCTTCATGCTCCTGGCCGTGCAAAGTGGTCCGATCGCCGTGGCTGCGGTCGTCGGCTCGCTCTACCCCGCGGTCACCGCGCTGCTGGCCCGCATCACGATCAAAGAGCACCTCGCTCGTCACCAGATCGTGGGGCTCGGAATCGCTCTCGTGGGCATCGCGCTACTGTCGGTGTAGTTGTCGGTTCCCCTACCGGGCCCCGTCAAGCAACCGGATGACTTCCGCGTCGCTCGTCTGCGCAAAGTCGCCGTAGAACTGCCCGACCGCCGAGAAGTCCCGGGGTGTTTCGAGCGCGACGATCTCATCGGCCACCTCGCCGAGCGCGGCCGCCGCTGCAGGCGGCATGACCGGCGCCGCAACGACGATTCGGCTCGCGCCGTGGTGCCTGAGATAGCCGATTGCCGCCCTGACGGTGAGTCCGGTCGCGATCCCGTCATCCACGAGGAGCACGGTGCGGTTCCGGACGTTGAGCGGAGGCCGACCACCGCGGTAGGTCTCCAGCCTGCGCGCGATTTCCGCCCGACGCTCATGGACGACTGAGCGTATGTACTCATCGGACACAGCAAGCCGAGTGTCGAGCGTGACCTGGCCGTCCGCATCGATGGCTCCCACGGCAAACTCGGGGTTCCCTGGCGCGCCGAGCTTGCTCGCGACCACGATGTCGAGTGGCACCCCGAGGACGCGTGCGACTTGTGCGGCCACGACGACCCCGCCACGGGGTATGCCAAGAACGACCACGCCCGGGAGGTAGGCGTACGAGCCCATCGCGCCCGCCAGGCGTTGTCCGGCATCTGTGCGGTCCCGGAACATGCGAATCACCTCGGCAGTAGTATTCCCCGCAATCGGGCCCGCGGGTACAATGGGCGGGCGCTTTCCCGCCCTCGTAGCTCAGGGGATAGAGCACAGGTTTCCTAAACCTGGTGTCGCATGTTCGAATCATGCCGGGGGCACCACAGCATATTGAAAGGGGCGGGCCCATTGGGCCCGCCCCTCATCGTTTCGTTCAGTGCACACTCCACGCCCACGAGAAACACCACCTTCACTGGCAGGGATTAATCATTCGCAAGCGAATACGTCGCGTGTAGAGGTGTGCCCTGAAGGGGGTGGCTCCAACGTGCCAAAGAACGCTGACGAACGTCGCTCCTTCATGCACGTCCGTGCGCTCATGGCGACAACAGGCGAAGGCCTTGTCGCAGTGGGTCCTGACGGGGACGTGCGGGTCTTCAATGAAACGGCCGAGGAGATGCTCGGCAAGCGCCGCGACGATGTCGTCGGCAAGCTCTATACTGCGCTCGAGCAGCCAAAGATCGAGGCAGCGATCGAGCATCTCCTGCGGCCCCGCACCCGCAAGGAACCGCATCTCCTGCGCATGATGGTCGACGAGCGCGTCCTCTCGGCGACCGTGGCCCCATACGACTGCTCGGGACGCCGCGCGGCGGTCATCACCTTGCGCGACGACAGCGCTCTCGAGTCGTACCGTCGGCGGGCCGAGGCGATCCTTGCGAGCACCGGCGATGGCCTCGTCGTGTTCGACCCTGAAGACATCGTCACGTACCTGAACCCCGCTGCCATCACCCTCGCCGGAATCGATCCCGACGAGTACCTCGGCAAGCGCGCCTACCTCTGGCAAATGCTCTCGATGACAGCCGATGACAGCTTCGACCCGCCCGTGGACGGTTCGCAGGTCCGAGAAGTCAGGCTCGAGGAGCCGGAGCATCGCATCATGGATGTGCGCACCGACCCGGTCCTCGACGAGTCAGGCGGATACCTCGGCTACGTCGCCACGATTCACGAC
>JBBQIR010000118.1:0-4455 GCA_038325105.1 Coriobacteriia bacterium
GCACGCCGCAGATCTCGACCCGGTGCTCGACGGACTCGCGGGTGAGCTTGCAGAACTCGTAGTCACGCTTGACGACATCGGCAGTCGACTGCGAGTGTACTCCGAGTCGATAGAGCACGATCCGCAGGCGCTCGACGCTGCAGAATCGCGACTCGCCGAGTTGTCGGCGCTCAAGCGCAAGTACGGAGCGACGCTCGACGATGTGCTGAGTCTGCGCGAGCGGGCATTGGCCGAGCTTGAGATGCTCGATAGTGGTCAGGCGGGATTGGAGGCGGCACGAGAGGCTTTCGCGGCTGCCGAGCGAAACCTGGTTACCGCGGGCGAACAACTCGTTGCGATCCGTCTTGCTGCGACACCGACCTTCACGACTCACTTGGCCGAGGCGGCCCGCGATCTGGCGATGCCGTCTGCCTCTTTCGACGTCGGTTCGAAGGACCTGCCCCGAGAGCAGTGGGGTCCGGATGGTCCGCAGCGGATCGAGTTCCTCTTCTCCACGAGTACGGGCGAGGCGCCGCGTCCCCTCGCCAAGATCGCGTCCGGCGGAGAGATATCGCGGGTGATGCTCGCCCTCAAGGACGTTCTCGGGCAGGCGGACAACACGCCGGTGCTCGTCTTCGATGAAGTAGACGCCGGAATCGGTGGTGCGACCGCGCTGTCAGTGGCGCGGAGGCTCGCGTCCCTTGCCGAGACCCACCAGGTGCTCGTTGTCACCCATCTGGCGCAGGTCGCCGCGTTTGCGAATCGACACGTGGTGGTCGAGAAGGCCGATAGCAATGGCCGGAGCGTCACTCACGCGCGTGCCGTGCTTGCCGAGGAACGCGTCGGTGAAATCGCGCGCATGCTGTCCGGCGGTACGACCCAGGCCGGGCTTGAGCATGCGAGGGAGCTGCTGGATATGGCGGTCGGCGCACAGGTCGATGCGAGCGGTCTGATAAACTAGACCGTCGGTCATAGCCGGAAGGGACCGCATGCGCTTTCAGGGTACTGCGCGACTCGACAAGCGGACGAAGGACCTCGTCAAGCGCCTGGGTCGCAACGACATCGCAATCATCGACCACACCGACATGGATCGCGTGAGCGCCGAGGGGCTGCTCGAAAGCGGCGTCGAAGTGGTGGTGAACGCTGCGCGTTCAATCTCCGGCACGTACCCGAACCTTGGGCCACTCATACTCGTCCGCGGGGGAGTGCGGCTGATCGACGATGTTGGACCCGAGATCTTCGAGCGAATCGCCGAGGGCGATGACGTGGCGATTGTTGACGGCGATGTCCTGAAGGCGGGGCAGGTCGTCGCGCGTGGCACTCGGCTCACCATTGACGCTGTCGAGACCGCGATGGAGGGCGCCAAAGCCGGCCTGGACCAGCAGCTGGAGGACTTCGCCCGGAATACGCTCGAATACATGTCCGCCGAGAAGGCGCTTCTAACGGAGGGCGTCTCGGCCCCGGTAACGAGGACTTTCTTCGCCGGGCGTCACGCGCTGGTTGTCGTGCGCGGGTACGACTACAAAGACGACCTTCGGACACTCGCGCCATATATTCGCGAGATGCGGCCTGTTCTCATCGGCGTGGATGGCGGTGCCGATGCGATCAGGGATTTCGGCTTCAGGCCTGACATCATCGTCGGAGACATGGACTCGGTAAGTGATGCTGCGCTGACGTCGGGCGCTGAACTCATCGTGCATGCGTACAAAGACGGGCACGCGCCGGGCGAGGAGCGACTGAACGCGCTCGGTCTCTCGGCGACCAGTTGGGCAATGGCCGGAACGAGCGAGGATCTGGCGCTCTTGTTGGCATACGAAGCCGGGGCTGAGTTAATCGTGGCAGTCGGCACACACGCTAACCTTATCGAGCACCTGGACAAGGGCCGCAGAGGGATGGCGTCGACCTTTCTGGTTCGCCTCAAAGTCGGGTCTCGGCTCGTTGACGCGAAGGGTGTGAGCAACCTCTACCGCGCGTCGGTCAAGCCGACACAGCTCGTCATGCTTGTCGCAGCAGCGCTCACCGTCGTCACGACATCGATCCTGATCTCACCGCAGGCTCGCGGCCTCGTTATGCTGCTCCTGCTCAAGCTTCGGGCGACTATCGGAATCTAGGGTCGGGAGACCGCATGTATAACCTGAGATACCATCTGGCATCACTCGTGGCGGTGTTCCTCGCGCTCACCGTCGGACTCGTGCTTGGAAGCGTCGTTGCTGAACAAGGCACGTTAGAGAGCCAGTCGTCCACGCTCGTTGAGGATCTGCAGAAGCAGTTCGACCAGATTCAGAAAGAGAACGCCGACATGCGCACCGGTCTCGAACGGGACCGGTCGTTCGCTGCGGACGTCGTTCCGGTTCTCGCGGCCGACGCGCTCTCCGGAAAGACGATCGCGATTCTCGTTAATGCGGGTCGCACGAGTGGCCTGAACACGTCTATCGCGGCCATCAAGCAGGCCGGCGGGACACCCCTCGTACTCACGCTTGAGAGTCCGGATCTTGGACTCGCTACAGAAGTTCCCACCGCCGTACCGGCGCTTCTCGGCGGGCAGTTTGCCGAGCAGACGACCGCACCCGCGAGTCGGCCTTTCATCAGCGCCGTTGCTGATGCGCTAGCTGCTGAACTTCGCACCGCCGGTGAGCGTCCCGTGTTGCTGGCGCTCGCGGAGAGCGGCGCCCTCACCATCAGCGACAACTCCGCGACCGCCCGGGTCGACGCATGTGTGGTGATGTCCGCGTTCGACGATGAGCCGGATGCCTTCGCGCTCGCCGTCGCCAAGGGACTCGATCAACGCGACGCTATCGCTGTGGGTGTGGAGGCGGCTGCTCTGAGCACAGGAGTCGCTCTGAGCGCCGTTGATGAGGGATTCTCGGCCGTTGATGACGTTGAGTCGTCGCAAGGCTCGCTCTCGCTTGTGTGGCTGCTAAGCGGGCGTGCGACCGGCTACTTCGGTATCGGGTCGGGCGCAGAAGCGGTCTACCCCTCGCTAGAGGCTGCCACGAACTAGCGCCGCTCCAGCTTGAGACGCACCAAGGTGAGCGCCACGTGTACGAACTGTCGTCCGCGGTGAGCGAACCCTGAGAGATCGCGTCCGGTTGCTGCATGCGTCATGCTCACCGGGACTTCGACTACGCGCAATCCGGCGCGTAGGGCGCGAACGGTGAGGCCGACCTCCGCGCCGTATCCTGAGGCGAACGGGGTGGACGCTTCCCACGCCGCGCGAGTGAGAGCACGTTGACCCGAGAGCGGCGCGTCGGCCCGGAAGCCGCGCCCGAGGCGCTCGATGCCCCAGCGCGCGAGGCCCTTCACGAGGCCGAAGCCACCCGAGTTGAGCGGTCGCGGCAAGACTGCGATTGTCATGTCCGCCTCGCCCCCGAGGACCGGTTGAAGAACGGTTGCAGCTTCACATGCGGTATCGCCGAGATCTGCATCGAGCAGCACGATGACATCCACGTCGTCACGGACGAGGTTAAGCCCGGCCTGCATTGCTCCGCCCTTGCCGACGTTGTGTTCGAGTCGCAGTACTTCGGCACCTGCCTGGCGTGCGATTTCCGAGGTAGCGTCGCTCGAGCCGTCATCGATTACGAGTACGCGCGAGATGCCGTCGACGGCACGTGTCGCCGCGACGGTTGAGGCGATGCGCACCGCCTCGTTGTGTGCGGGTATGAGCGCAGCGACTCGCACGCTAGGCCGCCTTCGACCGACGTGCAAGTAGGCGGCGAAGACGGTCGGCACCGTCGCGCACTTCTCGCACGCCGAGAAGCGTCGCGAGGCCGTACGTCACAGCGAGACCGGTGATGCCCGCCAACGCCAGCTGTGTGAGTGAGCCAGCCCATGTTGCGGCGAGGCCGGGCAGCGCGAGCGCAACGCCGACCGCTGCCGCACTACCGAGAGCAGATGCGAGCGCGATGCGCAGGAATGTCCCGGCGATAGCGCGGACGCCGATGCCGCCGACGCGTCTACGCAAGAGCGCCCCTAACACCAGTAGGTGCACCGCAAAGAAAATACCGTCGGCAATCGGGATGCCTCTCAGGCCGAGGCCTGACCAATTCGCGATGCCGGTGGAAAGCAGTGCGTAGAGGGAGATTTGGATCCCCGTCGCGACGATGTTCGTGATCATGGGGGTGCGCGTGTCTTGCAGGGAGTAGAACGTCTTCAACACGAACATATACCCGGCAAAGAAGAACAGTCCTGCGGCCCACCAGGCGAGCACGTCGGCGACCACGGGTACGTCTGCCGCAGTGAAGCTTCCGGCGCGGTACAAACGGACGACCGGAGTGGCGAGCACGACGAGGAGCGTGGCGAGCGGCACGATGAGCACGATGGTGGAGCGGAACCCCCGAGTGAACATCTCCTTGAAGCCGGTCCAGTCCTGCTTCTCGGCCAGCGCTGAGAGTTCCGGAAAGACCGCGGTTGCCAGCGCTACCGCGAAGATGCCGTAGGGAAGCTGGTAGAACATCCAGGCGTAGGCGAGGACAGCGG
>JBBQIR010000119.1:0-4445 GCA_038325105.1 Coriobacteriia bacterium
AGCTGGTGTCGGGCTCCTTCATCTCGTTGAGCGGCGTTGGGACACAGATCGCTACGGCGTCGACCTCTCCGACACGCGAGAAGTCGGTCGTTGCCTGGATGAGCCCGGCGCTGACGAGTTCAGCGAGATCGTCCGAGGGGACATCGGGGATGTAACTGCGGCCGGCGTTGACCTCCGTCACTTTGCCGTCCGACACCTCGAAACCGATGACTTTGTGGCCTGACTTGGCCATTTCCACCACGAGCGGCAGGCCGACATACCCAAGGCCGACCACACCGAAGACGGCTTCCCCGCTCTCAATCCGTTCTTTGAGTCCCATCTCGCTCTCTTCTCTCAGAGTTCACGCAGAAACAAGCGACACGACGTAAGACCGTTCAGTCGTGAACCTTGCTATTGTACCGGAATGCCTCACGCGCGGAACAGCGCATCATACGCTCCGAGCAACCGCCCTGCGGCACCGGACCAGTTGAGTCCGGCCTCGATGATCGCGCGTCCGCGGCGTCCCATCGCGCGCGACTCCACGCGATCCTGTGCAAGCGCAACGAGCGCCCGGGCGATGTCCTTCGGGTCGTGATCGTTGACGGCATACCCAAGTCGGTGGCGCTCGACGTACTCGCCTGCGTAGCCGCCACGGGTGACGATGAGCGGCAGGCCGCACGCCATCGCTTCCATCGCTTTCACCGGGTACGCCGTGCGCCAGTTCTCCAGCGACAGGTCGTAGCAGGCGTACACGGCGTCGCACCGGTGGTAGAGCGCCGGAATCTGTGACGGGTCGACTCGACCACTCACCTCGACCCGCTCCATTGTGGCGGCGATATCCGCGACTTCCTCCTCGGCCGTACCACCTCCGACAAGAAGCGCCCGGAGTTCGGGGTGCGGCTGGATCGCCTTCATGAGGTTCACGAGCGCGGGAACCCACCGCTTCTGCCCGATGAAACTGACGACGAAATCGGGCTCGTCGCGCTCGACGGGTGTGTAACGCTCAAGTTCCGGGGCGTTTTCGACGAGCACGATGGTCTTGGCCCGCAAATCGCGGTAGTAGCCGATCTGTCCCTCGCCGACGGTGATGACGACATCGGCCCGGGGAATCGACTTCAGCTCGAGGTAGCGGGCTGCCGACCGGGCGATGAATCCCTTCACGCCGCTCTGCGGAATGGCGCGACTCTCCCGGTACATCTCCCAGAAGTCGAGCACGAGTTTGGGTCCGGCGGGCGCGCGTGAAAGGAGCGGCAGTGCTGCCGGCACGGTATCGAGATTGCAGCAGTGGAGCGCATCCGGGCGAAGCTCGGCCGCACGGGATTTCGCCGCCCGCCAGTACTCGCGGTAGCCGGCAACGTTCCGGAGACCTGCGCCGTGTGCGGCGCGGGGACCCATGCTCTCGATGCGCCACCCGTCTCGTTCGATGACCGCGGGATCGCGCTGTTCGCGGTCCCAGGCAAGCACCACAACGCGGTAGCCGCCGGCAACGAGTGCCTCGGCCTCTTTGGCGACACGAGGATCCGCGGTGCCCGAAGCACTCACGAACATGACGACGAGCGGACTCGCACTCATCGTTCGCCCCCGATCGCGCCGGATAGCGGCTCGCCTGCAAGGGCTGCATCGTAGACCGCGACGAGCATCGCACTCACGGCCTCGGGCGAGAAGCGCGAAGCGGCCCGGGCGGCGATGGCGTGGCTGTCGAACTCGTCGAGCGCGTTCAGGACGCCGACGAGTCCCGCAGCGAGCGCGTCGACATCATCCGCATCGACAAGAAGGCCGTCCCCCGGCTGCACGATGTCCTGCGGACCTCCCGAACGCGTTGCGACAACGGGCATGCCCGTCGCGAGCGCCTCGATGAGCGCAACGCCAAACCCTTCGGAGCGGGACGGCAGAGCGAACACATCGGACGTGGCCATCTCGGTGGCAAGCGCTTCATCGAGCACGACGCCTTTGAACTCGACCGATGATTCAAGGCCGAGTTCGCGTGTGAGGGCTTCGAGTGAGTCGCGCTCCGGCCCGTCTCCGACGAACGTAAGCCGGGCAGAGGCGCCCCCGCTGATGATCTTCGCGAACGCGTGAAGGAGCACGTCATGGCCCTTCTCGTGCGAAAGACGCCCGACGCTGAGGACGCGCACGAGCGGCTGCCTGACGCGGGCCACATGGTGGAATCGTGCAACATCGTACGTGTTGGGGATGACGACGACGCGCGACGCGTCAAGACCGAGTTGCGCGATGACATCTGCCGCGAGCTTGTTCCCGACACAGATGACAGCCCGCGCACCGCGTCCCGCGAAGGTGATCTCCTTGCGCCACCGTGGATTGCTAAGGTTCGAGTAGAGGTCGAGGCCATGGACGGTGAGCACGTACGGAAGGCCAGCGCGGTCGCACAGCCTGCGTGCGGCGGCTCCGCTCGGGTAAAGGTCGTGCACGTGCGCGAAGGTCGCGTTCGTTGCGGTGCGTGCGCGCTCGAATGAGCGACGTGCGGTCCAGGCGATCGCGGGCGCGACCGTCGCGTAGAGCCACCGCTTCGGGAGAACCGGGTACTGGGGCCACATCACGAGCGTCCCGCCGATGACGCGCTCACCGCCAGCCCATGGCTTGCGGAACGCACGCGCGACCCACTTCGGAACCAGCGGTACCGGCGCGACGACGGCCCAGTGTATGCGATCGGCCGTGGCCCGCATCTGCTCGGCCACGAAGATGCCCCGGAAGGGCTCCTCGTCGTTGGGAAAGAGCTTGGCGAAGATCACGCCACCCCGTCGGTCCCCCGTGTGTTCGTCGGCAGAGGCCACCCGCATCCGTGTGTCCACCTACTGGATGGCGAACATGAGCTCGCCCGAACAGGCCAACTCGCCGTTAACGGTTGCGCGGGCTGTACCGAAGCCGATCGGTCCGCGGCGCTTCGTGATGGCGCACTCAAGACGCAGCGTGTCGCCGGGCCGGACCTGCCGCTTGAAGCGCACCCTGTCGATGCCAGCGAACAGCGCGATCCGCCCCTGGTTCTCGGGCAGCGAGAGAAGCGCGATGGCGCCGACTTGCGCGAGCGCCTCGACGATGAGCACGCCGGGCATCACCGCGTAGTCGGGAAAGTGCCCGGGAACCCAAAATGCTTCGTCGGTCACATCGAGGAAGCCGACTGCGCTCTCACCGGGCACGACATCCTCGGCACGGTCGACGAGGAGGAACGGGTCCCGATGCGGGATGATCTCCTTGATAGCGGCGGTATCGAGCATGCGCGGGTGCCCCTCTCTTACGCGTCGGAGTCGACGTACGTGACGTCGGCCCCGAGTCCGATGAGCTTCGGTACGAACGACTCGTAGCCGCGGAGTATGTGGTGTACGTCGCCGACGACCGTTTGCCCCTCGGCAACGAGTCCCGCGAGTACGAGCGCGGCGCCGCCACGGAGGTCCGGGCTCTTCACGGGGGCGCCGGAGAGCGACGCCACGCCGCGAACGAGCGCCCGGTGCCCCTCAATCGTGACGTCTGCGCCCATGCGAGCGAGCTCGTCGGCGAACATGAACCGGCTTTCAAAGACGTTCTCGGTGATGACGCTTGTCCCCTCCGCGATCGACATGAGAGCCATGAACTGCGGCTGCATGTCCGTGGGGAATCCGGGGTACGGCAGCGTCGCAAGGTCGACCGGCCGCAGTGAGCCTTCGTGCGTGACCGTGACCTCACCGGGCGCGGCGGATACGTTGACGCCGGCAGCGGCGATCTTTGAAAGCAACAACTCCATGTGTTCGGGGTTCGCTCCGCGAACGGTGACCGGCCCGCCACAGAGCGCCCCTGCGACAATGAACGTGCCAGCCTCGATGCGGTCTCCGACGACTGCATGATCCGTCGGAACGAACTCGGTCACGCCCTCGATGATCACGGTCGAGGTTCCGGCACCCTCGATACGAGCACCCATCGAGTTGAGGAACGCGATCAGGTCCTGGATCTCGGGCTCGCGCGCGGCGTTCTCGATTACGGTCGCACCCTCAGCGGCGGCTCCAGCCATCAGGAGGTTCTCGGTCGCACCGACGCTGGGAAAGTCGAGGATGATGTGGGCGCCGTGCATACCGCGTGGCGCGGAGGCATCGATGTACCCGTGACCACTCGTGATCTCAACGCCGAGCTGCGCGAGACCGCGAAGGTGCAGGTCGATCTTCCGGGAGCCGATATTGCAGCCTCCCGGCATCGCTACGCGCGCACGACCGAGTCGTGCGAGCAGCGGGCCTAACACGATGATCGATGCGCGCATCTTCGCGACCATCTCGTACGGCGCCTCGAACGAACTGACGTCGGTGGCGTCGATGACGAGCGTGTGATCCTTGCGGGTCACACGCGCGCCAAGCCCGGCGATGACGTCGGACATGGTGTCGACATCGGCTATGTCGGGCATGTTGCGGATGGTCGTGACGCCAGGCGCGAGCAGGGCGGCAGCGATCAGTTTGAGGCCCGAGTTCTTGGCTCCGCCTACGGTG
>JBBQIR010000120.1:0-4165 GCA_038325105.1 Coriobacteriia bacterium
TGCCGCGCCTCTGGGCCGCCCCACCTACCCCCCGGGGGGCCGCGGCGGGTGCGTCGCGACGGGTAAATAGTTGTTACCGTGGGCGGCGTCTTTGCCCGCCGCCGACGCATGTCCGGGACGGCTGAGCCGGTCTCTGGCGCGGAGCGAACGCTCCGGCTCGATTGGGCATCGCGATGCGCGCAGGTGTAGGGTGAGTGGAGGGAGAAACGAGGTGCCACAGTGGCCGCCAAGGACACAACCACAGGTGCTCGCGTCCGCATGACCGCGATCGTCATCGGCATCGTGCTCATTTCTGCGTTCGCGGTGCTTGTGTTCCTCGTGCTCACGGGGATCATTGCCGAGCCAGAGACCGTGATCGAACAGATCGCCCGGATGCTTCTCGGCAGTTAGACCCGCGCCCGCCCGCGTCTCACTGCCCGCTTCGGGTAGCATCACAATGAAGCCTGCGGAAGAAGGGTGTCTCGATGCCGCGCACCAAGATCATCGCCACGATCGGCCCGGCGAGCGACTCGCCCGAGATGCTGCGCGCGCTCATGCTCGCGGGTATGTCGGTCGCCCGCCTGAACGCCTCGCACACGGTGCGCGCGGACCTCGAGCGCCGACTCGCCGACATTCGTGCTGCCGCTGCCGAGACCGACCGCCACGTGGCGGTCATGCTCGACCTCGGCGGCCCCAAGCTCCGTGTCGGTGAGGTCGTGCCACACACCGTACTTGTCGCCGGCCAGCGCTTCGAGCTCGTTACCGGTTTCTGCACCGGCGACTCGCTCCGCGCATGCGTGTCGTACGAAGGCCTCCCCACCGACGTCCCCGACGGCGCCCGCATCCTTCTCGACGACGGCCGCATCGAGCTGCTCGTGGTCGCGCGCCGTCCCGACGCGCTCGTGACCGAGGTCGTAGTCGGCGGACCGCTCGGCTCTCACAAAGGCGTCAACCTCCCCAGCGTGAGCCTCACGATCGACGCCATCACCGAGAAGGACCGCGAGGACCTCGACTGGGGTCTCGCCGCCGGCGTCGACATGATCGCGCAGTCTTTCGTGCGCACCGCCGACGACGTCACCCGCCTGCGCGACCTCATGGTCGACCGGGTGGTTCCAATCGTCGCCAAGATCGAGAAGCACGAAGCCGTCTCGGCCATCGACGACATCGTCGCGGCCGCCGACGCGGTTATGGTCGCCCGGGGTGACCTTGCGGTCGAGACCGCAACCGAGCAGGTCCCGGTCGTGCAGCGCCAGATCGTCGCTGCGTGTCGCCTCGCCGGCAAGCCGGTTATCATCGCGACCCAGATGCTCGAGTCCATGACCGCCGCCGCCGGGCCGACCCGTGCCGAAGCGTCGGATGTGGCCAACGCGATCTTCACCGAGGTCGATGCCGTGATGCTCTCGGCCGAAACGGCCGTGGGGGCGTACCCGGTTGCTACCGTCGAGACGATGGCGCGCATCGCCACAGTTGCCGAAGAGTCGCTCGTGGATCGCCCCTCCGTGCAGCCCGCACCCGGTGGCTGTTATGACGTCACGAGCGCCGTGAGCACCGCCGTGTATGAACTCGCGTGCGATCTGGAGCTTGCGGCCATCGTGACCGCCACCCAGTCGGGCGCGACCGCGCGGGCTGTCGCGGCCCATCGCCCGAGGACGCCCATACTCGCCGTGACGCCCGACGCCGCCGTCGCGCGTCGGCTCGCGCTTGTGTGGGGAGTCGTGCCGCTCGTGGTGCCGCAGCACGGCACCATCGACGGGATGCTCAAGCAGGCGGTCGAAGCGGTTCGCGACGCCGGCTATGCGCTTCCAGGACAGCTGATCGCGCTCACAGGCGGCGTCGCCGTCGGCGTCCCGGGCACCACGAACCTGCTGCAGGTTACGCGGGCGTAGGCACCTCCACCTCGACTTGACCCTGAGTCTACACACCGCGGAAATCGTGCTATGATGCCCACGAGAGACACCGCTAGCCTTCACGCAGCCAGAGTTGGAATCATGACAGCAGCGCGAAAGACGCAGACAGGGGCTAAAGCGGGCGCTCGTCGGACCTCCTCGACCTCGAGGAAGGCTCCGGCCCGGGCGTCCGGTCGCGCGTCCTCATCCACCACCAAGCGGTCCACCGCTTCTCGCCGCGCACCCGCCGCCGGTCGCAAGCCCGCCCGCCGCCGCGCCGATCACCGCGCGCTCACGGTCATCCTCATCGGCACGCTCGTGCTTGCGTCGTGGACGCTCTATCCCGTGCTACGCCTCCAGTACCAGCAGCAACGCAACAAATCAACGCTCGAGCAGGAACTTGCCGGGCTCAAGGAACGCAACGAGGGACTCCGCGCGCAAGTCGACCGGCTCAAGACGCCCGAGGGTATCGAGGAAGCCGCGCGCCAGAACCTCGGACTCGTGAAAGAAGGCGAGCAGATCTGCGTCGTGACCGATGGCGAGGAGACCCGTGCTCCCGCGCCAGACGTTGGAGCGACGACCCGTAGCGTTGCCGCGTCTGAGACCTCGGTGTGGCTTGAGGTGCTCGACGTCGTCTTCGGCGTCCGGTGATGTCCGCCGACGCCGACACCGTTGCGCGCCAGTTGGGCCGCCCGCCGAGAGGGTCGTGGCGTGTCGCCACACGGTGTTCCTACGGCTACCCTACGGTGATCGCGACGCCGTCGATGCTCGAGTCCGCGGAGCCGTTCCCCACACTCTTCTGGCTCACGTGTCCGCACCTCGTCGAAGCTGTCGGGCAGCTCGAGTCCGCCGGTGAGGTCGAGGCGTGGGCGATGCGGCTCGCGGCCGACCCCGCACTTGCGGCACGCATGCGCGCCGCGGACGAGCTCTACCGCTCGGCGCGCGCTGTTGAGAGCGGCGGGGCCGATGCATGTCCGACGGTCGGCCTCGCTGGCCAGCGCGACCCGCTCGCGACCAAGTGCCTGCACGCACACGTCGCCGCGGCCCTTGCGGGCATCGACGACCCGGTGGGTAACGCAGTCCTCGCCGGGCTCGGGCGGCAGTGCACGAACGAGCGCTGCGCCGGGCCGGTCGAACCCGCCGACGATGTCGACTAAGATGGCGTGCGTGTAGTGAACCCTTTCGCACCGGGGTTCAACGTTGACCGACTGTTGGAGCAGGAGTCTCGATGACCGTCACCACCCGCTTTGCCGCCATCGACATCGGAACCGTCACCGCACGGCTGCTCGTGGCCGATGTCGGTCCCGGTGGCGTCGTTGATGTCGCGTGCCGCTCTGTCATCACGCACCTCGGCGAGGGGTGGACCGAAACCGGCGTGCTTTCGGACGCTGCCATCGAGCGCGTTGCGACCGTCGTCGCCGACTTCGTGACCGAAGCGCGCGGTCTAGGTGCGACCGACATCTTCGGCGTCGCCACGAGCGCATCGCGCGATGCGAGCAATGGCGAGGAGTTCCTCGCGCGGCTCGCAGACGCAGGCCTGCAGCCCGAGATCATCACCGGCTCCCGGGAGGCACAGCTGTCGTTCCTCGGCGCGACGTACGACCTGGGCGGTGAGGACACGCTCGTGGTGGACACCGGCGGTGGCTCGACCGAGCTCATCCTCGGTTCCCGGCTGCGCGACGGCAGCATCGATATCGCCTCGGCACGATCGATCGACGTGGGCTCGCGGCGTGTGACCGAGCTCTTTTTGCACAGCGACCCGCCCTCGCTCCACGAACTCGAAGAAGCAACCACGCACATCACGGCTGAACTGCGGCCGTTCTTCGAAGGCCTGCGGACGCGGCCCCGCGAGATGATTGCAGTCGCGGGAGTTGCCACCAGCTGCGTCGCGATCGACATGGCGCTCGAGCACTACGATCCCGAACGGGTGCACGGTTCGTGTCTCGGCGGTCATGCGCTTGCCGACATCCGCGAGATGCTCGCGTCGCTGCCGCTCGACCGCCGCCGCGAGGTCGTCGGCCTCGAGCCCGCGCGTGCGGGTGTGATCGTAGCGGGCGCGCTCATACTCGAGACCGCGCTCGCGCTTGCCGGGCGTGATTCGACGCTCGTGAGCGAGCACGATATCCTCTACGGGATGGTGCTCGACCGCGCCGGCGCGACCGGCGTTGCTAGAGACGGAGAATGACCGGCCCCGCGTGAGCGGGCCGTAAGCACGGCGGCGTATCCGAATTGGCACAGGAGGGGGCCTTAAAAGCCTCTGGCCGCAAGGCCATGTGGGTTCGACTCCCACCGCCGCTACC
>JBBQIR010000121.1:0-4151 GCA_038325105.1 Coriobacteriia bacterium
GACGGTCGCTCTTAGGAGCGCGTGATCGCGAGATGACGGGGCTGTGGCGCAGCTGGTAGCGCACCTGCATGGCATGCAGGGGGTCAGGGGTTCGAATCCCCTCAGCTCCACTGAGCTTGGAGACAGCTCTTTGGAAAGCCGACCTTCGGGTCGGCTTACTGCTTTGTGGGCGCACTGAGACGGCGTAGCGCTCGAGGAACGGCAGCGCGCTCCGTCGCTGCTCCCGCCGATGCTGACGCCCGCGCGGGGCATGCGTCTACTGGCTGGGCGATTTCGGATCGAGCAGTTCCGAAAGGTAGGCGAACAACCTGAAGATCGCATCGCGATACTGCTGGACCTGGGGGATGCCAATCCCGTTGTCGCCGCCATGCGAGATGTTGTCTCGCAACTTTCCAACGCTGTGGAGGGCTTCTACTTCCTCGGGGTGCTTCAAAACGAGAGTGGCCCACCACTCAGGATTGAGCAAGTCCAGCGTGTCCTTTAGCTTCGTCTTATTGATACCCCAAAGTTTGCCCATTTGTCCCTCGACGAAGCGATGCACCGTTGGGGAGGATTGGGCCAGTGCATGAGCCGATACGAGATCCTTCAGTGACTGCTCGGCAAACCCGGCCAGACGAATGCACAGATAGCGCGCGTAGTGAGATTTGGTTTCGATGTCGATGTCGGCGCAGTCAATGAGACCAAAGACAGCAGTGAGTTTCGCCTGCTGACGGCGGACCTCGTCGGCGCCGTACAGGCGGGTCATCGGAACCTAACTCCCGAAGGCTTCGGTCGCCTTGTCCAGGCGAAGGTTGACGTAGTCCTCGTCGGAAGTTCGAACTGTAGTCGCGGATACGAATTCGTCATCAGCGGCCAGTACCGCGTATGAATCTTCCATCTCGTTCTCGGCGAAGGGAACACCAGTCGCGATGCGGCGCATCACTCCGACAATGATTGAGTCAGCGAAGGCGACGTTGAGCGCACGTTCAGGTCGAAAAGCTGGCTTGCCCATCTTCAACTCAATATCGTGGACGGCGTTGATGAACAGCTCGCCGATTCCTTCGTCGGCGCTGATGACGGTGTCGCGATGACCGTTCAGATAGGCGTTTAGGAACGTCTTGAGTGGCTTGCGGTACTTGTCCTGCCACTCGTACAGTGCCACCGCTCGGAGGATGAGTTCGTGGTCCCGGAAGCGAGTCGACCGTGGCCCATAGAGCTCACGCCAGCTGGTGTCCTCGTTCAGGCGGGCGATGCCGCGGAGGAACTCGCCCTCGTAAAGGGCGATGCGGATTTCTTGCGGTTGAAGTGGGCTGCCTCCCGTATTCAGACGCTCGTAGATCGAGTAGACCGCGTTCTGCGCGCCGTCCTGCGATTCGTCGCGAAGAATAGTCGCGTGGATGATGCTGTCGTCAAGTCGACGTCGGTCCTCGGGGCGTAGTTCCTTGTAGGACTGGCCTTCGAACGGTTCTTGAACGCCCGTTAGTCGGAAAACTCGCTCTTCGATGAAGCCGTCATAGAACTTTGCGAGCGTACGAAGACGCTGCTGGCCATCGAGCACGAGGAGCCGATTGTCGCGGTCTTTCACGAGGAAGATGCCTGGGACTGGCAATCCAAGCAGGAGGCTCTCGATGAACCGGCTCATCTGAGGCTTGCGCCAGACGAAGCCTCGCTGAAACGCGCCTACCTCGAGGCCCGGTTGGGAGGGCTCGAAGGAAGGGACAACAATGTCGTTCTTGCCCATACGTCGGATGAGACCTTCAACGTCAAAGTCGGCCCCATATGAGGTGATCTCGTAAGTTGTCGCGACGACCTCATCTGCGGGATCGATGTCGAAGAGGGCAGTGCCTTCCGCGTTATCGCTCTCGTCAAAAGTCTCGCGTGGAGAGGGCTCGTCGTCGAACTCCAAGTTGTCGAGCTGATCCGTCATGTCGTAAGCCTATCCGCACTGCAAAATTTCAACCCTGGTTGGGCCGGGTCCTGGGTGTCGAGCTTCTCGCCGTCGCTCAAGTCACTCGAGTGCACCCGGTGCCGGTTCCACACCCGTGCTGAGCGAGGCCTGCAGCAGGTAGCCGCCCGTCGGCGCCTCCCAGTCGAGCGCCTTGCCTGCCACCAACGTGTCAGGGAGGTTTCGCAGCATGAGGTGCTCGTCGATCTCTGACCACGCGATGCCGCCTGCGGTCGAGATTGCACGGTAGAGGGACACTGTCACTGTCACCACCGCTGGCACGGCCTTGATGAGCGTGGCCGTGGCGGCGGCGTTGATTGGGTCAACGTCAAGCCCAATTGCGACGTCCAGGGCGGACAGGCGGGTACCGATGGTGCTGTGAAACTGAATACGCGCGCAGAGGTGCCGGGCTGGCATAATCAGGTCGAAAGCGGACTAATCGCTTTGGGTGGGCTCATGGGGGTCTTGTGAAAAAGACGGAATCGGTAGCACTCAAGCTTCCTTTCGATCCGGGGGAGTTCCTCTGCACCTGGAGTGTGCCAGGCCTCGAGGGCGACCCCGTTGAGTTGTCGGGGCTTCTCAACCTGGAAGTCGGCAAGTACCCATTCGGTGTGCTCCATGGTGATGTACCGATCAAGTGGGTCAACGGCGGTGCGGGCTTCCCTCAGCGGCACAAGTTTGATTCTCTGGTGGGTCGACTCTCGAGTGGCGGGTCCGTTGCATTGATGAACGGCGAACTGAGCTACTGGTTCACAAACCAAGGTCGCGCCTCCGCGGCGTTCGCAGTGCTCTCGCGCGATGAGCTAGATGCAAACGAGCCACGCAAGTACCAGGCAATCGAAGTGCAGATCGATGGTCTCGACGCCATGATGGGCACGGCTCCGATATCTAGTGTGAAGATGCCGCGCGAGGCTGGCGATGAGCCCATTTGGTCGGCGACCATCAACCGTGAGGCGCACGCAGACTGGGAGACGGGTAATGAGAAGATGTCCGTCTGGTTCAACGCGTCCATACGTGCCCTGGACTTCTACGAGTTTCATATGGTCTTCGGGTCCGTCGTCAGGATTACCTCCAAGAACGCGCTGACCGCAGGAGAATGGTGGCTTGAGTGGCTGCGACCCTTGCGCCAACTTGTCTCGCTGATTACCCGGAGACCTCGTGAGATCCACGGCTTCTTAGCCATTCAGGACGCGGACGAGCCTCACGCTTCGCGCGATCAGGTGTTCGGCTGGGACATCACACAAAGTCCGCAAAACATCAGCCGCGACTCGGTGGAGGCGGCGGAAGCTCTCGTGAACATAGGGGTGGACGACGCAAACCTTCTCGCCCTACTTCAGAGCTGGCGAACACTTTCGAGCGCGCATCATCCGTTGCTCGAAACCTACGGCTCGATGACGACCGCGACTGAGCAGCATCCGCGATCGCGAGTTTTGCTTCTTCTGCAAGCCCTCGAGGGTCTGTACGGTTTCGAGACCTCCGAACAGCGCGCCAAGAATGATATGGCCTACTCGACGAAACGCGAGGCAGTCCTCAGTCGAGTCAAAGACTCACTCGAATCTTCTGACACGAAGTTCCTTACCAAGAATCTGCTCGCAAGACCCTGGAGCGGCCTGCTTGATGCTCTCACCTCAGTGTTCAGATCGCTCCCGTTGGACCTTCGTCCGGAACTTGAAGCAACGAGCCTCTTCGTCCTGGTCCGGGCCTCGGACGCTGCCCTCACAACGGCCCCGACAGAGAAGGTACTCGTGAAGGTTCGCAACGACCTCTCGCACGGTTCAGCGAGCTTTGAGCCCTGGGATCTTCGTGTGGTTGCGGACCTACTCGAACGAGTTGCACGTGCCGAGACACTTCGCGTGATCGGAGCACCAGCGTCGTCGCTCAAGCGGGCACTGGAGAAGGACTAGAGACGGCGACGGTCGAGGGCCGGTCGTCGCGCGCGGTGGCATTAATCACACGAAAACGTCAGGATTGAGAGTCGGGTGCTGGTGCGAGGATTGGTTCTGCGCTAACCTGACGCCTACGTCATAATTGGCGGTTGAGAGGGCAAGTGATCTCGCTTCGGCCAATAAAGTGACGTAAACGTCATATCAGGAGGTCTCGATGGCTCTCAAACGGCGCTCACGCACCGCAGCCGCAGACGTCGCCGCGCAGCACGGCCAGCTCGCGGCCGTCGTCGCCGCGCGTCGTCAGGAACTGGGGCTGAGCCAGGTGGAGCTGGGCGACCTCG
>JBBQIR010000122.1:0-4098 GCA_038325105.1 Coriobacteriia bacterium
ACCGGTTGTGTACTACGATGCCGGCGACGACGTACCCGTCTCGTTCAGGCAGCGAGTGACGTTGCCGTTCGAGCGACCGGTCGTCAACAGGGCGGCCGCAATCATCACGTACAACGAGGTGGGGCGGCGGCGGTTCGTCGACAAGTACGGGTTCCCGACCGAGCGCATCCACGTCATTCCGAAACCCATCGACGTACCCTACTGGAGACGCCCCGACCTGCGAACCGCGGTCCGAGCAGCGCTCGGTATCGCTGCGAATACCTTCGTGATCGCCCACCCGGGGCGGCTGACCCGAATGCGCGGGAGCCACCTGCTCGCTGAGGCCGCCCGGCGTGCCGTGGACGATCCGCGATTCGCGAACGCGCTCTTCCTCTTCATCGGCGGTGCCCTTTCCTCGGAGGTCAGTCCCGCTACGTACACGGGTCCCAACACCCACGTGACGGGTATGGTCCCGAACGCCGACATGCCCGGGCTGCTTGCGGCCTCCGACGTCGTCGTGTTCCCAGATCTCGCCAGCAAAGCCGGATTCACGACCGCGATCGCCGAGGCCCTGGCGGCTGCGAGGCCCATCGTCGTTGGGCTCGACCCGGCCCAGGGCGCGCTCCCGCTGACTGACGGCATCGACTGCATGCTCATCGAGCCGGGCTCTGAGACCTCGCTGCTCGACGCGCTTGCGTCGCTCCGTTCGACCCCCGAACGCGCACAAGCTCTCGGCGATGCCGGTGGCGTGTTCGCCTCGGCGCACATGGATTACCCACAGGTCGCTCGCGAGTACCTCGACATCCTGGAAAGGGTGGTGGCCGATGGCTGCCCGGCCTGAAGTACACGTGCCGAACTGGCGCCAGCGCGGCGGATGGACGCTCGGTTGGGAGCTGCGGCGGTGGGGGAAGGTCTTCATCAGCCGCATACCCGGCGGCTTCGGTAGCATGCTGCGCCGCCGGTTGTACGGCTTCGCGTCGTGCGGCACCGACTGCCTGCTCCTCGAGAACGTCTGGGTCGAGTACCCCGAGGGCCTCACGATAGGCGAGCACGTCAACATCGCGCGCGGTGCCATCATCAACGCCGCCGGTGGCGTGGTGATCGACGACTGGGCGCTCATCGGACCCGATGTCATCATGTACAGCCAGGACCATGTCTTCGACGGCATCGACGTCCCGATCTCAATGGCCGAGGACCGCCGGGCGCCGATTCACATCGGTGAGGCCTCCTGGATCGCCTCACGCGCCATCATCACCGCCGGTGTGAGCATTGGGGCAGGAGCGGTTGTAGCCGCCGGTGCGGTCGTCACGCACGACGTTCCGCCGAACACGCTCGTCGCCGGTGTACCCGCGCGCGTCATACGGGAACGCGTGATGCCCGGGAAGGGACCGGATGCAGTTGCGAACCCCGAGTAGCGCTCCGGGATACCGCTTCTGGCTCGCGGCAGTGCTCGTAGCACTGCTCGCGGGTGTTGCTGCGTCGGTCGCGTTTGCGCCACTCATCGCAGCGTTCGCCGCGTGCATACTTGTGCGGGCTGTCGCCAAGTATCCACGCGCGTCAGTCATCGCTCTTGCACTCGCATCGCCCTTCTACGACCTCGCCGTCATCCAGATCACTGGCGTAGCCGACATCCGGATCCTCGAGATCCTGTGGCTTATCGCAGCCATCAGCCTCGCGATTCGCATCAGCACGGGTTCCGAGACCCGCTTCCGCACTCCGCCACGCTGGTTCACCCTGGGCATCACGGCCCTGGCGGGCTGGTTCCTTGTCGCTGCGACCGTTTCCGGAGGCGGCATCAGACCGATTATCGAGGCGATCCAGACAATCTACCTGTGCGTCATCGCATATCTGGTGGTGGGTGTCGTCGCGGCGACCGGTGTGGATGAACTTGAGAAGTGGCTACGCCCCTGGGCGATTGTCATAGGATCCGTTCTAAGCGTGTCGCTGCTCGGCTACGAGCTCGGCTTCCAGCCGATCGCCCAAACCGTGGTTCGGGTGCCTGCAATGTCAATCGAGTATCTCTCGGTCTCACCGCTCATGCAGGGGGCGGGGAGCGACTTCGTGGAGATCGCGCGGCTGAGCGTCTTGAATCTCGGACCTGTCGGATCCGCCGCAATGATGGTCAGCTTCCTCGCGATTGCGCTCTCGGTGGTACTCACCAGCACCACACCCGCCACTCGTCGCGCCGCGTGGCTTCTACTCGCAAGCGGCGCTGTCGTGCTGCTCCTCACATACTCGCGCGCCGGCTGGGTTCTGGCGGTGGGAGCGGCCGCACTCGTCATGCTCGCAGCGCGGCATCGCTCGGCCACAATCGCGCTTTCCGTCTTCATCCTCGCCCTGTCGCTCGTCGCCGGCCTCCCGAGCGTCGCCTCGCGTATCGAGGACTTCTCCGACGTCGGCGAAGGCTCCTACCAGGCTCACGCGCGTATGTGGGTCACGGCGGTGCACATGATCGACGAGCGTCCCGTCTTCGGGTGGGGACCCGGGATGTACGCCGAGAAGGCCGACGCGATGGCGATCAACAGCTGGATGGCCACCGACATCTCGGCCGACCAGCCGCACAACTGGCTTCTCGAGATCGCTGCGGAGACCGGGGTCGTTGGCGGCGCACTAGCCGTGCTGTTCATCGGCACGCTGCTGGTCGTGAGCTGGCGTCACATCCGGGGCGCACCGCTTCCGGTCTTCGGCCTGTGGGTCGCAACTGGCTGCTACGTTGCCATGAACCTCACGCTCAACGCGTTCCGGACCGAGATGATGTGGGTCTGGTTCGGCGCACTTCTCGGCGTGGCGATGTGGTACGCGCCCGTCCCCACGATCGCCCCTGCCGAGGAAGACCCGACATGCGCATCCTGATCGCCAGCAAGTTCCTCTATCCGCGCGGCGGCCTCGAGCGCGTGCTTTTCGACGAGTCGGATGCGCTTGCTACCGCCGGACACGAGGTCCTGCACTTCGCCACGAAACACCCGCAAAACCTGCCGTCGCCCTGGGAGCGGTACTTCGCGCCCTACCTGGAGATCGGCTCGGGTGCGGACCTGGGTGTCATCGACAGGGTCCGCGCCGTGGCACGCATGTACCGAAACGGTCCCGCGGGGAGACTCTTCGGCACCATGCTCGACGACACCCGTCCTGACCTCGTGCACGTCCACGGCATCCACCGTCAACTTTCACCGTCGATTCTCTTCGAGGCATCGAAGCGCTCGATTCCCGTTGTACACACGCTCCACGACTACCACCTCGTGTGCCCGGCCGACGTCATGCTCCGCGGAGGCACGATGCCGTGTCTGCCCCGGGCGTGCAGGACCGTCGACTGCACCGCCGCCATCCGCAACCGCTGCACTCGCGGCAGCCGGGCGGCGTCAGCGATCGCGGCGAGTGAGCTCTCGTTCCAGCGCCTCACCAGGGCGTACGAGCGCACCGTGACGCGTTTTATCAGCCCGAGCGCCTTCCTCCGGGACCTCATGGTCGAGGGAGGCTGGACCCGCACCCCGATCGATGTGCTCCCGCTCGGGACGGCAGTCACAAGCAACGACAGCCGTACGCCCGGCGACTACGCGCTCTACGCGGGCCGTCTCAGTCCCGAGAAGGGCGTCGCCGTGTTCCTAAGCGCTGCCCGGACGCTCGGAATCCCCGCTGTCGTCGCAGGCGACGGCCCGCTCGCAGCGACACTCCGCGCGGAGTTTCCCGAGGCGCGCTTCACCGGACACGTTGAACCAGCCGAGGTCGCGGGACTACTCGATAACGCGCTCGTAGCTGTGGTACCCTCTGTCTCCTTAGAGAACTCTCCGTTGGGCGTTCTCGAGGCCATGGGCGCGGGCGTTGCGGTCATCGCGTCGAACGTCGGGGGAGTGCCGGAACTTATCGGCGATGGGACCGAGGGGCTTCTCGTAGGGCCCGATGATTCGGCTGCATTGTCCTCGGCGCTCGATCGGCTTCGCCGGGATCCCGGGTTCGCACGCGAACTAGGCAACGCGGGACGCGCGAAGGTGAGCTCGAGATTCACTCCCGAGCGGCATCTGGCGGGGCTGCTTGACACGTACGCACGAGCAACGGGGGACCTTGCATGAACGGTTGCGTGATCACGACCTTCCGATGCAACGCCAAGTGCCACATGTGCAACAT
>JBBQIR010000123.1:0-3899 GCA_038325105.1 Coriobacteriia bacterium
ACGTTCATGCTCACCTACGGCGACGGTGTGGCTGACGTAGACATCCCGGCGCTGCTGGATACGCACCAGCGCTCGGGTAGAGCGGCAACGCTGATAGCGATACAGCCGACCGGACGCTTCGGGGCGCTGGAGTTTGGCGACGACGACGACCGAGTCGACTGCTTCCGAGAGAAGCCCCTCGGCGACGGCGACTGGATCAACGGCGGCTTCTTCGTTATGGAGCCTTCGGTGTTCGAGCGGATTGCAGGCGACGAGACCGTGCTCGAGCGTGAGCCGCTGGAATCGCTTGCGGCGGACGGGCAGCTTGGCGCGTTCAAACATCGCGGGTTCTGGCAGCCGATGGACACCCTGCGCGACAAGAACTATCTGGAGGGCCTCTGGCAGTCCGGTGCTGCGCCGTGGAAGGTCTGGTAGTCGTGCAGACACCCTTCGGCGGAGCATTCGTCGGCACGCGGGTGCTGGTGACGGGGCACACGGGGTTCAAGGGTTCGTGGCTCAGTCGCTGGCTGCTCGACCTCGGTGCCGAGCTCACCGGGTACGCACTGGAGCCCGACACCGCTCCATCGCTCTTCTCGGATCTTGCACTACGAGGCGTCATGGACAGTCGCATCGGTGACATTCGTGACGCGGACAGCGTCGCTGCCCTTGTTGCCGAGGTGCGACCCGAGATCGTGCTCCATCTTGCGGCGCAGCCGCTGGTTCGCCGCAGCTACGCGGAGCCACGCTACACGTTCGAGACGAACGTCCTCGGTACCGTGAATATCCTGGAGGCCGTGCGCGCGCACGATGGGTGCCGCGCCTTCGTCAATGTGACGACGGACAAGGTATACGCGAATCCCGAGACCGGCGAGCCCTTTGCCGAGGAGTGCCCGCTTGGCGGGTTCGACCCATACAGCGCCAGCAAGGCCGCTTCCGAGATTGTGACAGCATCGTACAGAGACGCGTTCTTCTCGGCCGATGGGTCGGCGGCGCTTGCGACCGCTCGCGCCGGGAATGTGATCGGTGGTGGCGATTGGGCTGAGGACCGCATCGTGCCGGATTGTGCGAGGGCGCTTGCCTTAGGAGAGCCGGTCATCATTCGGAATCCGGCTTCGGTGCGGCCGTGGCAGCATGTCCTCGAGCCGCTCTCGGGATACCTGCGGCTCACAGCGCTCTTGATCGAAGACCGCTCCCTCGCGGGGCCGTTCAACTTCGGCCCGGATGCGGGCTCCTCGCGGACCGTGGGTGACCTCGCCGGGGCATTCGTCTCGGCGTGGGGCGAGGGCTCGTGGCATGCTCCGGGAGCAGGGGAGCAGCCTCACGAAGCCGCGCAGCTCAGACTGGACATCAGCAAAGCCGAACGGTACCTCGCGTGGCATCCTGTGTGGGATTTCGACATCACGGTGGTGCGGACCGCCGGCTGGTACCGGGCGTACGGTAACGGCGAATCCGCCGACGCGCTTGTGAGCGCAGACATCAGCGCATATGAATCCGCAGCGCGTGCGGCAGGCGCCTCGTGGGTATGACGGGAGATCGAACCGTGACGGACAGTGGTCGGGCCGAGCAGATCAGACAGCAGATACTTGCGCTCACACGCGATCTGTATGCGGCGCAATCCGCCGAGGACGCCGGGTTCGAGCCAGGGGTTTCGCGGGTGGCGTACGCAGGCCGGGTCTTTGACGAGCGCGAGATGGTGAATCTCGTTGATGCGTCGCTCGACTTCTGGCTCACCCACGGTCGGTATTCCCGAGATTTCGAGCGCGGTCTGGCCGAGTATCTTGGCAGTGGGCACGCACTACTGGTGAACTCCGGTTCGAGCGCTAACCTGTTGGCATTCGCCGCGCTTACGAGTGAGCGCCTGGGTGCGCGTCGCATTCTTCCGGGCGACGAGGTCATAACCGTAGCGGCCGGTTTCCCTACGACGATCACCCCGATCGTCCAGTTCCGGGCGATTCCGGTGTTCGTGGATGTACTGCTCGGCACGTACAACATCGATGTCGACCAGCTTGAGGCGGCACTCTCGCCACGCACCAAAGCCGTGATGCTTGCACACACACTGGGCAATCCGTTCGATGTAGATGCTGTTCGCGCATTCTGTGACGCACATGACCTGTGGCTCATCGAGGACAACTGCGATGCTCTTGGCAGTGAGTACCGAGGCCACATGACGGGGACGTTCGGCGATATCGGAACCTCGAGCTTCTATCCGCCGCACCACATGACGATGGGCGAGGGCGGCGCCGCCTACACCGACAACGACGAGCTCGCGGCGATCATGCTGTCGATGCGCGACTGGGGTCGCGACTGCGTGTGCCCATCGGGTCGCGACAACGTGTGCGGCAAGCGGTTCTCGCAGCAGTTTGGCACGCTGTCGGCAGGATACGACCACAAGTACGTGTATTCGGAGTTCGGTTTTAATCTCAAAGCGACCGAGATGCAGGCGGCGATCGGCGTGGCGCAGCTGGAGAAGCTGCCCGAGTTCACCATGCGGCGGCGGGCGAACTTCGCCTACCTGCGAGAGGCCCTCCGCCCGCTTGAAGACGTGCTCATCATGCCCAAGGCGACCGAGGGCGCCGAGCCGTCGTGGTTCGGCTTCCTGATGACCGTGCGCGAAGGCTCGCCGGTCTCACGCGACGCGCTCGTGCGAGCGCTTGAGGACGCCAAGGTGCAGACGCGGATGCTGTTTGCGGGCAACATGACGCGGCAGCCGGCGTTTGACGGGATGCGGGAGCGTGGCGAAGGGTACCGAGTGGTGGGCGAGCTCACAAACACCGACCGCATCATGAACGACGCGTTCTGGATCGGCGTGTACCCCGGCATGACCGAGGAGATGTTGGTGCATATGGCCGAGACAATCTCGGCGAGGGTGAGGTAGCACTGTGGCGGCCGTCGAGTTTCAGCGCATGCGCATTCCTAAGCTGCTGAAGATAGAGATACCTACATCGAGCGATGCACGCGGCTCATTCAACAAGACCTATGTGTCCGAGGATTTCGCGCAAGCGGGCCTTGCCACAAGTTTCGCAGAAGAGTACTACACAGCGTCTGAACCGGGCGTATGCCGAGGCATGCATTTTCAGCTCCCCCCCATGGACTTGGACAAGATAGTGTTCTGTGTGAGCGGCTCGGTGTTCGACGTGGTCGTCGATCTCAGGCGCGGTTCTCCAACCTATCTCCAGGCTGAGACGTTCACTCTCTTCGAGCGAGGGCCCGGACTCCACATTCCGTCGGGATGTGCACATGGCTTTGCTACCACCAACGATCGCGCGTGTCTTTCGTACAAGACCACCGCACCCTACTCGGCCGAACACGATGCGGGCATCTTGTGGTCGTCCGTTCCAGTTGAGTGGCCTGTGACGGAGCCGATTGTCTCCAGTCGAGACTCCTGCTTCGCTTCGCTCTCGGAGTTCGACTCACCCTTCGTGTTTTCTGGCGGCGCAGCACAATGACGAATCACGGTCGAATACTTGTCTCGGGCGGTGGCGGGTTTGTTGGCCAGCACCTGATCAAGCGACTTATGGCGGAGGGCAGCCCTGTAACTTGCATTCTGAAGGGCAGGGAGATACCAGAGCCGAGACCACATGGGTTTGATCATGTTGAGTTCGTGTGGCATGACGGATCAACTTCAAACATGCAGAGTATCGTCGCGTCAGCGAGGCCGGACACGGTGTATCATCTGGCCTCGCTGTTCATATCAGAACATGTAGCGCAGGACATCGCGCCGCTCGTGGCCAGCAATATCCTTTTTGGCACTCAGCTGCTTGAGGCTTTGACACGGGCGGGACATCAGACGACGTCTTTCGTCAACGTGGGGACGTCCTGGGAGCATTTCCGGGGCTCCGCATATGACCCGGTGAATCTGTACGCAGCCACGAAGGCGGCGTTCGAAGACATCCTTGTCTACTACGTGAACGCGACGGGGC
>JBBQIR010000124.1:0-3766 GCA_038325105.1 Coriobacteriia bacterium
CCTCTGAGCGCACGATACTGAACGCCGCGCGCGCGTTCGAGCGGTACAATCGGCACGCCGCCCCGGATGTCCGGAGTGATCAAGTCAGCACCGACCATGTGGCAATCAGAAACGAGAGGTCGCAGGCAGATGGAGCCAGACGAATGACCGAGAAGATCCGCGTGTTCGTGAGCTCTGTCCAGAAGGAGCTCGAAGACGAGCGCCTCATCGTGCAGAACCTCGTGAACACCGACCCGTTCCTGTCTTCCTCCTGCGAGCCTGTGCTCTACGAATTCGAGCCGGCGTCTCCGGCCAAAGCCATGGAAGACTGCTTGACATGCCTGGACGAGTGTCAGGTCTACCTGGTCATCGTGGGCATCCAACAAGGGGCCCGCGTAGGCGACCAGACGATCACCCACGCAGAGTATCGGCGCGCGAAAGAGCTTGGGTTGCCCATCATCGCCTTCATCAAGGGCGACCGGCACGTGGTTCGGGAAGAGGGAGCCGAGGCGCTGCTCGTCGAGATCGCTGCTGATGGGCTGAAGTACAAGAGGTTCGGGAACGTGATTGAGTTGCAGAAGGAGGTGCGGCTCGCTCTGGTCAAGCTCTTGGAAGCTGGATTCGGCATCTCGCCGACGAGCGACGAGAACGAAATCGCCGATCAGACAATCGCAGCGACCTCGCCCTTTGAATCCCAACCGCTGGACCGGGTACGGTGGGGCGATCTCGACCTGGACGTGACCCGTCGCCTCATCGCTGCGGCGGAGGACCGCGACCCCGCGGACCTCTCCCAAGATGACCTGCTGGCAGGTGCGGCCCTGCGCGGACTGATCTGGCGCGAGGCCACCTCCGGCGACTACTTCGCCACCGGAGCGGGAGTGCTTCTCTTGGCCAAGGATCCTTCGGCGGTGTTTCCACAGTGCCGAGTGCTGGCCGACGTCTACCGAGGTGCCGAACTCGACGGTGAACCGCGTGATCACGAAGACATCCGGGAGCCGATCCCGCGCGCCGTCGAAAGGGCCATCGCCTTCGTGGATCGCAACACGCGCCATCCGATGCGAGTCATCGGACTGAATCGTGTGCGACTCGACGAGTATCCTTTCGAGGCCCTGCGCGAGGCCTTGGTGAATGCGATGGTGCACCGTCAGTACGAGGACGCCGGTCGCAAGATTCTCCTCGAGGTCTTCTCCGACAGGGTGGTCATCTCAAGTCCCGGACTTCCTCCCGCCCCTATCACTCTTGCGAACCTTCGACGGGGCAGATACCGACCGTGTTCGCGCAATCCTGTCTTGGCGCAGTGCCTGTCGTACTTCCAGCGGATAGAGGAGCGTGGCAGCGGGTTTCGGCGCATGCGCGACCAGATGCTCGACCATGGCTTGGAGCAGCCGACCCTCTCGACAGATACCGGCTACTTTCAGGTCACGCTCCCTGGACCGGGCGAGGACATCGATCGTCTTCGAGCTCCTGAGAGTCTCGTCACGCTGTCACCTGCCGTGGAAGCGCAATTGAACCCGCGCCAGAGGACGATTCTCGAACATGCGCTGCAAGAGGGAGCCGTGACAACGAGATGGTGTGTGGAGACGCTCGGCGTGGCTCGCGACACTGCTCTTCGCGATCTGGTGGGTCTCGTCAGGCTCGACCTGCTGGAGCCCAAGGGGGCGGGACGGTCAGCGCACTACATCCCCAAGGAAGTCCGTTCCGCGTGAATCGCCCGATAATCGCCCGATGCCAGCACGTAATCGACCGATTTTGATGCCGACGAGAATCGCCCGACAATCATCCGACCCGCTCGCCTAAACGCCCGATTCAGAGACGAAGGGACATCAGCCCAGTGAGTGATCTGCCGGCGGGGATAGCAATGGGCCAACCTAACGGCTTGCCTTCGGTCGAGGTCTTCGCGAGGAACGTGACGGACCGCGAGGGGCTCGGGCTCTGCCTCATCGATGTGGCCCGCGCACAACTCGGCGCGGCTGCTTCCGAGATCGTGATCGAGCAGAGGGCCTCAGAGCTGCTTCTGCACGCACTCTGCTCCGTCGGCATCGATCCCCGGACCGAGCGACAACAGCGCGATCGTCTATCTCGCCTCATGTCCGGCGATCCTCTTCCGGGGAACGAGGTCCAACGCGCCGTGGAGTACGTTCTGTCTCAGATGGTCATCCAGCCGAAGGGCGCGCTGGCCGAATGCCTAGCCATTCCGCTCTGCGTCGAACATCTTCAGAACTTGAAGGCGGCCGAACGTGTTCCGGCCAGCGCTGTGTTCAGCCGCGGCGTGTGGTCGCGGCGACTGCGCCGCAACGACACCGAAGAGGACCCCGTCTTCAAGGAGTGGCGCGAAGGCGCTGACGGTATCTTCAGCGCGACGGCCACGCCTGAGATGGAGATCGTGCTCGATGACAACGCATCGTCCCAAAGGCGCCCGGAGGAGGGCGACCTGCTCATCTTCGGCGTCTCCGAGGTCAAGTGCTACAGGCACATCCCCCGTAGAACACTCCTAGAGCAGCTCGACAAGCATTTGGCGCGACTGGCCGGTGGCCTGCAGCTGCGGGACTGGCGCGGAAAGACCGTCGAGTGCGAGTACCCGCCCGACCGGTTGTGGTATGCGGTTGGCGACACCGGACGCCTTCGGGTGCGGCCCGCCACTGACGCCCCATTCCGCTTGGTGACTCAAGCCGGGCGAAAAGGCCGGCGATCGATGGTCGTTTGGACCGCTGCGATGATGGACTCCTTGGTCGCCTTCGCCGTCGGCCCGCAACCTAGCGGAACCAAGAAGACCGCTGCTCGTGGGAGGCGACCCGCGTTTGACGGGCGCATCGCCTACGATCAAGACGAGCTCGAGGACATGGGTGTGGCGATGGCCCACTACACGCTCGGCGCCATGGCCGATCAGCCTGACCTGGATCTATCGGGAGCCGAGTGGTCGTGGAACGTCGAGAGGGCGCTCGAAATCGTTGGCGACGACCCTTTGTCCCCCCGGCAACTGGCACGGCGGCAGAAGCTTCTCGGCCACTTCGAATGAGCCGATTCTTCCAGTGGCAGGCCAGCTTGCACCGTACGGCCGCGTCCGACAACCTAGGGAAACTGGATTCGGTCCCAGCTGAACCCTGCTAGCTGGTCAAGTTCGTCCGCCTGCGTCTGCATCCCGCGCCGTCTGCATCCGCGAGCTACCATGCGTCGTATTGGCCCCGCACCACGCCACGAAACAAGACGCGCATCGCCCAGCAGAGCGGTGGCTCTGACCCAGTGCGAGCGGCTGATGAGCAATAATGCGGACTGGGTGGTCGACACCGAGTCGTCATGCAGGGCACTCCTAAGGAGGCGCGCGTAGTCGCGTGTCAGCCAGTCATGCTCTGCCTGAGCCGCGCGTTCCAGCAGTCGCGCATGCTCTACAAGCGCTCCGTGTCGCGGTCGCGACCAATCGAAGGGAAGCGCGCTCTCGATGGCCACGCGCAACCGCAGCTCCAAGGTCTCGCGCTCCCCCAGCTTTGAGTCAACGCGCGCGATGGCCAGGTCCCGATCTGCGTAGTCGATGAGGCCGTTCAGTCGCGCGGTGGACAAACGAGAAACATCGTCCAGTAATGATGCGCCCGGATTGGGCGGGAGATGGGCACCGTACTTAGGAATGAGGGGCTCGCCCCTGATTCCAAGACGGTCGAATTCGCGCAGCAGCCAGTCGAACCAGAATCGAAACGTGACACCGACGAAGTCCAGGTCCGTGGAAGGGATGGCGCTTAGCCGACCGTACGCCCTGTCGTACATTCCTATCTCGACATCGGACAGGGCCTGATAC
>JBBQIR010000125.1:0-3541 GCA_038325105.1 Coriobacteriia bacterium
GGCTGGAAGCGCGTGGGTGATCACGAAGGCGGGGCCCAAAGCGATATGACGGACCTTTGCGGGAATCGACGGGACGAAAGAACCCGGTCGGATTCAGGTAAGGGCTCATCGGTAGGCTCGGGCTCATGCGCGGATGTGCACTTGGCGGCGAGAGGGCGGAGTACGGAAGGGGCGAGGTCAAGCGCTTGGCGGTACGACTGACCGCGAGGTATGGGCGCGGTTGGAGCTGGCAGAACCTCTTTCGGATGATGAAGTTCGCAGAGCTCTATCCTGATTCCCAGATATTCTCGCCACTGGCGAGAATATTGACCTGGACCAACATTTCCGAGCTGCTTGCAATACCTGAACAGCGGCGACGCGACTTCTACATGAGCATGGCCGCGCGCGAACGCTGGTCGAAACGCGTCTTGCGCGAGCGAGTATCCAGCGGCCTTTATGAACGCACACTTGCTGCCGCCGGTTCGACCGAAGCGCTCGACGTCGACATTGCGGAGCTCGCGAACTCGGGAATCGCGCCTGAGTCCGCCGTCGTCTTTCGCGATCCGTATGTACTAGATTTCCTCGGCCTCCCCTCCGAGCACTCGGAGGCCGACCTTGAACGCGCAATCCTCGACCAGATGCAGCGCTTCCTGCTGGAACTCGGAGCCGGTTTTGCGTTCGTCGAGCGGCAGAAGCGAATGCCGGTCGACGGGCGGGACTACCGGCTCGACCTGCTCATGTACCACATCACGCTGCGCTGCTACGTTGCGATCGAACTCAAGACGCGACCGCTTGAGCCCGGGGACTTCGGCCAGATGACGCTCTACCTGCGCTGGCTGGCCGCGCACCAGCATCACGAGGGCGACGGGGCGCCCATTGGGCTGATTCTCTGCACGGAGAAGGGGCCAGAGCAGGTCGCCCTTCTCGGGCTCGACGATGGCGAGATCCGCGCTGCACGCTACCTTGTCGACTCGGTGCGTGTGGGGCTGGATCGCGTGCTCTCGAACCCGGAGTCCTGAGCGAGGTGACGGACGTTGGGGGAATCGCAGTCAGGTAGGAACCTGATTGGAATTGGGGAGCTGATCGGTGACGCCCGTGTTGGGTGTGAAAAGTGCATGATTTACGGATAGTTGGGATAATGAGGCCCCGACAGGCGCGTGCTGACGTTACGAAGGGGTCACAGTGGCAGCTGCGAAGCGCAGGAACGCTGATCACAGTGGGCGCTTGACGATTACCCAAGACCTACATGACGCGCTCGTCATCTACGGACTCGGGCAGCCGGAATCCCCGGTGAAGCTGATGACACTCTCGGCCCAAGAGGCGTTGACGACTCGCGCGATACGCAATGCACGCGTGATTCTGGGTGGGATTGCGGCCGAGCCACAGCGGCTTACCGAGAAATTGAAGCTGCTCAACAGGCGCTTCGTGGCGCTCATGTTGGAGCAGCTCGAGGTGGATGGATCCACGCAGGAATACCTTGGATACTCTCGGGTGGTCGATGAGGACAGTGTGTGGACACTGATGATGCTGCGCCATGCGCTGCAATACGGCGGCCTGATCCGGGTGCGGAGCGGCAAGTTGCAGGTCACGTCGCGGGGGCGCGAGCTGCAGGCAGTCGAGCGGGCGGGTGAGTTGTACGGGGTGATCTTGGAGGCGCTGCTCACCCGGGTTAACCTCGCGATGCGGGACGGCTATCCCGAGGACTCTGCCATGCAAGACCACATCCCGTTTGCCTTGTTCCGCCTCGGCACCTCCATCCGAGAACCTCTGCCGCTTTTCGCATTCGCCGACCGGATGCCGCACGACGAAGACGTCTGGTCGTCGGAGCCGATCTCCGGAGAGCTGTTGGGGCTTCATGCGATGCGTGCCCTGCACGGAGGACTTACCGTGCGCATCCTTCGGCCACTTCAGGAATTCGGCCTGATAGATTGTGAGCAGGACGCATCCGGCAGCGGATTTCCGCGTCGCGGCTGTAGCCGGGAGGAGCTCGCTTCGTGGTTCAACCGCCACGGTGACCGGTGCTGGAACCTGACCCCGCTCTTTGACCACGTCATTGCCCTCGAGGTCGATGGCAGATTGGTATCGCTTGAGCAGGTGGACACTCCTCAGCCGGTAGTGACCTTGTTCCCTCCGGAATGCGTGATGTCGCTTGAAGAGGCGATCGGCACCTTCACAGAGATCGCCATCCAGCAAGAAGGCCTCTCAGCGGAGGTGGTTGGTCTGGCGATGACCATGCTTGAGATTGCGGTTGTTTCCGACACCGACGAGTATGCCGATGAGACTCCGGTTGAACAGGCCATCGTCAAGATGCCCATGGTGGTGCGGATGAATGTGAAGCGTGTCGATTCGATTAAACACGCCGCACTGGTTGCACTGTTCTCTGCGGTCTTTTCGGCCTTCGCACGATGGGCCGAGGAAATAGGGCAAGCCCGGTATCGCATTTCTCGTAGTGCGCTTATGCGGCTGGAACCCTTGGACATACTGGATGCTGAGAACTCGGCGTACCCGGGCGTTGTAGGTGAGTTCGGGGCCCCGTGGCTGAACTAGCGATGGCGCACGTCTGCGGCATGCCTCTTGCCCCTTCGCATATATATTTGTAGGATTATCTACGGAGGTGAGGTTCATGTCGGGCTACGTGCAGATATCTGCGCAGATCAGCGAAGCGGCCCGGGCGCGGCTCGATGCGTACGCGCGCGAGACGGGGATGAAGAAGAGCCGTCTTGTCGAGGACGCCATCATGGCCCACCTTGATGCGCTTGGAACGGTTCCCGCTGAGTACCTGATTGCTGCGAACGTCCTGGTGGATGAGGAGTCGTGGGCCACCGTGATTCGCGGTATCGATCAGAGCCCGGAACCTACTCCCGCATTGCGCGAACTGATGCAGCGCCATGCCGTTCGCGATTAGGATTCTGGAGCGCTCGGATGTACGTTCTGGATTCTCGTGTGGCGAACCCTCGCTCGACACGTTCCTGGAGCGCTACGCCTGGCAGAATCAGCAGCGTCATCATCTGGGCGTCACATACGTTGCCGTCGACGATGCCAGCAGGCGCGTCGTCGGCTATTTCACGGCCGCGATGGCAGCGATCGCACCGGAGGCATCTGACAAGCCGGTCTCGCCCGGCGGCTACTCCAGCGTGCCTGCGCTGCGCATCGCTCGGCTGGGTGTGGATCGCAGGGTCCAGGGTGTGGGTGTGGGATCTGAGCTGCTCTTTGCTGCGCTGAGGATCGCGTTGGATGAGTCTGATCGAGTCGGCTGCGCAGGAGTGCTGGTGGACGCGTTGCCCGACGCCGTCGGGTTCTACGAGCGCTACGGATTCGCGCCCCTTGCGGTGACGATCGGCTCAAGCCCGGCTCGACCCCGCCCGGTCCCGATGTACCTTCCGCTCTCGGCCGTCAGAGGCGCTGCGAAGTAGAGCTGGCGCGTGAAACGCCGAGTTCACAAGGGCCGAGGCCCGTATCCGGCACTCGGCGCGGCGCAGCTCCTCAGCATGTCCGAAACTTGGCCGGCGATGTCGCTCGCATGTCCGAGGATAGCCTCGCCAGGATGGGTATCGCACGCAGG
>JBBQIR010000126.1:0-3363 GCA_038325105.1 Coriobacteriia bacterium
GCGCTAGGCTGCTGGATCGTCAACACGAAAGTCGTGTCGGTCGCGCCGCGCAGGAGCTCGTTCAGCTCGTGCAACTTACCGCGCTTGCGCTCCCAGCCGATCCACGGAGTGGAAGAACGCTCCTCGGGCATGGGCTGCCGCCGCGAGTTCCGCGATCGGCTGTACGGTACCAAGCTCGTTGTTGCCGTGCATGACCGAAACGAGCACGGTATCGTCGCGGAGCAGCTTCTCAAGCTCAGCAACCGAAACGACGCCGTCGCTGTCCGGCTTGAGGAGCGAGACTTCGAAACCATGCTTGCCGAGCCACTCGGCCGGCTCAAGCACCGCGTGATGCTCGAATGCCGAGACGATGATGTGCCCGGCAGCGCGGCCACCTGCCGTCGCGAGACCGATGAGCGCCGAGTTGTCGGACTCGGTGCCGCCCGAGGTGAAGAGGACCTCGTCGGGACGCGCGGCGTTGAGCGACGCAGCGACACGCTCGCGGGCATCCTCAAGCGCGGTACTCGCGGCGCGGCCCTCGGTGTGAAGGCTGTTGGGGTTGCCGTAGACCTCGGTGAAAAAGGGCTCCATCACGGCGACCACGCGCGGGTCGGTCTTCGTGGTAGCGGCATTGTCGAGATAGATGCGTTTGTCGGACATGGCTACTCCTTGGTTACAGACGCCGGAACAAGGGCGTCCAGTCGGAATTGATCGGTCGCGAGGTCCGCGAGCGAGACAGAGATGAGCACGTCACGCACCGCGTCGCTCACGCGGGACCAGATCGCGCCCGCAGCGCAGCGCGAGCTCTGAGCGCACCCGGCGCCCTCCTGCGCACACACGCTCGGGGCGAGCGGTCCTTCGAGTGCTTCGACCGCGTCGAGCACGGAGATGTCAGCAGCCGGACGTGTGAGGACGTATCCCCCGCGCGCCCCCCGGGTCGAGCGCACAACACCCGCGCGCTTGAGCGCAGAGAGCAGCTGCTCGAGAAACTTGAGGGGCATTCCCCAGCGCTCGGCAAGTTCACGGGCGCTTGAAGGCTTCTCGCCGCCGGCGGCAATTTCCACCAGTGCGAGGAGCCCGTATTCGCTGCGTGCCGTGAGACGCATGGACCGCTCCCGAGGATTCGGGTACTATTCCTACCGGAATAGTAGGCTTTCTCATGGCACCCGTCAATAGCTAGCGGTAGACGAGCCGTCCTTCGACCACCCGACGCTCGTTCTGGTGCTCTCGGAGCCACTCCTGGAGCACCTCTTGTGCGGATGTCGTGACCACCTTCGACTCGCCCGACTGCTCGAGCTCAGCCGGAGTCACCGCCAGATATGCCTCGGCATTAGCAGCGTGATAGCCCTGGAGACCGACCGTGTACGTCCCTGCGTTGTCCACGGGCATGTCCGCGATAGTGAGCGACACAAGCGTGTCAAGCGTGTCGTCGTGTATCGCCCGCACCGCACCGTTTACCTGGTAGCATTCGCCCTCGCCGTCGCGGTTCGCGTTGCGCATCCAGTAGCCGAACATCCGCGTAAGCATCTCGCCGGTCACCGTGTAGCGCGTGACGCTGTCGTCGTACGGGAAGCAGCTCACGAAGTCGCCGAGCGTCACGACGGGCCCGAGTTCCGGCACCCGAACCGAGCCCGCGCCGAGCAGCATGACATCGCAGCCGAGCGACTGCGCGAGAGCATCGGCCATCAGGTTGCCAAGCGTGGTCTCGACCTCACGCTTGGGGTGCGTGTGCTTCTCGGCGAGCTTCGTGAGGATCGCGGCGTACTTGCGGTCGACGGGATCTTTGAAGGCCTTGATGTGGTCGAGCATCTGCTGGTCCGGCTCGCCGATCGTCTCGTCGATGGGAACGAGACGCCACTTCCACTCGACGATGCTGTTCGTGTCGTCATCGACGACGATGTCGAAACGTCCGACCTGGTCCGTGCCGGTGCCCGCCTGCGCGATGAGGATGCCGTTCACCTCGGCAGGCTGCTCGAGAATGGTGTGGGAGTGCCCACCAATGATCATGTCGACGCCCCACGCCGGATCGATCATCTTGGCGAGTTCCACGTCGGACTCGAAGCCGATGTGCGTGAGGATGATGGTGAGGTCGATGTCGTCGTTCTTGTATGCGTTGCAGATACGCCCGACCTCCTCGGCGGCCTCTTTGAGGGTGACGAAGCTACCGACGAGGTTGTCGAGTGCGAGGGCGTCCATGACCTTCTCGGTCAGGATGCCGGTGAACAGTACCTCGAATCCGTCGACGTTAGCGATGTAGAACGGGCGCATCATGCGCTTGTCGAACGGCTTCACGTAGAGGTTGGCGTTGACGATCGGGAAGTTGGCGATCTTCTCGAGGAACAGCAGGTGGGGCAGCCCGTAGTCGACCTCGTGGTTGCCGAGCGATACCACGTCGGGCGCGAGGTAGTTCATGACGTCGATCGTGGAGACGCCTTTGAATTCGGAGTCGATGATCGACCCCTGCACCATGTCGCCGGCAATGCAGTAGATGACGTTCGGCTCCTCGGCACGCACGCGGTTGATGTACGTGGAGAGCAACGCCAGCCCGCCGATGAGATCCCCCTTGGCGCCGTCCATTTCGGCAAGGAAATCGCCGTGCATGTCGTTGCTGTGCAGGATCGTGAACTTCTTGGTCCCCATATCGCCCCCCGAGCATCGCATTCCCGTTGATGAGAGTATGCGCAAATTCGGCGTCACTCTGACGCCTCTGCTGAGGGGATTCTCGGTGCGCTTAAGGGCGCGAGGACCGGCCTAGGCCAGGTTCTCGTTGAAGCGCTTGAGGAACGATGTGAACTCTTCGCATTCGCGAGCGCTGAAGCCGTTTGTGGCGTGCATGACGATCCAGCGCGCCGTGTCCTCAAGACCGGGCATCGTGTCCTTGGCCTTCTGCGTCACGCAGAGTGCGCTCGACTCCTTCACCGGTCCGCCATCACCGGTCGTGAGCCAGCCGTCTCGCACGAGCCGTGTGGCGGCTGCGACATTGACCTCGGCGGGAAGGTGGAGTCTCGCTGCGATGGAAAACGGCGTGCAGCCGTTGCCCTGGTGCGCGTACGCATTGCGCAGGACGATCCAGCCGTGCTCGTCGAGCCCAAGCTGGCGGAACTGGTCAGCGAGCCGGGCGACGACCGAACGCGAGGCCTGATTGAGCAGGAAGCCGATGCTCTCTTCCGAGGGATATGTGGACATTTGAAACACATCCTTGCGAGTCGATTCGTACGTGACGTTCGTGAGTCTAGCAAGCGAGCCGCCAACATCGAGGCTCCCCGGCGACACTGCGCCTGACATGTACTCGTGGCGTCGGCGATTCCAGGGGGAAACGATGCGCGCACGCTCGCCGAGGCATAGGTGATGCCCCGCACGGGGACCCTACCGCTTCACGCTTCA
>JBBQIR010000127.1:0-3236 GCA_038325105.1 Coriobacteriia bacterium
AATCGTGTTATCGAGGTCGAGGAACAGACCCCTCACGCCGCGCTGCCTGAGCGCATCGAGGTCGATGGCGTGCACGTCGGTGACGTAGTAGTCCGGCGAGAGCAGGGACATGCGGCTCCAGAGTTAGTGGTCGGGCTTTCCGTCTCCGTCATGGTCGTGGATATCCTCGGAGGCGTTGTTCTCGACTGTGGCATCGAGCACATCGATCTTCGCGGCGAGATTGTCGGCAAGCGTCGTCTCCCCCGCCTGACGGAAGATCTGCTCGATCGAGGCGTACGAATTCATCTGCTCAGTTGCGTCGGCCCACTGGATGTTCTCACCGAGCGCGGCCTTAGCCTGAACGACCGCGCCCGCCACATCGTCTGCTACTACGATGAGAATCTGCGCGTACGATGCCCGGCAGATTCCGGAATCGGGCAACGATTCCACGCCCTCGCGCGCCATCGCGATACCCGCGTCGGTCTTGCCGTTGCGAATCAGAATCCACGGACCGACATAGTACGCCGGCGCGAAGTTCGGGTCGAGCCACTCAACGAGCGCGATCGTGCTCAGCATGTACCGTTGGTCCTTGATCGGAACCTCTTCATAGTAACTGTGCAGGAGGGGGTCGATTCGATTCCAGAGCACCGCTGCGGCGTACGTCTGTATACCTGTGAGGTACGAATTCGAAGCTCGGCCGATCGCCTCCGCTGTTGCAGTGCTCGACCCGGAGTGCAGCACTCTATCGCTCGCGTACTGGCCCGATAGCGCCACCACGACGAAGACTCCGGCCAGAAGCAGTGGAAGCTTGTCCGATCGAAGGGCGTTCACTTCAGAGATCCCGTCGACCGAGAACGAACGAGCCCAGGCTCAGGAAGAGACCGACGAAGCCGACGAACACGACGACCATGCTTGCCAGGTAGAGTAGCGGCACGCCCGTACCGTGCGCGACCGGATTGACGACGTTGAATGCGTCCAGCGACGGATAGAAGGGCTGCAAGCCGAGCGCGCCCTCTCCGCCGAGCAGCGTGCTCCGCGAGTGTCCAATGAACAGCGCGGCGAGAGTGATTGTCACGACAACGACCGGTCCGGTGATGGTCGAGACGGCCGCAGCAAACGCGGTGACCACGCCCATCTCGAGCAGGACAGCGAGCGCGCCCTGCCACAAACGCCACATCGGGTCACCGTACGTGATCAGCCCGACCACCTGTTCAACGATCGTGAAGGCGGCAATCGTTCCGGCCATCACGGAGAATATGCCAAGCCACGTGCCCACCAGGTACTCCCAACGGCTGACGCCCTTAGTGAGCACGTTGTACACCGTGCGACGCTCGAACTCAGCCGGTATCCGGTTGGCTGCGAGCGAGAGTGCGATGATCAGTCCCGTGACGTACACGAGGGCAAGCGCAACCTCTCGAAAGACGGCGCCCTCGACACCCAACCCGTAATCAGGCAGTGACGGAATCGCCATCGCGAGAAGCGCAGCGAAGACCAGTACGACGTAGACGACTTTGCGCCGCAGACTGTCGGTGATGACGGCGACCGCTATCGGCCAGATACGCTTCATCACGGAACCGTCACCTCCCCGGCAGTCGTCTCGAGCAACCTGGCAAAGTAGTCTTCAAGCGAGTCCCGCTTGGGCATGACCGAGATGATCGTTCCGCGCGCCTCGTCGATCGCATCAACCACCAGGCGCGTCTTTCCGGTAGGCACCGAGAATACCAGCACTCCGCTGGAAACGGCCACGTCTTCTGCGAGGTCCGAAAGTGCCACGGGCAGGACGTCGATTCCCGCCACACGCACCGACGTTCGCCCGCTCACGTTGAGCAGCGCGTTGATATCCCCTTCAGCGGCAAGCCGCCCTCTGTTGAGGATGCTGACCCTGTCGCACACCGCCTCGACCTCCGAGAGCTGATGTGACGAGAGCAGAACCGTGACGCCTTCGGACCGCAACTCCAGCATGAGCTTACGAATGTCGCGCTGACCGACCGGATCGAGTCCTGACGCAGGCTCGTCAAGGATCACGACCCGGGGATGGCCGAGGAGCGCCTGTGCGATGCCAAGCCTCTGCAGCATGCCCCGGGAGAACTTCGTGAGCTCCGTGCGTGCCGCATCCTCAAGCCCCACTCGGGACAGGAGTAACGACGCATCGCCGGTGAGCTCGCTGCGGGGCACCCCGACGAGCCGTCCGTAAAAGCGCATCGCCTGTGTTGCTGTGAGGTTCATCGGGAAGTACGGCTGTTCGGGCAGAAAACCGAGCGACCGCCGACCGCGAGGCTTGGTCGAGTCCTCGCCGAAGATCTCGAACGTCCCGCCGGTCGGACGCACGAGACCGAGCAGCATCTTGAGTGTGGTGGTCTTCCCCGCCCCGTTCGGACCGAGGAGTCCGTGGATGCTCCCGCCGACCACGGAGATGCCGACATCGTCGACGGCTATCTTATGTGGTCTCCCGGTTACCTTGTACGTCTTTCGGGCACCGGATATCCGAATCGCAGTGACATTCTCGTCTGCCATGCGCCTAGGGCACCACCTCTCGGGACTTCTCTTTCGCTATGAGGAACTCCTCGAACGTCTTGGTGAACGTATGGGATCCATCCGTGCCGGTCAGAACGTAGTACAGGTAGCCGGTGTCCGCTGGACGCGCGGCCGCCTCAAGTGATGCAAGTCCCGGACTGGCGATCGGTCCTGGCGGCAAACCACCATACATGTACGTGTTGTACGGGCTGTCGATCTTCAGGTGCCTGTTCAGGAGTCGTGGCCGGGTACCCGGCAGGATGTACTCGATGGTCGCATCGATCTCAAGGCGCATCTTCTTCCCGAGCCGATTGTAGATGACCGAGGAGACGATCGGGCGCTCCTCGGCCACTCTTGCTTCGCGCTCGATCATGGACGCGATTGTGACCACGTCGTGGAGCGTAAGGTTCTTAGTGCCTGCGTATGACAGATCGACCTGTGCGATTTCCGACTCGAACTGCGACAGCATCATCTTGATGGCATCGCGGGCCGTGCTTCCGCCGGTCACGCGATACGTCTTCGGGAACAGGTAACCCTCGAGCGAGCCGGTCTGCTCACCCTCGAGGAACGCGAAGTCGGACACGAACGTGGCAGCCTGCTTCAGGGCAAGATCCGAGAACTCGTCGGCAGGAATACCCGCTTGCTCTTCAAAGCGCTCTGCCATCTGCTCGATGGTGAAGCCCTCGGGAATGGTCACGGTCACGTAGTCGATCGACGGACCCGCAACGAGCCGATCAACGACT
>JBBQIR010000128.1:0-3176 GCA_038325105.1 Coriobacteriia bacterium
TCGAGCTTTGAGAGCGCGCCGACGAGCGGCGTCATGAGGCGGCCGGTGTCGACCGCGATCACGATCGTCTGGCTGCGCTCGGCCTCGAAGCGGCGGATGATCGGCGTGCCTCGGCGGGCAGTCGCTTTCCAGTCGATGTCGCGGTAGCTGTCACCGTCGCGGTACTCGCGGAGCGACTCGAACTCGGTGCCGACGCCGGCGTAGCGGATCGCTTTGATGCCGGTGTCGAGCAGCGCGCCGCGCCGGGCGAGGAGCGCGTAGCGTCGGACTGCCGTGATGTCGGGGTAGACGCGGCACTCCTCGGCACACGGGATCGTGAGCTGACGACCGCCCAGTCCGAGCGGACCGATCGCGCGCACGCCGACGTCGCCGAAGCGGTACGCGCCGCGAGCGGGCGGCGTGAACGCAAGCGGGACAGTCGTTTCTTCGCGCGCGGGAAGGGTGAGGCCGTCGATCGTGCGCTCGCCGGAGAAACCTGACGGCGGCGTCTCTCGAAGGCGCAGCTGCGCGACGTACCGGGAGCGATTCGCGATGTGAAGGGCGACCGGATTCGCGACGCCGATCGAGAGCCGCTCGGGCAGCTCGCGGGTGATCTCGATGTCGGCCGCGCGTGGCGTTGCGCGCACATCGGCGGCGACAAGCGCGCCGAGCATGAGCAGCCACGCGGCGGCGGCGACCCACGCCCACGCGCCGGGAACGAACGGCAGCACGAGCACCGGCGCGCCCGCTGCGAGCGCGGCGCGTGCTGTGATGTACGGAAGGCGCGCGAGCGCCCTGGCGATCCATCCGCTCACCGGGGTACCGGCACCTGCGCGAGCACGTCGCCGAGGACGGCGTCGACGCCGGTCCCTTCGATCTCGATCTCAGCACGGAGGAGGATGCGGTGCCGCAGGCATGGCAGCGCAGTGAGCTTCACGTCATCGGGGCTCACGAACGCGCGCCCGTCAAGCAGCGCCCGCGCCTTCGAGGCGACAAGCACGCTCACGGCCGCGCGTGGACTCGCGCCAAGCAGCACCGCCGGATGCGCGCGCGTCGAGCGCACGATCGCCGTCACGTACGCGACGACGCCGGCGTCGACGACAACAGAGTCGAGCGCGGCACGCGCGGCGAGCACGTCAGCCGCCGAGGCGACCTTCTTCACGCCGAGTTCGTCGAGGTCAGTCATCTCCATGCCGCCACTGTGCCGGGAGAGGATCGCAGTCTCCTCGGCCTCCGAGGGGTAGTCGACGAGGACTTTCTGCCCGAAGCGGTCGAGCTGTGCCTCGGGCAGCGGATAGGTGCCCTCGTACTCGACGGGGTTCTGCGTGGCTACGACGAGGAACGGCCTCGGGAGCTGGTGGCCGATGCCGTCGATGGTGACCTGGACCTCCTGCATCGCCTCGAGGAGCGCCGACTGTGTCTTCGGAGGCGTTCGGTTGATCTCGTCGGCCAGCACGATGTTGGCGAAGACCGGACCTGTGCGGAGGTGGAACTCCTGCCGATCGAGGTCAAACACGTTCGTGCCGACGACATCGGCGGGCATGAGGTCGGGGCTGAACTGGATGCGCTTGAACGACACGTCGAGGCAGTGCGCGAGCGTGCGCGCCAGGAGCGTCTTCGCCGTCCCCGGCACACCCTCGAGCAGCACGTGCCCGCCGGTGATGAGGCCGACGAGGAGCGCGTCGACCGTCTCGGCCTGGCCGACCACGGCCTTCGCGACCTCGGTTCGAACCGCTTCGGCCAGCTTGAGGACTCTGTCGGTGTCAGTCATTGCTACCCTCGACCTCCCGTCGTGGGCGGGCGATCATGCCCGCGACCGGTAAGAACTCTTATGCCGGAATGTTGTCCCCGTCGTGCAGTGCCGCCGCGCGGTCGAGCGCTTCGACCGCCGAGGGGTGCCTCTTGCGTCCCATCACCGGCGACCCGTACCGGAGCGCGAGTGCGCGCGTCAATCCGTCCTCGAGTGCGACGAGCGCTTCTCGGCGTGCACCCGCCTTGCGATAGAGCATCGCAAGCGAGTCGATGTACGCACCGGTCCTCGCGATGGGCGTCTCGGTGACATTGATCGGCGGACCGAGGCGTCGGCTGTACGCCGCAAGGAGCAGCGCGAGCCCGAGTACGAAGACAAGCAACGCGGATTGGCCGCCGGGACCCACGCGCTCGATAATGCCGCCGCCGCGCGCGAAGCCGTGATGGAACTCGTCGAACCATATCTCGCGACCGGGTACGGCGGCGAGCAGCACGCCGAGGCGCGCGTTGTCGGCAACCGAGATGCCTTCGTTGGTGATCGGATACGCATCGGCAAGCCATACGACCTCACCTGCGCCGACCCGCCGCACGCCAAGCGCGAGCCAGTCCTTGTGCTTGAGGACCGCGGCCCAGCCCGAGTCCGAGGCGTAGATGCGGCTCATGCCCGCGCGCACGGTGGTCACACCCTCGACATACGCCGACGGCAACACGGACTTGAGCGCGACATCGTCACCGAGCGCGGTGGCCGAACTCAGGTCGAGCGCGTCGACGAACTCGGTCACGTACGTGCCGGCGAACACGACCCTGCCGCCCGCTCGGACCCAGTCGGCCAAGACACGCGCCTCCGTCGGCGTTACCTGCTTCGCGAACGGTTGGTTGGCCGCGATGATGACCGTCGCGTGCTCGGGCAACGTGTCGAATTGCTGCAGCGTCTGCGGCTTGAGGCCGAGCTCATCGAGGTAGCGATAGAAGACCTTCGTACCCTCGGGCGTCGAGGAGAAGGTGGTTGCCTCGGGGAGACCCGACTCGACGTAGCGGTTGGCGGCCGAGACCGCGAGCGTGTACGTGCCGAGGACGAGCACGGCGGCGGCGATGGCCGCGAGGAGCCTGGCATCGATCCGCAATCGGCGCTTCACGATGCCTCGCCTGCCCCATCGAGCATCATGTCAGCGAGCGCGAGGTAGACGATGCGCGCGTCGGCGTACCCGGAGGCGCCGGGGTCAACGTGCCCGTACCATGCGGGCTCGAAGGCGCGAGCGAGCGAGCGCAGCGGCGGAACGATCCCGGGCCGTGAATCCTCGACATCGCCGAGAAGCTCGCGCGTCGTGCGCGTCTGCGTGCGCGGCACAACGCCGCGATTCACGAGCTCGCGCGCCGCACCGCCGAAGAGCGCGCGAACCGCATCCCTGTAGCGACCGGCCGCAGCCTCTCCATCCGCGAACGCAAGC
>JBBQIR010000129.1:0-2961 GCA_038325105.1 Coriobacteriia bacterium
GGGACTTCGCGCACGACGCCGCGGGCAACACGACCGAGAGCGTCTACCCGACGGGCGAGACCGTGAGCCGCACGTTCACGGCCGACAACCTCGTGGCCGAGACGGCCTTCTCCACCGGCGAGACGTACGCCTTCGGCTACACCCCGGCCCACCGGCTCTCGAGCGTCACCGACGAGGATGCCCGCACCTGGACCTACGCCTACAACCCCGTCGGGTGGCTCACCGCCGCGACCGACACCGCGGACGGCACCTCCTTCGCCGCCACCTACGCCTACGACGGCTCCGGCCGCATGGCGGGCCTGCGCGCGAGCGAGGAAGGCACCCGCGCCTACGCCTACGACCTGGCAGGCGATCTTATGACCCTCGCCGTCCCCGGCGCGGGCGGTCCTGCGACCTTCGCCCACGACGCCGCGCGGCAGCGCACGGGCGTCACCCTCCCCAACGGCGGCGCGACCTCCTACGCCTATGACGGCGCCGGTCGCCTGGCCTCCATCGCCACCACGCTTGCCTCCGGCGTGATCGCGCACTCCTACGACCGCGACGAGGCGGGCCGCGTCACCGCCGAGAACTCCGAGCGCTTCGCCTACGACGATGCCGGACGCCTGAGCGCCTGGTACGACCCGTCCGCCGACGCCACCACCACCTACTCCTACGACGCGGCATCCAACCTCACCGGCGTCTCGGCGGAAGGCGCGGCCGCCGTGGCCTTCACGGTCGATGCCGCCGACCGCATCACGAACGCCGGCTTCGCCTACGACGCGGCCGGCAACCTCACAAGCGACGGGGAGCGCGACTTCGCCTACGATGCGGCCTGCAGGCTCGTGAGCGTGAAAGACGCCTCCACCGAGGCGACGATTTCCACCTACGCCTACGACGCGATGAACCGCCGCGTGAGCGCGACCGAGGGGACCGCCACAGTCTTCTTCCACTACGACGGCGCGTCATCCCGCGTGATCGCCGAGACCGACGGCTCGGGCGACACCATCGCCACCTACGCCTATGACGACCGGGGCGCCCTCTTCTCGATGACACGCGCCGGTGAGACCTACTTCTATCACTTGAGCGCCCGAGGCGACGTGGTCGCGCTCTCGGATGAGTCCGGCGACGTCGTCAACACCTACCGCTACGACCCGTGGGGCACGCTCCTCGACTCGGAGGAGACCGTCGCCAACCCCTACCGCTACGCGAGCTACCGCTTCGACGGCTCGACCGGCCTGTCGTATTGCTGGAACCGCTACTACGCGCCCGAGCTCGGGCGCTTCCTCACCCGCGACATCTACCCGGGTGAGCTCACGAGCCCTGTTACGATGAACCCGTACCTGTACTGCGGCGGGGACCCGGTGAATGCGGTCGATCCTAGCGGGATGATGGTATGGCAGGCGTGGTGCGGGTACTTCTTAGCGATTGGCGCCTCAGCGAGCTTCACATACTACCCTGAGATGATGGACAGTATCGACGCGAATGCCGATCAAGCGGATCTCTGGTACTGGAAGGCGCAACAGCAGTACAACCAAGGGGTCTGCGAGGGCGATTCGGTGAAAGAGGAGGCTGGCATCAGGAAGATGGCAGCAGCACAGGACACTCGGGAGGGTCTGGCCATGGACAGGGCAGCTGGCCTGGCTTGGTGGGTCGAGGACATTCTGATCTCCTGGAAGAGCGCGCCGATTCCGTTCATTGACTGGCGAGGGGGCGAATAATGGCGTCATCTATTCTCTCACGGGCTGCGCGTTGGGGCGCACGACTTGCGCTGGTGGGGAGTCTGGGCGTCGGCGCACTGATTCCAATCAGGGCGTGTGACGGCCTGGTCACTATATGGCCCTCGGTTTGGGACGTGCTACTGCGACCTGGGACCGCTGTGGCTCTTGCACTCTCTTTCGGTCTGCTGGGACTGCTGTCTGCGGGCTTGGCGGGTCTGCACGACAAGCGTGCCTTGCCATCGACTTACGCTGTTGTGACGACGAGCGTTCTGATTCTCATCGTACTGCTGTCTGCGTACCACAATGCCGCGAACAGGATTCTTATGAAGCTTGAGGACTCGGAACGGACAAACGAACCGGTAGTGATCTCGAGTGAGTATGGCGGTCTGCCGACGCCGTACACCCTACCGGGCAATGAAGGATTCTGGGGAGCGGTTCTGCAGGTTCAGGTACTTCGTTCTGCACAGCTCGGCTACCCGACGATAGACGAAGAACCATTCGCAATCATGTATGCGGAGACTGTTCAAAGCAGTCTCGGCGCGGGAGACCTGAAGACCGCACAGGCGGCCTCCGCTCGGCTGATGAAGCTCGCGCCTGCGTCGCCCTTGGCGCTGATTACTGCGGCCAAGGTCGCCTATGCGGCTGATGATGTAGATCAGGCACTTTATCTGGTCGAGCGAGGTCGCGAGCAAATAGGCGCCGAATCGGGACCTGACGCTGCATCACTAGAGCGCTGGTTCGATGCGACGCTGGCGTACTATGCGGCTGTCGAGTTCGCGCGGAATGATGCTCACAGCGATGCATCCGCCCGTCTTGAGGAGTACGGGAAGCTTAGCTTCGATCCATTCACTCTCGAACGCGTGGAGTCGGACCCGTCTTTCAGCGCCTTCGCTAAGACAGAGTACTTTGAGAACCTGACGCGCGGTCTTGCAGATGTGCCGTCGGTTGACCGGAATCGTCCCGGCGACTCCGGACCAAGCTCCCGCTGACGGGTGGTGGTCGCCTATGCCAACTACAACCTCTCCACCGTCACCAACCCGCGCAGCGCGACCACCGAGTATACCTACGCCGCCGATGACGTCCTCTGTCGCGTGGAGGACCCGCTTGGGCACGTGTGGGACTTCGCGCACGACGCCGCGGGCAACACGACCTCATCCGTCTATCCCACGGGCGAGACCGTGAGCCGCACCTTCACCGCAGACGACCTCGTGGCCGAGACGGCCTTCTCCACCGGCGAGACCTACGCCTTCGACTACACCCCGGC
>JBBQIR010000130.1:0-2949 GCA_038325105.1 Coriobacteriia bacterium
TCTGGAGCGAACGGGCTGGTCCTCGGCTACGTGGGCGTGCTGAGCGTTATCGTGCAGGCGTTCGTGATCGGTCGCCTCACCGCCCGCTTCAGTGACGACTACCTCATTGTGTTCTCACTCGGGCTGGCCGGCGTCGCGCTCTTGCTGTGGGGGTTCGTGCCGAACGTTCCGCTTCTGCTTCTACTCATGCCGGCGCTGTCAGTCGGGCTTGCCGTCACGAACACAATCACCACAAGCGCGCTGTCCAAAGCAGTGCATCACGACGAGGTTGGCGGGATTCTCGGACTCCAGACCTCGATCCAGAGTTTCACACGGATTCCCGCCCCGATTCTCGCCGGCTACCTCATCGAGCGTGTTAGCGTCTGGTCCCCTGGACTGATTGGCGGGTTGCTCACGCTGGCAATGGTGCCGGTCGCATGGGCCACGCTGTGTGTGCGACCCGGCAACCGCGGCTGTGTTGACGATGAGGTTGGCGCGGGCTAGGGGTGTGACGCTATCGCCGCAGCGAGTGATGAACTAGCATGGAGCGAAGCCGGATTGCTAAGTGCGGAGGCCACGTTATGTGGGAGGATTTCTTGGGTCGTGTGCCCATCTTCGAGAGTTGCGCCCCTGCGGAGATTGCTGCAATAGCAGCCGTGGCGCAGGAGCACTCCTACACCCCGGGGCAGATCATCGTGACGCAAGGGACTCCGGGCCAGGCGTTTTATCTCATCCTGAATGGGCGTGTGGGTATCGAGCGCGACGGGAGCGTTCTGGGGGCGTTTGGCCCGGGTGACTTCTTCGGGGAGATGGCGCTGCTCGATAGTGCTCCGCGCTCGGCGACCATCAGGGCAGTCGACGAGACGCGTTGTCTCATGCTCTCGAGCTGGGATTTTAAGGGTCTGATCGAGAGATCACCTTCGATAGCCATCAAGTTGCTCGAGGTGCTCAGCAGGCGACTGCGCGTAGCCGATGAACGGCTGTCTCGATAGGTTTCGGGGTGTGCCCGTGGGGCACAGGAGCGGGGGGTCAGACGGTGTTGAGAGGCAGCGCGCTTTTGCACGAGGTCAGCAAGCGAATTCTGGTGCGGTACCTCCGTGATCGCGGATACGCTGACGCCGCAGTCGCCGGTAGCATGGTCGACGGTGCGGAAGGAATCGACCTCTACTACTCCGCCGCTGGCAAACGTCTGAGCGTGAAGGTGAAGGCCGACTCCTATTACGGCGTGGATCCATCGAAGATAGCCGATCGCGATCTCGTCTACTATCGGACATCTACCGACAGCTACGGGCTTGAGACGATTGCCGATGCGAGCACGCGGCAGCCGGGATGGGTGCAATGTTCGCGTGCGGACGAGCTCTACTACTACAGCGTTGCGCTTGGACAGACTGAAGAAGAGGTCGCCGCGCTCATGGAAGAGCCGGATGAGGTGTTCTTCAGCGAACTCAGAGTCGAGCGCGATAATCTTCGTGTCGTGCCAATGGCCAGTCTGCGAACGTGGTTCGATAAGTCAGCCGAGCGTTTCACTGCTCGCCCGGTGGTCACCGACGGGCGTTCGGCATGGTATCGTATCGTGCCGCGCGAAGCGGTCGACAGGGCTGTCGCGGGCATTCGCGATGCGGGCCCGGTGTTCGCGTCACTCGTTCACCGGTAGGCACGTGGGCTACCCGGTGTGTTTGGCCGAGGATGATGCGGTTTCTTTGGATACGCCCGGCACCGTTGTAAGCGTTGACACTGTTCGAACCGTTAGAGTAGTATTCATCTGCCTTTCGCTAGGCAAGCAACTTGATAAGTGAGTGAGCGCGGCTTTTTTGTTGTTGGGGGTGTGCCCGAGTGGCTAAAGGGGACGGGCTGTAAACCCGTTGGCTACGCCTACCCAGGTTCGAATCCTGGCGCCCCCACCATTTGCTCCCTGCAAAGCGCAGGGTCGCTACGCCCACATAGCTCAGTCGGCAGAGCACTTCCTTGGTAAGGAAGAGGTCACCGGTTCAAATCCGGTTGTGGGCTCCATCGACTTGACGCCAGTGCATCATGGCTGGCTCGTGGCGGCGTAGCTCAGTTGGTCAGAGCGCACGGTTCATACCCGTGTTGTCACTGGTTCGAATCCAGTCGCCGCTACCAGGCATTTGTCGCGGACGCCACGGGCGTTCCACGTTGCGATATGAAGAAGACGAACGTGAAGAAAACGAGACGGTTCACCGGCACATGCGGGACGCACGTCCCGCCCGGTCCGTCGGAACGCCCAGAGGAGGAGACTCATGGCGAAGAAGAAGTTCGAGCGCACTAAGCCGCACATGAACATCGGCACCATCGGTCACGTCGACCACGGTAAGACCACGCTGACTGCCGCGATCACGAAGACCCTGGCCGAGAAAGGCTACGCCGACTTCACGCCGTTCGACCAGATCGACAAGGCGCCCGAAGAGCGTGAGCGCGGTATCACGATCGCCATCGCCCACGTCGAGTACGAGACGGACAAGCGCCACTACGCGCACGTCGACTGCCCGGGCCACGCTGACTATGTGAAGAACATGATCACCGGCGCGGCTCAGATGGACGGCGCGATTCTCGTCGTCTCCGCCGCTGACGGTCCCATGCCGCAGACCCGCGAGCACATCCTGCTCGCCCGCCAGGTCGGCGTGCCGCACATGCTCGTCTTCCTGAACAAGATCGACATGGTCGACGACGAAGAGCTCATCGAGCTCGTCGAGATGGAAGTCCGCGAGCTCCTCTCGGAGTACGACTTCCCGGGCGATGACACCCCGATCATCAAGGGTTCAGCGCTCAAAGCCCTCGAGGGCGACGAAGCATACAAGGCTGCCATCTGGGAGCTCATGGATGCCGTCGACACGTTCTTCCCGGACCCGGTCCGTGACATCGAGAAGCCGTTCCTCATGGCTGTCGAAGACGTCTTCACCATCACCGGCCGCGGCACCGTCGCAACCGGTCGTGTCGAGCGCGGTATCGTGA
>JBBQIR010000131.1:0-2901 GCA_038325105.1 Coriobacteriia bacterium
CGCGCTCAAGGCAGATCAATGGGTGCTCTTCGAGGGTGCGCAGGGCACGCTTCTCGACCTCGACCATGGCACATACCCGTTCGTGACCTCTTCGAGCCCGACCGCGGGCGGCGCGTGCACGGGTGCCGGTGTTGGCCCGAAGGCAATAGACCGCGTGCTTGGCATCGCGAAGGCGTACATCACGCGCGTGGGCTCCGGTCCGTTCCCGACCGAGCTTTCCGACGAGATCGGCGACTTGCTCACGAAAGTCGGCGGCGAATACGGCACCACGACTGGCCGCCAGCGCCGCTGCGGTTGGTACGATGCGGTCATCGTGCGCAACGCCGTGCAGGTCAACGGCCTCACGGACCTGGCGATCACCAAGCTCGATGTCCTCTCGGGGATGGAGACCATCAAGGTCGCCGTGGCCTACGAGTACGAGGGCCGACGCTTCAACGACCTGCCGTGTCACCAGACGGTCTTCCATCACGCCAAGCCCATCTACGAGGAGCTGCCCGGCTGGACCGAGGACATCACCGGCTGCCGCACCTTCGAAGAGCTGCCCAAGAACGCGCGCGACTACATCAACTTCATCGAGGACCTTGCCGAGACCCCCGTCTCGATCATCGCGGTCGGTCCCAGCCGAGAGCAGACGATCATGCGCAGGTGGCCCGACCGGATGTAGCATCCGCGCCACACTATCTGAGTACGAAGAAGACCTGCGAGCTTTCTCAGAGCGTGCGACCGAGCCGCTCATCGCATACGAAGAGGCGCTGGCGTACCTGAAGCGCGATGGCAAGCTATACCGTCTCGCTCAAGCGCTCGGTTCTGAGGGACCTGGAACCGGTGTCGGCCTGCGATCGCGCGGTACCGGATCCTGGCCGGGGACTACTTCATCGATTACTCGGTCAATGATGGGGCGCTGGTCGTCCGCGTGGTGCGGGCCGACTGGCGCCATTCAGGCTCCGAACTCTGGACGCATCCGCTACAATCGGTAGGTCCTGGTTCCGGCAACCCGGGGGTTACCCATGCGCATTCTCGTTATCGGCGGCGGCGGTCGTGAGCACGCCATCATCACAGCCCTGTCCCGCTCGGCCCACAAGCCCGAGCTCTTCTGCATGCCCGGCAACGGAGGCACGGTCGAGCTGGCCACCAATGTGCCCGCAGAGATCGACGATCCTGCGAACGTGGTCGCCTGGGTCGAGCGCAATCCCGTCGATCTGGTGGTCGTCGGACCCGAGATGCCGCTGGTGACCGGTCTCGCGAACCTTCTCGGCATGATCGGCGTGCCGTGCTTCGGCCCCAAGGCGGCCGGTGCCGAGATCGAGGGCTCGAAGATCTATGCCAAGGACCTCATGGAGCGCCACGGAATTCCGACGGCGAAGGCTGATGCATTCGAAACCAAGGATGAAGCTCTCGCCTATATCGACGCGCAAGGCGCGCCGATCGTCGTCAAGGCCGACGGACTCGCTGCCGGTAAGGGCGTGACGGTCGCCACCGACGTTGAGTCCGCACAGGCGGCCGTCAAGGCGTGCTTCGCGGGCGACTTCGGCGAAGCCGGGGAGGTCGTGGTCATCGAGGAGTGTCTTGAGGGCCCCGAGTGCTCGCTGCTTGTCTTCACCGACGGCGAGACCGTGCTCCCGATGGTCCCCGCGCAAGACCACAAGCGCGCGTTCGACAACGATGAGGGTCCTAACACCGGCGGTATGGGCGTCTACACGCCGGTCCCTGTCGTTGACGACGCCACGCTCGCCAAGATGATCGCCATCATGGAGCAGACCGTCGCGGGTATGCGTGACGAGGGCATCGACTACCGAGGCGTGCTCTACGGCAGCTTCATCCTCACCGCTGAAGGCCCCAAAGTCCTCGAGTACAACGCGCGCTTCGGCGACCCGGAGACGCAGGTCGTGCTCCCGCTCCTCAAAACCGACCTTGTTGATGTGATGTTCGCCGTGGCCGAGAAGCGCCTCTCGGAGGTCACGCTCGAGTGGAGCGACGATGCGGCGGTTTCCGTGGTGCTCGCCTCGGGCGGCTATCCGGGGACATACACTAAGGAGATTCCGATCGAAGGCGTAGCGGAAGCCAGCGAGGTTCCGGGCGTCACGGTCTACCACGCCGGAACGATGCTCAAGGACGGCGCTCTTGTGACCAACGGCGGCCGCGTGCTTAACGTCACCGCGCTCGCGCCGACCATGGCCGAGGCCCGCAAGCGAGCGTATGAGGCTGTCGACATGATCGACTTCCTGGGTATGGAGTACCGGACTGATATCGGACTGAAGGCGCTTCAGGCGCTCGGGGAGGCATAAGGACTTGCTCACTGAACGGGTGCTCTCGCGCGCGGTTGAAATCGCGCAGGGTGCGTACTTCTCGGACAATCCAACGCCGGTGGCCGGACTTCCCGGCCCCGTCGCTGGACGTCCCTACATGCTCTACGCGCACGTGCCGTTCTGCGAGCGACTCTGCCCGTACTGCTCGTTCAACCGCTTCCCGTTCTCGGAGGACCCCGCGCGTCGCTACTTCAAGAACCTGCGCGATGAGATGCGCATGGTCGCCGAGAAAGGCTACGACTTCCCTGCGCTTTACATCGGCGGCGGCACGCCCACGATCCTCATCGACGAACTCTGCGAGACGATCGACCTCGCACGCGAGCTCTTCAACGTCCGCGAAGTCTCCACTGAGACGAATCCGAACCACCTCATCCCGGAGATCCTCGAGCCACTCAAAGACCGCGTCCAGCGGTTCTCGGTAGGGGTGCAGTCCTTCGACGACGGACTCCTCAAGCAGATGGACCGCTTCGACAAGTACGGCTCGGGCGAGGAGATCTTGGAGCGCTTGCAGTCGCTCGAGGGCTTCTTCCACTCGCTCAACGTGGATATGATCTTCAACTTCCCGAGCCAGACCGAGGCGCACCTGCTCAAAGAC
>JBBQIR010000132.1:0-2815 GCA_038325105.1 Coriobacteriia bacterium
TGGAGTTGGCGGTGTCTTTGAGGCACGCAGGGCGATGCCCGATGCCAGCGCGCCCAAGAAGAAGTCGTCGTGAAAGTCGAGCGGCTCGTCCTAGGCGAACTCGACACGAACTGCTTCATCGTGACAAGTGACGTCGACGGACCACTGGTGGTCATCGACCCGGCAGGCGATGACGCGGTGTTGCTCGCGGCCATCAACCGGCGTCCGGTTGGAGCCATCGTGCTCACGCACGGCCATTTCGACCACCTCGGGGCGGCGCGTGCACTGGTTGCTGCAACGGGTGCACCGATTCTTGTGCACGCCGATGATGCTGCGTCGATCACGAGCGCACAGGGTTCGGGGGGTGCGATGTTCGGGTTCGATTACTCGGCGCCGGCCGCCGATCGTGAACTCGCTAACGGTGATCTCGTCGAGGTCGGGCGGATGAAATTGACGGTGCTCCATACTCCCGGCCACACGCCGGGAAGTATGTGCCTCGTCGGCGACGGGCATCTCTTCGCGGGGGACACGCTCTTCTCGGGAAGCGTTGGGCGAACGGACTTCCCCGGTGGCGATCCGCGCGCCATGCAGCGCTCGATCGCGCGGTTGGCAGCCCTGCCCGATGAGACCCGAGTCCACTGTGGCCACGGACCCGATACGACCATCGGGCGGGAACGTCGGGTCAACCCGTTCTTTCCGAGGGCGTAGCCAACGCGCTGCGTGCCTCATCCCGTCCCGCCCTGCCATCCTCGGACTGACTCCGCTACACTGGTTGGCGCATCAACTCCCGTTTGAGAGGCTCTCATGGACGCTCGTGCGCCAAAAGGCACCGCCGATATGCTTCCCGACGTCGCACGCGCATGGGAGTACCTGACGCGCCTCGCCCAGGACCTTTTTGCGCGATACGGCTACGAGCCCATCTACACCCCGCTGTTCGAGCACACCGAAGTCTTCACCCGCGCGATTGGTGAGGCCACCGATATCGTCTCCAAGGAGATGTACACGTTCGAAGACAAGGGCGGCCGTAGCCTTACGCTGCGCCCCGAGGGCACGGCAAGCGTCGTTCGGGCGGCTCTCGAGCACAACCTCGTGCCCCAGGGTTCGTTCGCGAAGCTCTACTACGCCGGTCCGATGTTCCGCTACGAGCGTCCGCAGAAGGGGCGTATGCGTCAGTTCTGGCAGATCGGGATCGAGTGTCTCGGCGCAGCCGAGCCAAGTGCCGATGCGGAAGTCATCATGGTCCTCGTGCGCTTCTTCGAGATGGCCGGGATCCCCTCGGACAGCATGCGGCTCCTCGTGAACTCGATGGGCGACGAGACCTGCCGTCCGGCGTATCGCGACCGTATCGCGGCGTACATTCGCGAACACGCCGATGAGCTCTGCGACGAGTGCAACCGGCGGGCGGACACGAACCCGCTTCGCGCGTTCGATTGCAAGAACCTCGCGTGCGTCCCGGTCATGGCGGGCGCGCCACTGCTGCGTGACTCGCTCTGCGATGAGTGTGCGGAGCACTATGCCGAGGTGAAGCAGCACCTCGACGGGCTCGGCATCGCCTACGAGGAGGCGCCGCGGCTCGTTCGCGGGCTCGACTATTACACCCGGACCGTCTTCGAGGTGCAGGTGACCGAGGGCCTCGGCTCACAGAATGCGATCGGGGGCGGCGGCCGATACGACCGTCTCATGCAGGAGTACGGTGGTCCCGCGACGCCTGGTCTCGGCTTTGCGCTCGGCTTTGAGCGGATGCTGCTGGCAATGGAGGCTGCAGGCGTCAGCATTCCAACTCCTCCGCGTGCGCAAGTGTATGTCGCCGCTGTGGACGACGTTGTACGCGAGCGGGTGTTCCTGCTCGCAGCAGCGCTGCGTGACGCCGGGATAGCCGCTGAGCTCGACCACCAGGGACGGACCCTGAAATCACAGTTCAAGCAGGCCGATCGCCTCGGCGCGGCCATCGTTGTGGTGGTTGGGCCAGACGAGCTCGCCGCCGGTGAACTCACGATCCGCGACATGGGTACCAAAGAAGAAACCCGCGTTCGCATCGGCGCACTCGTCGATGTCGTTCGCGACAGACTCAGTTAGGAAGGCCCCACATGTTCGACGCACGCTACTCGATCCGAACGCACGTCGCCGGCGCACTCCGTACCGAGAACGTGGGGGAGTCAGTCACCCTGGCAGGTTGGGTTCATCGCCGGCGAGATCACGGCGGTCTCGTCTTCATCGATGTCCGTGACCGCAGTGGTCTTGTGCAGTGTGTCTTCGATCCCGATGCGTCGGGTGCCGCGTTTATGACCGCCGAGCGGGTGCGTCCCGAGTGGGTCGTGAAGCTCTCGGGTACGGTCCGTCCGCGCCCCGAGGGAACCGTGAACTCAAACCTGGCAACCGGTGCCGTGGAGGTCATCATCACCTCGGCCGAGGTCCTCAACAGCTCTGAAACGCCGCCGTTCGAGATCGACTCGGCACTTGAGACCGACGAGACGCTGCGCCTGAAGTACCGCTACATCGACATCCGTCGTCCAGAGGTTATGGAGACCTTCTTGCTACGCGATCGCGTGACGCAGCGTTTCCGCAAGTCGCTCGAGCACCGCGGTTTCCTCGAGATCGAGACGCCGATCCTCGGCAAGTCAACACCCGAGGGCGCACGGGACTTTATCGTCCCGAGCAGGCTCAGCCCGGGGGAGTTCTACGCGCTGCCGCAATCACCGCAGCTCTTTAAGCAGCTCCTCATGGTCGGTGGCGTCGAACGCTACTACCAGGTCGCCCGATGCTTCCGCGACGAAGACCTGCGCGCCGACCGCCAGCCGGAATTCACCCAGGTGGACCTGGAAACCTCGTTCATGGA
>JBBQIR010000133.1:0-2803 GCA_038325105.1 Coriobacteriia bacterium
CCGAGCACGACCATGCCGAGCGAATCGCCGACGAGGATCGAGTCGACGCCGGCCTCCTCGGCCAGCCGTGCTGACGGTGCGTCGTACGCGGTGACCATCACGATGGGGTCCCCGGCGACTTTCATGTCGCGCAGGGTTGCGGTGGTGACGCGCGCCTTGGTGCTGGTGGTGGCGCTCATCGGTTCGCTCCTTCCCGGCAGTCCCGGCCCCGAACGTGGGGTCCAGGCAGCCCTTATGGGGTGGATGTCGGATTATAGCACCGAGGAACGGGCAGGCGCCGTCAGCAAGCCCGCGACGTGTGCCCACGTTGGGTCCGCGACGGCAGTGCCCACCGGGCTGTCGCCAATTCAACCCACGGCGACCGAGAGCGCGTTCACGAGGAGAACGACTTCATCCTGAGTCGCTGCGATAGAGCGAACGCCAGTCCGAACTCGGCGGATTAGGCATGTATTGGTAGACGCTCTCAGCATCGAGCACAACCTCGCCACCCTCTATCGGTGACAAGTGCAACACTAGGACGCCTTGAGGCAAGACTTGCGACCCGTCGTCGGCAACCCTCAGGTCGTCCGGTCGACCTAATTGCTGCAAGTTCGATGGCCGTGATTCTCTACTCCGACGCAACTACGTAATGCCTCACCGTATATGAGGCCTTGCGCAATCGACGTGTAGCCACTGTTCGGGTCATCGCGATCAATGCCGAGGCCATCCCTCTACGTGACGGATAGCGAACACGGTCCGGACTCGACCGTTGTGGTATCGCAACTCGCCACGGGGCTTATGCCGCCCTCACGGAACGCTCACGATGACGAATCGCCGACGACATCTTTGCCCCACGCCTGAAGTGCGCGTCCTGCCGCAACGCCCCACAGAATGACCCACGTCATGTGCGGCGTCATGCCAAGGATATTTGTGACGAAGTACGCAGCTGGGAGCAGCAGAAATCCGACCGGCGCGGAGCCCCATTGCCATCTGAACGCTCCTGGATCACGCAGCGCGAAAAGCAGTCCCGTCAACGCCAGCGGCACCGACCAGGCGGCGTCCCAGACAGAGTTCAACCCCTTCCATGGCAGCATCGTCTCCGTCACAGTAAGCAGCAGAACCATCGCAATTAGGATCGTGCGCTGTGTCCAGCTAAGCCCATCGCGCATTATACCGGCGACCTCCATTCCATATGAATCCCCTCCAGTAGAGCACGCGCTTGTATCGTTTCCATTGTGACGTTCCGTTGACCTTCGCGACGATTTTCAGATACAGCACTGTGTGGGGCGCGTTCCGCGTGCATTTCGCGGTGTAGACTAGACGAGGATTACCCCACTTCTTTATGGCATTGCTGTTTCTGTGGGCCACCCAGTCCTTCAGCGGGCCGAGTATCGACGCGACCAATCCCCCGGCAATCGCCTTCGCCAAGGCCTTGCCGGACACACCCAACACTCCCCCCGCCGCCGCCGCTGGAGGAAACAGTATTCCCATCGCCACGCCGGCAAGTACGAGCCTCAAGCTCTCCCATTGCCTGAGGTACCAGGCGATCGACTGGACGAAACTTACCTGTTTCGACCACTGTCCGCTCGGATCAACGCTCCCCACCGGGTCCCCGCCACAGTACTGGTACGCGCTCTCCTCGCCGTCGGCCTTGGCGGGGTCCTTCGTGAGGAACTGCCGCGTGAGCGGGTCGTACGTGCGCGCCGAGCAGTAGTACATGCCCGAGTGCTCATCGTAGCAGTAGCCGGCGTAGCGGAGCACCTGGCGGCTCGCGATGTCGGCGGCGGTCGCGGCCGGGACCGCGACGGTGCCCGCGGTCACCGTCGCGGTTGGAAGCCCCCACTCGTCGTAGCGATAGCTCGCGAAGCGGTTCCCGCTCTCGTCGAGGAGCTCGACCACGTCGCCGCGGTCGTTCGTGACGAGCTGGAAGACCACCGGCGTCGTCTCGCCCGCGCGGTACACACCAGCGTACGGTCGTCCGGAAGCGTCGTTCAGGTAGCTCACAGTGTACGGGCTCGATCCGGCAGTAGCCTCGAGGGACAGGAGCGTGAGGCCCTCGTATGTGTACTTAGTGGTCGTGGTGACGCCGCTGCTCGTGACGACTGAGCCTGTGCGCTGCCCGGCCGCATCGTACGAGTAGCTGGCAGCCACACCCGCACTCGTCGCAAAGCTCGCGAGGCGCCCCGTGCCGGTGTAGGACAGGGCGGTCTGGTACTTGTTCGCAGTCGGACCTTGGTAGACGCGCTGCCCGAGGGCGTCGAACGTGTAGGTCGCCACGACCGAGCCTCCCACCTTGCGGTTGAGAAGGCGCTGTGAGGCCCCGTCGTACGTCATGACTGTCACCGACGCGCCGACCGTCTCGGTCGTGAGGTTGCCCGCCGGGTCGAAGGCGAGGGTCGACGTCGCAACCCCGCTCGGTTTCACGGTCGCGAGCCTGCCGGCATCTGAGTATGCATAGGTGGTGTCGATCGCCCCGCCGAGCCCGCCGTTCAGTATGGAGCGGCTCTTGCGACCGGCGGCGTCGTAGGCAAGCATCGCCTCGATACTACTTGGCGCTCTCCAGCGCTCGAGGCGTCCGGCCGCGTCGAACGTCCGGCCATAGGCACCTGCGCCGACAGTCCACGCCGTCTCACGCCCGGCCGCATCGGTGGCCGTCGCGCTTCGCGTGATGCCTGCGGAGCCAATCACGCTCTCGCGCGAGGTCTCGAGACCGTCGGCGGCTAGAGTGACCGTGGTCGTGACGCTGCCGTACGCGAGGCGCACCCTGGTGGGACCTGGCGCACCGATCGGGTATGTGAACGTGCGGTTGATCGCGGTCCGTAGG
>JBBQIR010000134.1:0-2628 GCA_038325105.1 Coriobacteriia bacterium
ACACTTCACGCGCCGCTGGCGGTATTTCGATGCCCATCCTAGGCGCGATGGGTCTGGGCAACATCACCGACGTTCTCGGGGTGGCTGCGGTGGATGCTCCACGAGCGTCGTGGGGCAAATGCGCCGAGGCCAGTGCGGGCAAGGACACCACCACCGGGCACTGGGAGATGATGGGGATGGTGCTCACGCATGCGTTCCCGACCTACCCTGACGGCTTTCCGCCCGAGGTCATGGACGCGTTCACCGCTCTGACCGGGCTGGGGTGGCTCGGAAACTCTCCGGCCAGCGGAACGGTCATCATCCAGGAGCTCGGCGACGAGCACGTCGCGACCGGCAAACCGATCATCTACACCTCGGGCGACAGCGTGTTTCAGATCGCCGCGCACGAGGACGTCATCCCCATAGATGAGCTCTACCGCATCTGTGACATCGCGCGAACCCAGGTCTGTGTGGGGGAGCACGCGGTCGGTCGTATCATCGCGCGCCCGTTCATCGGGCCCGACGCCGGCGGAGTGTATCAGCGCACGCATCGACGCCGCGACTTCGCGCTCAAGCCCACCGAGCCGACGGTTCTCGATCTTCTCGACGAGATCGGCGTCAAGAGCTACGGCATCGGCAAGATCGGCGAGATCTTCGCGTGGCAGGGCATCTGCGAGTCCCCGCACTCCGAGAACAACATGCACGGCTTCGACAACCTGCTGAGGCGCGTCTCGGACGAGGCGGATTCAGGATTCGTGTTCGCGAACCTCGTGGATTTCGACATGGTGTGGGGCCATCGCAACGATGTAGACGGCTATGCGCGCGGTCTCGAAGCGGTCGACGCGCGGATGCCCGAGCTGCTCGATACTATGATTGAAGGCGACCTCTTTATCCTCACTGCTGACCACGGCTGTGATCCCACGACCGAGTCGACCGATCACAGCCGTGAGTACACGCCTCTGATCGCCTGCGTGAAGGGCTTCGACGGCGGCGTTGCGCTCGGCACTCGCAGCACATTTGCCGACATTGGCGATACCATCCTCGATTTCTACGGGATTCCCGGCCGATGTGGCCGCGGGACGTCCTTCCTCTCAGAGGTGAGTGGCGCATGACGACCAAGCCCACCTTCGAGGAGCTCATCGAGCGTAAGCGAGACGGTCACGAGCACACGCCCGCGGAGATCGACCAGGTCGTGCTCGACTACGCTTGTGGCACCGTGCCGGACTATCAGATGGCGGCATGGATGATGGCTGCGTTCCTGAGGGGGCTCTCGGCGGATGAGACCGTCGCGCTGACCGACGCCATGGTGCGCTCCGGTGAGTCGATCGACCTCTCGTCGATTCCGGGCGTCAAAGTCGACAAGCACTCGACCGGTGGCGTCGCCGATACCACCACGCTGATCCTGGCTCCGCTGGTCGCGGCGTGCGGTGTGCCGGTCGCGAAGATGTCGGGACGCGGTCTGGGCCACACGGGCGGCACGCTCGACAAGCTCGAGTCGATTCCGGGGTTCCGGGTGCGGCTTTCGCCGGATGAGTTCCTCGCGCAGGTGAAAGCGATAGGCGTTGCGGTTATCGCGCAGTCGCCCGAGATCGATCCCGCTGACAAGAAGATGTACGCGCTCCGCGACGTGACAGGAACGGTGCCGTCGATTCCTCTGATCGTCGGCTCGATCATCAGCAAGAAGGTTGCGGGCGGAGCGGACGCCATTGTGCTCGACGTGAAAGTCGGTTCCGGCTCGTTCATGAAGACCGAGGATGAGGCGCGCCACCTTGCACAGGAACTGAAACGTGTTGGTGAGGCGCTCAACCGTTACGTGGTCTGCCTCATGACCGACATGGATCAGCCTCTCGGCATGGCGGTTGGCAACGCCCTTGAAGTCATCGAAGCGATCGAGACCCTGCGAGGCGAAGGTCCGGCAGAGCTGACCGAGCTGTGTCTCGTGTTCGGGGCGAAGATGCTGGTTCTCGGAAAGCGCGCAGAAGACGAGGAGCGGGCGCGCGCCATGCTGCTTGAGGCGATAGCATCGGGAGCGGCGCTCGATCGCTTCCGAATGTGGATCAGCGCTCAAGGCGGAGACCCGGCGATCGCCGACGACACCTCACTCCTCGTGCTGTCTCCGTGTCGCCGAGAGATTCTGGCCACCGTCACCGGCTTCGTTTCCCGATTCGACGCCGAGGAGGTCGGTCGAGCGGCGATGTTGCTGGGCGCTGGTCGAGCCGTCGTGGACGACGTCATCGACCCTGGTGCGGGATTGCAGCTCTCCGTGCGCGTCGGGGACCATATCGAGCCGGGAACCGTGCTCTGCACCATGTACGCCGCTACCGAGCAGTTGCTCGATGCGGGCGAGGAGCGGTTCCAGCATGCCTTTCACTGCGCTGATGGTCCCGTAACCGCTCCGCCGCTGTTCCACGAGCTGTAGTCGTTATGCAAGTCGTCGTCGGGCACGCGAATCCTGACTTCGATGCATACGCTGCGACCGTTGCAGCGACAAAGCTGTTTCCTGGATCAACCGGGGTGTTTCTCGGCACTCAGAACGTCAACGTGCGTGAGTTTCACAACCTGCACGAGGAGTTCCTCGAGTTCACGGATTTCAAGTCGCTGGATCTCTCGGCGATCACGAGTCTGGTGATGGTCGACACGCGCGATCCG
>JBBQIR010000135.1:0-2385 GCA_038325105.1 Coriobacteriia bacterium
CGGCCGCATGGGCGCCGTGACCGGCAAGGGCTTCGCCGCACTCATCCGCGAGCGCTTCGGCGTGCGCCCGACCTTCCTTGCGATGCTCATGCTTCTCGCAAGCAACGCCGCGACCACCATCGCCGAGTTCGCGGGCATCGCAGCCGCGATGCAGCTTTTTGGTGTGTCGAAGTACATCTCCGTGCCAATCGCCGCGATCGTCGTGTGGCTGCTCGTGGTGCGCGGCTCGTTCCGCAACATCGAGAAGGTGCTGCTCGCGCTCTCCTCGGTGTTCATCGCGTACGTGATAGCGGCATTCCTTGCGAAGCCCGACTGGGGAGTCGTTGCCACAAGCGCCGTCGTGCCGAGAATCGTGCCGACGCAGGCGTTCATCGCGCTCGCCATCGGCCTGACCGGCACGACGATCGCGCCCTGGATGCAGTTCCTCGTGCAGAGCAACATCGTGGACAAGGGCACGTCGGTCAAGGAGTGGGCGCTCGCGCGCTGGGACGTCATAGCCGGCGCCGTGGTGGCCAACGTCATCGCGTGCTTCATCATCATCACCACCGCAACAGTGCTCCACCCCGCCGGGATCGAGATCACCGGTGCGGGCGAGGCCGCGCGGGCGCTTGCACCGCTCGCCGGTCACTACGCCGAGGCGCTCTTCGCGATCGGGCTCCTCTCGGCATCGGTGCTGGCTGCCGCAGTGCTGCCTCTGACCGCGAGCTACGCGATTTGCGAGGCGTTCGGGTGGGAGTCGGGACTCGATCGCTCCTGGAACGAGGCGCCACTCTTCAACGGCCTCTATACCTTCGTCATCCTCACCGGGGCGGCCGTCATCCTTATTCCGGGACTCAACCTCATCACGATCATGCTCGTCTCGCAGGTCATCAACGGCATGCTCCTGCCGTTCCTGCTCATCTTCATGATGGTCATCATCAACGACCGCAAGATCATGGGCCGGTACGTGAACGGACGGATCGGCAACACCTTCGCGTGGGGCACGATCGTCATCGTCATCACGCTTACTGCATTGCTGCTCGGCATGACGCTCCTCGGCATTGGCTAGCCGAGAGAAGTTCGCGCGTTCAGCCTGGTAAACTCTAGACGTTACGCATCCAGCAGCATATACTTCCGACGTCGCCTGGGGGAGGTAACGGAGTGCCTGACACTGAAGGCATTGCACGCGCAAAGTCCGAGATGCGCCTTAAATCACGCGCTGCACGGCGCTCCGTCACACACGAAACCCGCGAAGCAGCGTGCATCGCCGTCGCGAAGACGATCCTGGGGCTGCCCGAGTTAGAAGGCGTCTCAGCGGTCCTCGCCTACGGCGCCATGCCCGAAGAAGTCGACATCAACTGCGTGATCGAGGCGCTCTGGAACCGCGAGATCCGGGTTGCCCTCCCCCGCGTGAAGGCGCGTCGCGAACTCGAGCTCCACTGGCACGAGCGCGACCGGGGCCTGTGTACCGGCGCGTATGGGCTGCGCGAGCCCTGCGAGGACGCACCTGTCGCGCTGCCCGCGGAGATTGACGTGCTGCTCGTTCCCGGCGTGGCGTACGACACCGACTGCCAGCGGCTCGGGCTTGGTGCGGGTTACTACGACACACTGCTCGCCCGGCTTCCCGAGACGACCGTCACCATCGGGGTCGCCTTCGACGAGCAGGTGGTCACCCGCGTGCCCTGTGGCGCGAACGACCGACCGGTCGACATGCTGGTGACCCCGACGCGCGTTATCCGACGCCGCTAGCAGGGTCTACCAGCGCGACTTCGGCGCCTTCGGCAGGTCGTCGAGGAGCACGAACTCGTACCCCTTCTTCTTGAGCTCGTGGATGATCCACGGCAGCGCCTGAATCGTCTCGGCACGGTCGCCGCCCCCGTCGTGCAGCAGAATCACTGAGCCCGGCTTTGCGGCAGCGATAACGGACTTCGCGATCTTCCCGGCCTCTGCGCCCTTTCGCCAGTCTTGCGGGTCGACCGTCCACAGCACCGGCCTGAGCCCCGCCGCCGCGATCTCCTTGTAGGCAGGCCCGTCGACGTGGCCCATGGGCGGCCGAAACCACTTCGGCTTCACGCCTGTGGTCCAGCGGACCATGTCGTTCGTACCCCTGATCTCGCGCCGAAGGATGTCCGGTTTCGTACCGGTGAGGTCGACGTGCCGGTACGTGTGATTGCCGATCGCGTGCCCCTCGGCCACGATTCGCTTGGCCAGTTCCGGTTCGCGCTTCACGCGCAGGCCGACGGTGAAGAATGTCGCCGGGACGTTCTCAACTTTGAGGATATCGAGGATCTGAGCGGTCTGCCCCGGCCACGGTCCGTCGTCGAAGGTGAGCGCGACCACCTTCTTGCCACCGCCATTCGTGCGCCGCAGCACCATCGGCTCGGCCGGTACAACCGTCTCGCTCGC
>JBBQIR010000136.1:0-2348 GCA_038325105.1 Coriobacteriia bacterium
GCGATCCCGCCCGGGAACAGCGCGAGGAACAGCACGGTGGCAAGCTGCGCGGGCGACGCAGAGGTAACTGCGGCGACGGAACCGGGCGCGAACACCACGAACGGCAGCGAGCCCGCGACGACGGAGTACGTGACGACCTCAAGTGGCTTGTAGCGCGTGAACAGCGGCTTGGACAGCACGGTGTAACCTGCGAAACTCAGCGCCGCCAGGACCACGAGCGCGGCGCTCCAGCCGATTGCACCGAACCCGCCGTTCGCCGAGCCCATCAGCACCAACCCGCCCATGCACGCGGCGAGACCGACCCAGGTGAAGCCGTTGGCGATGTCTCGGCCCAACGCCACGGCGATGAGCGTCGTGAACACGGGGTTCATGTTGATGAGGAAGCCGGCCATCGACGCCGAGACCCCCTGCTGCCCAAATACCAGCAGCAGTTGGTATGCGCCGAAGCCGAGAAGACCCGTGAGCACGAACACCGGCACGTCGGCGCGGTCAGGGAGTCGCATGCGAGTCGCGACGCCGTATCCGGCGAACAGGAGTGCAGTGAGCGTCCAGCGCACGAAGAGCAGGTGGCCGGGAGAGAAGTGCTTGAGCGCGACAACCAGACCCGCGAAGGTGGTGCTCCATATGAGGATCGTCGTGGCGATGGCGACTATGGTGCCGATGCCGTAGCGCTTGACCATGAGGTGCCGTCTCCTGAAATCAGATGCCCTGCGAGTGGGCGCACGTGAGCGTTGAGGAAGTGTAGTCCGCTCGGACGACGATTGGCAGGACGAAGCGCAAGCGCGGTGGTACGATTCCCTACGATTGCACGAATGTTTAAGTCGCAGACCTACGAAGGGAAAGTCCATGGACGACGTCGACCTCGAACTGCTCTCGGCGCTTCAGGATGATGCGCGCGCAACCTACGCGGAGCTCGGCCGCACCGTGGGGCTCTCGGCCCCGGCGGTGGCAGAGCGGGTACGCCGGCTCGAAGCCTCGGGGATCATCTCCGGCTATCACGCCGAGGTGGATCTGAAGAAGGCCGGATACGGCATCGTTGCGTTCGTGCGGCTGAACTCGGCGCCTGACCTGGCGCCTCAACTCGAGCGTATGGCACGCGAGACGCCCGAAGTGCTTGAGTTCCACCGCGTGACGGGCACCGAGGGTTATGTGCTCAAAGTCGCCGTCACATCGATCGAGCATCTGGAGCGCATCGTGGTGAAGTTCCTCCCCTACGGCAACACCACGACCTCGATCGTGCTGTCATCGCCGGTCACCTGGCGCAAGATCGGCGTCGTGGGAGCCTGATTCGCGGGGAGCCTGATCCGCAGCGTCATCCTCGGGAGAATAGAAAAGGACGCGAGACCCCGCGTCTCGCGTCCTTTTCCTATCGACGCCAATGGGGGGAGCGTCGACCATGTGCGGTGACCTCGAGCCGGCCGGACCGTCGGCAGCGAGATCGATCTCTCGGCGAGGGAGGGGACAAGAATCTCGCCGAGGCGTTACGTGAATCGGTGTGCACACTCAGTATCGAGCGGTGCAGTGCAATAGTGAACCACTTGCCGATGAGTGCCTGTGACCTCCATCACACCAGCGTCACAGTGCCGCGCAAAGTTGGTGGCACGAGCGCGCCCCGACTGCGCCCCGCGGACATCGAGCGCTAGTCGACCGCCGCGGGCTCCTCGGCCTTGCGGCGGCGCAGCTTGCTCAGCCCCCACACGCTCGCGATGATCGCAATGGCGACCGTGATGAAGCCGATGAGCGGTGCTGCGATCGCGAGCGCCGAGATTCCCACGGCACCTGCGTCCTCGACGGTGGACGCGACCGGAGCCCCCGTCCCGCCCGTCGCGACGTTGATAAGCGGACGCGATGTTGCCTTGAGGGCATGCACTCCGCCGGCGATGATCACGCCGGCCGCGAGCGCCAACCACGGAGCGACGGCACCGTCGCCAGTCGTGGACAGTGCCAGGAAGCCACCTGCCGCCGGACGAACGAACGTCTGGATCACGTCGTTGACATGGTCGACCGCCGGAATCTTGTCGGCGAAGATCTCGATAATGAGGAAGAGTGTGATCAGCAGAATCGCCCACCAGGTGCCGAGCATGTCGAACGGCTCGCGCAGTTGCACCCAGCCGACACGCTGCGCCGCGGCGAGCGCAAGCAGCGGGATGTAGGCGTTCACGCCCGCAGGGGCGGCCAATGTGATTCCTGTCAGGACGTCCATACCTATGCGCCCTCCCCGGGGTTCGCAACTCGCCGTGAGCCCTGTTCGGGCACCCTATTCTAGCCCGACGAGGCTGTGAGCCGCGATTCGGGAATATGCACGCAGAGACGACAACTACACGCATCCGAGAGGATCAGGCGTGACC
>JBBQIR010000137.1:0-2264 GCA_038325105.1 Coriobacteriia bacterium
GAGATGATGGAGATGGATGAGGAACTTACACGTCTCACGTTGCGCCACGCTCCGGCAGACGAGTTGCGTGAGCTCGCGATCGAGCGGGGTATGGTCACCTTGCGTCGTGACGCGCTCGACAAGGTCTTCGCGGGTGTCACGAGTCTCGATGAAGTCGACAGGGTGGTGATCTAGGTGGGCCGCGCGCCGCGTGCGATAGTTCTGGTCCTTGATAGCGTTGGCGCCGGCGAGATGCCGGATGCTGCCGAGTACGGTGACGCGGGCTCCAATACGCTCGGCAACACTTCACGCGCCGCTGGCGGTATTTCGATGCCCATCCTGGGCGCGATGGGTCTGGGCAACATCACCGACGTTCTCGGGGTGGCTGCGGTGGATGCTCCACGTGCGTCGTGGGGCAAATGCGCCGAGGCCAGTGCGGGCAAGGACACGACGACCGGGCACTGGGAGATGATGGGGATGGTGCTCATGCACGCGTTCCCGACGTATCCGGACGGCTTTCCGCCCGAGGTCATGGACACCTTCACGGCGCTGACAGGCCGGGGATGGCTCGGAAACCATCCGGCCAGCGGGACCGTCATCATCCAAGAACTCGGTGACGAGCACGTCGCAACCGGCAAGCCGATCATCTACACCTCGGGCGACAGCGTGTTTCAGATCGCCGCGCACGAGGACGTCATCCCGATAGATGAGCTCTACCGAATCTGCGACATCGCCCGAACCAAGGTCTGTGTGGGAGAGCACGCGGTTGGACGTATCATCGCGCGTCCGTTCATCGGGCCTGACAGCGGCGGCGTCTATCAGCGCACACATCGGCGTCGCGACTTTGCGCTTGAACCCACCGAGCCCACGGTTCTCGATCGGCTCGAAGAGATCGACGTCAAGAGCTACGGCATCGGCAAGATCGGCGAGATCTTCGCGTGGAAGGGCATCTGTGAGTCTCCGCACTCCGAGAACAACATGCACGGCTTCGACAATCTGCTCAAGCGCGTCTCGGATGAGACGGATTCAGGATTCGTGTTCGCGAACCTCGTGGATTTCGACATGGTGTGGGGCCATCGCAACGACGTCGACGGCTACGCGCGCGGTCTCGAAGCGGTCGATGCGCGGATGCCCGAGCTCCTCGACGCGATGATCGACGGCGATCTCTTCATCCTCACTGCCGACCATGGCTGCGATCCAACGACCGAGTCGACCGACCACAGCCGCGAGTACACTCCACTGATCGTGTGTGTGAAGGGCGTCGACGGCGGCGTGCCGCTGGGTACTCGCGCGACGTTCGCCGATATCGGTGAAACCGTGCTCGACTTCTACGGGATTGCCGGCCGATGCGGTCGCGGCACCTCCTTCCTCTCCAAGGTGCGTGGCGCATGACGTCCAAGCCCACCTTCGAGGAGCTCATCGAACGCAAGCGTGACGGTCACGAGCACACGACTGCGGAGATCGACCAGGTCGTGTTCGACTACACCTGTGGCACGGTGCCCGATTACCAGATGGCGGCGTGGATGATGGCTGCGCTGTTGAAGGGACTCTCAGCGGATGAGACTGTCGCACTGACCGACGCCATGGCGCGGTCCGGCGAGTCGATCGACCTTTCGGCGATTCCGGGCATCAAGGTCGACAAGCACTCGACCGGCGGCGTCGCCGATACCACCACGCTGGTACTGGCTCCGCTGGTAGCGGCGTGTGGCGTTCCTGTGGCGAAGATGTCGGGACGCGGCCTGGGTCATACGGGCGGCACGCTCGACAAGCTCGAGTCGATCCCCGGCTTCCGCGTTCAGCTTTCGCCGGATGAGTTCCTGGCTCAGGTGCGAGAGATCGGCGTTGCCGTGATTGCGCAGTCGCCCGACATCGATCCGGCCGACAAGAAGATGTATGCGTTGCGCGATGTAACCGCGACCGTGCCGTCGATTCCGTTGATCGTCGGCTCGATCATCAGCAAGAAGGTCGCAGGCGGCGCGGACGCCATCGTGCTTGACGTGAAGGTCGGCTCCGGCTCGTTTATGAAGACGGAAGATGAGGCGCGCCGTCTTGCTCAGGAGTTGAAGCGCGTTGGTGAGGCGCTGGATCGTCACGTGGTGTGCCTGATGACCGACATGGATCAGCCGCTGGGCATGGCTGTCGGCAATGCACTCGAGGTCATCGAAGCCATCGAGACCCTGCGCGGTGAGGGTCCGGCCGAGCTATCCGAGCTGTGTCTCGTGTTTGGGGCGAAGATGCTGGTGCTTGGCGGGCGCGCAGCTGATGAGGTGCAGGCGCGCGCAGTC
>JBBQIR010000138.1:0-2030 GCA_038325105.1 Coriobacteriia bacterium
AAGAAGGAGTGGTGGCGACCGGTCGTGCCGATGATGTCGATGTCGGTGGTGCGCACGCACTTCTGCACGGTCGTAGCGCGCGTGAACCCGAGGTTCGTGGCGCCCAGGAACACCGGCTTGAACTGCACCATGCCGGCTGTCGTGAGCAGCAGCGATGGATCGTCAGGTATCAGCGACGATGAAGGCTGCCTTTTGCACCCCTTGCCTTCGAAGTAGGAAAGGAAGCTCTCTCGTATCTCAGCTGAATTCAACTCGTCCGCTCCTCATGGGCTTCTTGGGTCACACAGCCATGCCGTCTGGCGATGGCTTATCAGGCTCCGGATCATCGGCCGTGTCGCCGCCAGATCCTCGGAATAGCGCTCCGTCCTCGCTCGAGAGCGGCCTTTGGGTGCGCCGCTCATAGTAGTAGACGAAGAGTCCCTTCCCGGTGGCTGCAACCGGGATGGCGAAGAGCATGCCAGCTATCCCAAACAGGGAGGCGCCGATAAGCAGGGAGAGTATCACGAGGATCGGATGCAGGTCGACCTGCTCGGACATGACCCGAGGCGTTATGACGGTGTCGGTGAAGTTCTGCGCAACCACGATGACCAAGACCGCGGCAAGCCCTGTCAGCGGGCTGACGAACAGCCCGACGAGTCCGGCGATGAATCCCGCCGCGAAGGGCCCGATGTACGGGATGTAGTTGAGGAAGAACGTGATGATCCCGAGCACCAGGGCGTAGGGCACGTGGAAGATGGCCAGGCCGATCGCCGCCAACGTGCCGGTGGTCAGCGATGCGATCGTCTGGCCCTTCAGGTAGCCTCCGACAACCTTGTTGACCGTACCGATGAGCAGCTCGGCGTCGTCCTCGAACTTGGGGCCGGCAATCAGCAGAACCTCTTCGCGCATCTTGGGGAGATCCTTGAGCGCCCAGAAGGCGATGACCAGCGCAATGAACACGTCGAAGAACCCGGTGGCGAGGTCACCTCCCGCATTCAGAACGAGCGAGGCGAGGTCATTGCCGATCTTAACCGCGAGCTGGGAGACCTGAACGGACGCCGACTGAATCACGCCGCGAGTCCAGGTGGGAATGACCATGTCCGAGAAGCGCGTCTGTACCTGCAACGCCGCAACCTCGAGTTGCGCGAACGCCGCTGGTGCCGCCTGGGCAAACGACAGAACCTGTCGAGACACCGGGGGCGCCAGCAGGGTGACGGTGACGCCGAGAGTGACGGCGCCGACGAGCATGCACGTGAGCACCGCGGGGCCACGCGACATGCCGCGGGCGGCGAGCAACTTGACCGGCCAGTTGAGCAAGAAGGCGATGATGAAGGCGACCGCGAAAGGCACGAACGCAGCCGATATCTTGCCGAGACCCCAGAAGGCGACCGCGATGAGGATCAGGACGCCGATCGCGGCCCAGACTGAGACGGCGGTGGTCCTGAGTCGCGCGTATCGGGCCTCGGGAGTGGTCACGACAGCGTCACTCCCTGACGATATTCTCGCGCAGGATCCTGAGTGTTCTTCGCAGCAGGCGCGAAACCTGCATCTGCGATATCTCAAGCTGCCGCGCGATCTCGGTCTGAGTCAGTCCCTCGAAGAATCGCAGGTAGAGCACGTGCTGCTCCTGCGGAGTGAGCTTCTTGAAAGCTGCCGAGAGGGTGGTTCTGTCGTCGATGACCGCCATGAGCGCGTCGTCCTTGCCGACGTACTCAAGGATGGAGAACGAATCGGACCCGTCTCCGCCCCGGTCGGTCTCAAGCGAGACGAAGTTGTATGCCTCGCTCGTCTCCATCGCCTCGAGCACCTCTTCAGAGGTGACACCGAGGTACTCGGCGATCTCAGGGATGGTCGGCGAGTGCTGAAGTCGCTGTGTGAGCGCGTCGACGGCCTGGTTCACACGAAACGAGAGCTCCTGGAGACGACGAGGAACCTTGATGGCCCAACCCTTGTCTCGGAAGTGGCGCTTGATCTCACCCACGATGGTGGGCGTCGCATAGGTGGTGAACTCGACTTGGCGGTCGATGTCGAAGCGGTCGATCGCCTTGATG
>JBBQIR010000139.1:0-1651 GCA_038325105.1 Coriobacteriia bacterium
CCTACGACCCGTGGGGCGCTCCGATCGCGACGACCCTGCTCACCGCGTCCGCCCTCGACCGCGCCGTCGCGCTCCGCCAGCCCTTCCGCTACCGAGGCTACACCCTCGATGCCGAGACCGGCCTCTACTACCTGCCCGCCAGATACTACGATCCGCAGGCGTGCCGCTTCCTGTCGCCTGACCCGGCCGCACCGAGCGCCGGCAACCCCGCGAGCCTCAACCCGTACGTGTACTGCGAGGACGACCCCATCGGGGCGAGCGACCCGACAGGCGCCATCATGGACGCGGACGGTGACGGCAAAGTAAGCTCCGTAGACTGCGCGGTGAACATGGCGACGCACGCCAAGAGTGAGAGTGCGAAGCGTTACTGGATGAAGCAAGCGAGCGACCGGTACGCCGCGATGGTGGCGCGACAGAAAGCGTTGGCGGCTGCCAGGGCGGCAGCCCTTCAGGCGGCGAAAGCAGCGGCGGCCGACCGCGCAGCCCGCATGGCGATGGCCCAAGCGAGGGCGGACACATCGTTGGCGATGAAGGCAGCAGCCAAGGAAGCCACGGACGAGGCGTATGCCGACGGCCTGGAGGGATTGCAGAAGATAGCCGGAGGGGTCGGACTAGTGGCTGGAGTCGTGCTCTTGTGCACTCCGGTCGGCTGGGCGGGAGCGGGCGCGGTCGCGGCAGTGGCGGCAGTCTCGGCCATCGTCGGTCTTGCCGCGGGAGCGGGCCGAGCAGGGCTCGGTGATGACGACTACGGATGGAAGAACTTTGCGTTTGAGGCGACGGTTACCTTCGTTACTGCAGGTATTGGCGGAGGTGTCGCTGATGACGCGGCTGTGGGTGTAGCTCGAGTGTCGGGCGTGGCCTGGACTGCCGCCGAGGCTACAATCATGGCTTGCGACCGCTGAGCGACGGAGGATGAATTGGACTACGAATGGTACTACCTGACATGGAATGGTCTCGTCAACCCGCTCGTGCTCTTCGTCGTTGTAGGTATCGTCGGCGCATTGTGGGGGGCCAGAATCCTATCGAACAAGGCGTTCCTCGGTCTCGTCTACGCTGCCGCACTCGGGTGGGTGATTCACCTCGATCATCTCATGTTCGTGATCGGCTGGGGTTCGTTGCCGCCCCTCGAGGGCTGGGCACCCCTGTCCGTGCGGCTTGTCGTGTACTCAGTTGCGTGGGCGTTCATTCTCTGGGGAACCTGGGGTTGGATCAGGCTCAAGACCGGCAAGGACAAGATGGCGCAATCGCGAGGGATGCCATACTTGAAGGAACGATTGCAGCAACGCAGACAGAACTAGGAATATCAGAAGCCTTCTGGATACGGGTGCCACCACGATCCTCTGACATGACGACCTTCGCCTGGAGTGCCTCGGGCGCCCTTGCGCGCGTCGCCTCCGCCGACGCCACCGCGACGTACGAGTACGGCGCAGGCGGCATGCGGGTCCGCAAGACCGTCGAGACGCCCGCGTCCTCGCGCGCGACCGAGTACTTCTACACCGGCTCCCAGCTCACCGCCGAGCGCGACTCCGACGGCACCCTTTACCGCTACCTCTACGGCCCCGGAGGCGCGCCGCTCGAGGTCCGCGTCACGACCGGCACCGTCACCGCGAGTTACGCCGTGCACACCGACGCGCTCGGGAGCGTCGTGGCG
>JBBQIR010000140.1:0-1537 GCA_038325105.1 Coriobacteriia bacterium
CGATTCGGGTTCGCGATCGTCACTCATCGGGTACCTCGCTCGTATGTGGGATGCGGTGGACCGTTCAGACTCCGACTATACCCGAGCACCCTGACATCGCGACGCGTGCACACAACGACGGCACAACCTCTTCACACGTTCTTCGTCAGAAGAAACTGATGCCCAGATATCCGAGGAGCGGTGACGCGCCGATACCGAGCGCAAGCGTCGCGACCACGAGCAGGGCAATCGCGACGGCCGCGCTTCGAGAGCGCGCGCGAACCGGCGCATCCGGACGGGTTTCGAAGAAGACAGGTCGCAGGATTCGGAAGTAGTAGCCCGCCGAGACCACACTCATAACGACCGCAACGACAACGAGCGCGAGGCGGCCTGCGTCGACGGCGGCGGTGAACGCGACGAGTTTCCCGAGCATACCGACCATCGGCGGCACGCCAACGAGCGACAGCAACAACACGACGCTCCCCCACGCCAGCGCCGGGCGCCTGGCAACGAGGCCCGCGAAGTCGTCTATCTCGGTGCCCTCCTCGGCAGCGATGAGCATGATCGCCATCGAGGGAATCGCGTAAGCAATCGTGTAGAACACGGCGGCCCCATAGCCGGCAGGTGTGGCCGAGGAGAGTGCGAGCAGCATGTAGCCGGTGTGTGCGACGCCCGAGTAGGCCATGAGGCGTCGGACATCGGTCTGCGGGAACGCGGCGAGGTTGCCAAGCAGCATCGATGCGACCGCCACGATGGCTATGACCGTCGGCAGCATGGGTGCGTGTGGCACGAGCATCGTTGCGAGACTCACCATCACAGCCACACCGGCGAGCTTCGGTACGGTCGACACGAAGGCGACCGATGCGGCGGGCGCGCCGGCGTAGGCATCCGGTGCCCAGTAGTGAAACGGCGCGGCGGACATCTTGGTGAACAGTCCGATGAACACGAAGACCGCCGCGAACGTGCCGAGCAGTCCGGCGGTAGGCGCGGCGGCAATCACCGCGAACGAGGTGGAGCCGGCGATCCCGAAGAGGAACGAGAGGCCGTAGAGCATAATGAGGCTCGTGGTCATCGACAGCAGGAAGTACTTGAGCGCTCCTTCGAGATTGCGCTCGTCAGCACGCCGGTAGCCCATGAGCACGTATGCGGGCATCGTCGCGAGTTCAAGCGAGATGAAGAGCACGATGAGGTCACGAGATGCCGCCACGAGCATGCCGCCGAGCGCTGCAAACAGCGCGAGCGACACGGCCTCCTGTGAGCGCTCAGGTCCCATGCCGCGACCCGCCACCCAGAGCAGGTAGACCGCCGTGAGCGCCAAGATCGCGACGCGCACCGTGACCGCCACCGCGTCGAGAGTCAGCATACCTCCCGATACCTCGCCACCGCTGCCGATGACGACCGCCGCGACAGACGCTGCAAGCGCAATGGCTGCCCCGAGGAACGCACCCGCACTCGCGCGTGAGGACAGACGCTCGACAAAGAGCGCCACGATCGCACCGGCAAGGAGCAGGTACTCGGGGATGAGGAGGTCGAGTCCCGTCATGCTACGAGCCGCCCA